>NZ_DASSRA010000449.1:0-18456 GCF_035702065.1 Rhizobacter sp.
CACCTCCGTCATCACGGCATCAACTTCGCCTGGCTTGATGTGAGTGATGGCCACGTCGACGCTGCCCTGGAGCTGTGCCAATTCGAGGCCCAGCTTCTGCGGACACAGGTGCTGGCTCAAGCAGGCCAGCTCACGCTCGTCGTCGCCGAAAGCCGTCTCGATCACGAGGTGCGCCACCTTCATGGTGGCGAGGCGTCGCCACAAGGCGGGGTTGGGGCCGGTGTCTCCGGTGTAGACCCACCAGGCCTCTCGCCCCTGCAGGGCGAAGCCGACGGCCGGCACCGTGTGGGCCGCACTGAGCACCTCGAAGGTCTTGCCGCCAACGTTCAGGCGCGCGCCCAGTTCGAACGGGACGAACTTCAGCGCTGGCCGGTCCGCAGTCGGCAGACGGGTGAAATCCGGCCATATCACGCCATTGAAGATGTGCGTGCGAAGCGCCTGCAAGGTTTCAGGCAGCGCATGAACCTGGATCGGCCCGCGCCCGTGCGATTCGCGCAAGCGCATCACGCTGTCGGCCAGCAGGCCGATGGCGAGCACATGGTCCAGGTGCGAGTGGCTGATCAGGATGTGGTCGATCTGCGCCAGGGCTTCCAGCGGCAGATCACCCACCCCCGTTCCGGCATCGACCAGCACGTCGTGGTCGATCAGAAAGGAAGTGGTTCGGCTGCCTTCGGCAATGGCGCCGGAGCAGCCGAGAACGCGGATTTTCATGGGTCGATGAGCGGGCAGGGCCACGGGTCAGCGCAAGAGCGGCGCTTCTTCGCAATGCTGACCGCGCCAGCACACCGCCGCAAGATGCGAATGCCGCATTTCCCAGGGAAACGGCCGTGCCCCGACCGTGCGCAAGGGCTCGGCGTGAAAAGCGTCACGCCGGCGGGGCGGCTCAGACCTGGATGAACTGCATCTGCGTGCCGGCGAGTTCGATCACGTCGCCGTTCTTCAGATGCAAGGTGTCGCCCACCAGCGGGTTGCCGTTGATGGTGGGGCGGGTGGCGCCTTCGACGTGGGCGAAGACATAACCGCCCGGCCGCTTGGTGATGGAAGCCACCTGCACGCCCGGTTTGCCGACGGTGGTGACGACCTTGGTCAGCGCGACTTCACGGCCGGCTGCGGCACCGTTCAGCACCTTGATCGTGCCGGGCGCCACCGACTGCCCCAGCCCACCGAAACCCGAGTTCGGGCCGGCCTGGGCCGAGGTGTGGGCAAAGCCGTGGCTGTAGCTGGCAGGGGCGGGCGCGCCCTGCTTCATGATCATGGTCTTCTCGTAGTCGGTGCCGTCGTCCACGAGGTACTTGATCTTGTACTTGCCGATCTCGACTGTGTCGTTGTGGGTGAGCAGCTGCTTCTTGACGGCCTTGCCGTTGATGTAGGTGCCGTTGGTGCTGTTGAGATCTTCGATGAAGACGTCGGTGCCCACCATCTGCAGCACGGCATGCTCGCCGCTGACGGCCAGGTTGTCGATCACGATGTCGTTGTAAGGACGGCGGCCGAGGGTCGTCTTGTCCTTGGTGATCTGCACTTCCTTGATCACCACCCCGTCGAGCGATACGACCAGCTTGCCCATGCTTGACCTCAGTCTCTCTTCTGTCCCTTGGCCCCCTCATGGGGACGAAATGGCGGTGTCGTGTGAACTCAGCGCCGGAACGGCCACCAGGATCGGGGTGGGCTGCTCTGGCCCCGCACCCGCACCAACACCACCGCGATATTATCCTTTCCACCCGCATCATTGGCCGCGTCAATCAGCCCGGCACCCGCCTCCTCCAGCGAGTCGTGCGTCTGCAACACCTGCGCGATGCCCTCGTCGTCCAGCATGTCGGACAAGCCGTCGGAGCACAACAGGTAGATGTCCCCCGGCATGATGTCGTGCAGGTGGGTCTCAAGCAGCACGGTGTCTTCGACCCCCACTGCGCGGGTGACCAGGTTCTTGTTGGTGGAGAAAGCCGCCTGCTCGGGCGTGATGAGCCCAGAGTCGATCTGCTCCTGCAACAGCGAGTGGTCGTGCGTGATCTGCACAAGACGCCCGCCGCGGAAACGATATCCCCGCGAATCGCCCACGTGGCCCATCAGCAGGCGGCCGTCGCGGAAGGCACCCACCACGAGCGTGGTGCCCATGCCGGCGTACTGCGGGTTGGAATTGGCGGCGTTGAAGATGGCGCGGTTGGCGTTGTCGACGCAGATGTCCATCGCTCGGCGCACGTCGGTGTCCGACGCATTGCCCGAGGCTTCTTGCAGCCAACGTCCGAGTTCGGTCTTGATGAAGGAGGTGGCCATGCCGCTGGCCACTTCGCCGGCGTTGTAGCCGCCCATGCCGTCAGCCAGAACAACCAGGCCGGCCGCTTCGTGCACGGCGATCGAATCTTCGTTGTTGTTGCGAGCGCGGCCGGTGTCCGTGGCACTGAAGAACTCTAGCGACATGGCTGTGGCGAGCGCGGGGAGATTCATCGAGCTTTCAAACCCATCAGAGACCGGAATTGTGCCCTGTATCCGAGCGACGCATTTTCACGGTCGCGGCGAATCCGCTGGAATCGGGGGGTTCCGCCGAGGGCGGTGGTGCTGCAGGCGCTCGGCCCGAGGCCTCGATCTGCAGAGCAATGCGGCGCAGTTCGGTCGCGAGCTGCTGCCCACTGGCAGGCCGTGCTTCAGGGCGCTTCTCCAGCAGAGACGCCAAGGCACGCGCCAACTCCGGCGGCAAGTCGGGCCGCAGGCTGCGCACATCAGGCGCCTCTTCGTTGGCGATCTGCTGCATCAGCACGGCCATGGAATCGGCCCGGTGCGGCAAGCGACCGGTGAGCAACTGGAACAGCATCACACCCAGCGAGTAGAGATCGCTGCGGCCATCCACACGGCGGCCAGCGAGTTGCTCGGGTGACATGAACGAGGGCGTGCCCAGCACCATGCCCGTGCGGGTGCGGCTCGAGTCCGTGATGCGGGCGATGCCGAAGTCGGTGACCTTCACCATGTCGGCCACAAGATCGACCATCACATTCGCCGGCTTCACATCGCGATGCACCACGCCCTGGCTGTGGGCATAGCCAAGCGCATCAGCAACGCGTGCGACGGTGTTCAGCACGGTCACGACGGGCAGCAGGTTCTTGGGTTGCGCGTAGGTCTCGAGGTTGTCGCCCTTGAGCAGCTCCATGGCGATGAAAGCCAGGCCCTGGTCTTCGCCTGCATCGAAGATGGTGACGATGTCGGGGTGCTGCAGGCGACCCGCAGTCTCGGCTTCGCGAAAGAAGCGCTGCCGGGCCTCGGCCAGTTCATCGCCAGCAAACTCTTTGCTCAGCGCCATGGTCTTGATCGCCACCTGGCGCCCGATCTTGGGATCACGACCAACATAGACCGCTCCCATCGCACCACGACCCACTTCGCGCTCGACGGCGTAGCGCCCAAGGAACTGCTGCACCGGAGCGGTACTGGGTGATTGCGACGGGGGCGCTGCCCTGCCAACGGCTGGCACACGCCGCGCCGTGCCGCGCCCGCCGAGCCAGAACCCGAGCTGGCCGAACGCCAGCGCGATGGCGGCGGACCCTGCGGCCCACGCAAGGGCGCTCGGCATTGACAAGACGGCGGCCGACACGCCCACACAGGCCGCCAGACCCGACACAGCCAAGCCGACACGGGATCGAAGCCGCGGCAGACCCCACGCGATGTAAGCCGCCGCCGCAAGCAGCGCCAAAGCACCGAGGCTCAGCGTCCCGACCAAATCTGTGCCCATGTCCTGGGGTCAACTCCCGGCTGTACCGGGCGGCACGTTATCACAGGGGGTGGACGCTGCCCCCTGTCAGACCTGTCAGTCGGCCAAGGCCAGCATCGCGCTCAGGCCGGTGGTAACGGCCACCGGATAGGTCCAGCGGCTCAGTTCGTGGGCAGGGGCGTCGGCCGTCAGGGGTTCGTTCGGCCGGCCGATGCGCGGGCGCCGTGCATCGAACACCTTGATGCTGCCCAAGCGGCTGTCCAGCCGCGTGGCCACTTCGAACAGCGGCCGCTTCGCCAGCATCCGCTCGACCCGGCTGCCATGCTGCGCCTTGAGCAAGGGCTCCACCTGGGCAAACAGTTCGGCGGACCAGCGCTCACGCCACTGCTGCTTGGCCGGCCCCGACACCCAGCGCCCGATGTGGCGCGTGAGGGTCGGCGGGCAGGCCACCATGATCCAGTGGCTGGGCCCCGAGCTCTGCAGCAAGGGGGCCAGCATGCTTTGCGCATGGGCGGCATCGTTCAGGAACACAGCGATCTTTTCCATCGACGTTCTCCTTGGGGCTCAGGTGGAGGAGGCAGGGCTGGACGCGGCAGCCGCGCGGCGGGTGGTCCACCAGCCTGCGGCCAGCACACCAACGACGAGCACGGTGTAGGTAACGATGCGGTTGACCATGCTCGGGTCGAAGACCGCGTCGAGCAGCGGTTCGCTCACGATCATGTGGGCCGCTGTGTAAGCGAGCACGCCAGCACCCAGGTAGATGATGATGGGGAAGCGTTCCACCAGCTTGAGCACCAGAGTGCTGCCCCACACCACGATGGGGACGCTGATCAGCAGGCCGATCACCACCAGCGTGAAGTTGCCGTGGGCCGCGCCCGCGACGCCGAGCACGTTGTCAACGCCCATCAAGGCGTCGGCGATCACGATGGTCTTCATGGCTCCCCAGAAGGTGCTGGCCATGGGGCTGTGAGCCTCTTCGTTGCCCGAGTGCGGCGCCAGCAGCTTGTAGGCGATCCAGACCAGACCCGCACCACCAATGGCCATCAGGCCCGGGATGCGCAGCAGCCACACCACACCCACCGTCATGGCCGTGCGCACGACGATGGCACCGACCGTGCCCCACAGGATGGCCTTCTTCTGCAGATGAGACGGGAGATTGCGGGCGGCCAGCGCAATGACGATGGCGTTGTCGCCTGCGAGAACGAGGTCGATCAGGATGATCGCCAGCAGGGCAGAAAACCAGGCGGAAGAGAAGAGTTCCATTTGTACTCCAGGAGCGGTTGCACGACGAACGGTGCAAGCCGGCTGGAGACAGACTGGGCATGGGGTCGCCTTCGAGCCTGCCGTCATTCGGCTTGCATCGAAGGTCTTGCTCGGCTGGAGTGTGTGTTATGGCCCAGCAAACCGGAAGCTTGCGCTTCGTATTGACGGCTTGCTGCTACCGTGGCGCCGCGTCCGGAGACGACTGGGCGTTCGGGTCGAGCTACTCCCCTTCAGGCCGCCAGTATAGGCCTGAACAGAACATGAATGAGGCTCAGGATTGGGCAGATCGGCGCGAACGCCGCTGAATCCACAAACCCGTCACGACCACGACGACGGCGCCGATCGCGCCGGCGATATTGATCACGTTGTGCGACAGATCGGGAAAGCGCTGGGCCACGGCCGGGTCGGTCAGCAGCATCTCGCCGGCCAGGAAGCCCAGCAGGGCGGCACCCAGCGTGATGATGATCGGAAAGCGCTCCATCACCTTGAGCAGCAGGGTGCTGCCGAAGATGATCAAGGGAATGCTCACCGCCAGCCCGATCACGAGCAGGGCGGTGTCGCCCTTGGCGGCAGCCGCCACCGCGAGCACGTTGTCCAGGCTCATCACCAGGTCGGCAACGAGAATGGTGCGGATAGCCGCCAGCATCCCGCCCACCTCTTTGTGCCCCTCTTCGCCATCGTCTTCTTCGCTGAGCAGCGAGATGCCGATGTAGAGCAGCAGCAACGCGCCGACGATCTTGAGGTAGGGCCACTTCAGCATCTCGACGGCGATCAACGTGAGCACGATGCGCATCACGATGGCGGCAGCGCTGCCCCAGAAGATGGCCTTCTTCTGCTGGTGCGGCGGCAACGAACGTGCCGCCAAGGCGATCACAACCGCGTTGTCACCCGACAGGATGATGTTCGCGAGGATGATGGAGCCGAGAGCCGCCCAGAAGGCGGCGGAGGTGAAGTCCATGGGCAGGCCCGTTTATGAAGTGGGGTGAGAAGCTCCGCTGGGAGCTTCCTTGTGCGAGCTGCCTGGATTCTAGAAAGCCGTCCGCACGCCCACGTTCGTAGTAGTACGGACCGGCCTCGTCAGAGCAGGCCCTTGAGCAGCTTGCCCATTTCCGACGGGTTGCGCGTCACGGTGAAGCCGCACTCTTCCATGATGGCGAGCTTGGCATCGGCCGTGTCGGCACCGCCCGAGATCAGCGCGCCGGCGTGGCCCATGCGCTTGCCGGGGGGCGCGGTCACGCCAGCGATGAAGCCGACGATGGGCTTCTTCATGTTCTTCTGGCACCAGCGCGCGGCTTCGGCCTCGTCCGGGCCGCCGATCTCGCCGATCATGATGACGGCATCGGTGTCGGGGTCGTCGTTGAAGGCCTTCATCACGTCGATGTGCTTCAGGCCGTTGATCGGGTCGCCGCCAATGCCCACCGCACTCGATTGGCCGATGCCCAGCTCGGTGAGCTGCGCCACCGCTTCATAGGTCAGCGTGCCCGAGCGCGAGACCACGCCGACGCGGCCCTTGCGGTGGATGTGGCCCGGCATGATGCCGATCTTGATTTCTTCGGGGGTGATGAGGCCGGGGCAGTTGGGGCCGAGCAGCAGCGTCTTCTTGCCCCCCTTGGCTTCCTTGGCCTTCATCTTGTTGCGCACTTCCAGCATGTCGCGCACGGGGATGCCTTCGGTGATGCAGATCGCCAGATCGAGATCGGCCTCGACGGCTTCCCAGATGGCGGCAGCGGCGCCTGCGGGCGGCACGTAAATCACCGACACGGTCGCGCCGGTCTGCGTCTTGGCTTCCTTGACGGTGGCGTAGATGGGGATCTCGGAGAACTTCTCGCCCGCCTTCTTCGGGTTCACGCCCGCCACGAAGGCGTTCTTGCCATTCGCGTAGGCCTGGCAGCCGAGGGTGTGGAACTGGCCTGTCTTGCCCGTGATGCCTTGGGTGATGACCTTGGTGTCTTTGTTGATGTAGATCGACATGGTTGTTTGCTCCTGGGCTTACTTCACGGCGGCAACGATCTTCGTCGCGGCCTCGGCCATCGTGTCTGCGCTGATGATCGGCAGGCCGGATTCGGCCAGCATCTTCTTGCCCAGGTCTTCGTTGGTGCCCTTCATGCGCACGACCAGCGGCACGCTCAGGTTCACGGCCTTGCAGGCGGTGATGACGCCTTCGGCGATGGTGTCGCACTTCATGATGCCGCCGAAGATGTTGACGAGGATGCCTTTGACGGCCTTGTTCTTCAGCATGATCTTGAAGGCTTCGGTCACCTTCTCGGCCGTGGCGCCACCGCCCACGTCGAGGAAGTTGGCCGGCTCGCCGCCGAAGAGCTTGATGGTGTCCATGTTTGCCATCGCGAGGCCGGCGCCGTTGACCAGGCAGCCGATGTTGCCGTCGAGGCTGATGTAGGCCAGATCGAACTTGCTGGCCTCGACTTCAGCCGGGTCTTCTTCGTCGAGGTCGCGGTAGGCCACGATCTCGGGATGGCGGAAGAGTGCGTTGGCGTCGAAGTTGAACTTGGCGTCGAGCGCGATCAGGTTGCCCTTGCTGTCGCAATTGAGCGGGTTGATCTCGACCAGCGACGCGTCGGTGTTCATGTAGCAGGTGTAGAGCTTGGCGAACAGGTCGACGGCCTGGTCCACCGAGGCGCCCGTCAGGCCGATGGCCGCGGCGACCTTCTTGCTCTGCGCGGCGGTCAGCCCCACCAGCGGGTCGATCAGCTCGGTGATGATCTTCTCGGGGGTCGAGTGCGCAACCTCTTCGATGTCCATGCCACCTTCGCTCGAAGCGATCAGGGCGACCTTCTGCGTCGCGCGGTCGGTGACCAGCGAGACGTAGAGCTCGTTCTTGATGTCCGCGCCTTCTTCGATGTACAGGCGGCGCACCTTCTGGCCTTCGGGGCCGGTCTGGTGGGTCTTGAGTTGCATGCCGAGGATTTCGCCCGACAGCTTCTTCACGTCATCCAGCGACTTGGCCAGCTTCACGCCGCCGCCCTTGCCGCGGCCACCGGCGTGGATCTGGGCCTTCACCACCCACACCGGGCCGCCCAGCTTCTGCGCAGCCTCGATGGCCTCTTGCACGCTGAACGCGGGGTAGCCGCGCGGTACCGGCACGCCGGCCTGGCGCAGGATTTCCTTGCCTTGGTATTCATGAATTTTCATCGCGGACTCTCTTCACTCAGTGTTCTGGGAACGGTTGACGGCGGTTGGGATTCTTCGGGTGCCGGCTTGAACCAGCGCGGGTAGTACAGGCGCACGGCGTTGCCATCGGTGCGCAAGGCGTGGCAGCGGTCGAGCTGGAAGGGTTGCTTGGCGTCGACGCCCTCGCCACGCGTGTTGATCACGTCTCCGGCAAAGGCCTGCACCACCGCCGTGGGCAGCACCTGCGTCAGCTCGGTGAGGTGGGTGCAGCCGGCCACGCCGCCCAGCCGTTCAGCGACGGCAAAGCGAAAACCCTTCATGAGGTTGAGGCCGACCAGAGCGCGGTAGGCATCGCCATGGTCGTCGCACTCGCCGGGATAAGGCATGGCCCGGGTCTCGGAGCCGGCCTCGAGGATGTTGAAGGCCTCGTCGATGACCAGGCGCAGCAGCATGTCGTGGATGGGTTCGCCGGCGCGGCGCACGCGGTCGGTCAGCTGGGTGTCGCGCGTCTTGACGTCGGTGATGAAGGCGTCGACCTCCCACAGCCCGGCGCCACGTGCATAGATTTGCACATCGATGTGGCGGCTGTGCTTGAGCTGGCGCTCGGGCGCGGCGGGGGGCAGGGCCATCGGGGTAGAGGTAGGGATTGACGCGGCCGGGGCGCAAGCGCCTCATGGCAAACCCTAGAAATGTAGCATTCCGCACCGCGCCAATTTGGGACGGGCGTGCGGTGCGCGCCCCGGCGTCAGTCGCTGTCCGAGCCTTGCACCACGCGGCGGATCACCTCGCCGGAGAAGCCCCGGCTCATCAGAAAGCGCACCTGCTTGGCCCGGCCGGCAGCATCGGCAGCCGGCTCGCCGAACTTGCGCGACCACACCACACGGGCGCGCTCGAGCTCGCTGTTCTTCAACTGCTGCGCCGCCTCGGCGCTGAGCGCCACGCCGTGCTGGGCCAGCTCCTGGCGGATGCGCTGGTTGCCATAGCGCGCCGCGCGCGCATGCACGCGGCTCTCGGCGAAACGCTCTTCACAGAGGTAGCGCTGGGCCTGCAGCCAGTCGAGCACGGCCTCGACCTCCTCGGCGGCGTCGGGCTCCTCCTTGGCGTGCGCGAGCAGCTTGCGCCGCATCTCGCTGCGGCTGTGTTCGCGCTGCGCCAGGATCTGCAGCCCCCGCCCCTTGAGCGACAGGCGTGGCCTCATGGGCGGGCCTTACTCCTGCGGAGCCGCTTCCTTCGCGGCGCGCGACTTCTTGGCGGGCGCGGGCGCCTCGGCCTCGTCGGTCGGCAGCAGCGGGATGCCCACCGCCACACGCACCTTGTTCTCGATTTCGACCGACAGCGCCGGGTTCTCCTTCAGGAACTCGCGGGCGTTGTCCTTGCCCTGGCCGATCTTCTCGCCGTTGTAGGCGAACCAGGAGCCCGACTTCTCCAGCACCTTGGCCTCGACGCCCATGTCGATGATCTCGCCTTCGCGGCTGATGCCCTGGCCGTAGAGGATGTCGAACTCGGCCGTCTTGAACGGGGGCGAGACCTTGTTCTTGACCACCTTGACCTTGGTCTCGTTGCCGATGACCTCTTCGCCCTTCTTGATGGAGCCGATGCGGCGGATGTCCAGGCGCACCGAGGCGTAGAACTTGAGCGCATTGCCGCCGGTGGTGGTCTCGGGCGAGCCGAACATCACGCCGATCTTCATGCGGATCTGGTTGATGAAGATGACCATGGTGTTGGTCTTCTTGATGGTGCCGGTGAGCTTGCGCAGCGCCTGGCTCATCAGGCGGGCCTGCAGGCCAGGCAGCGAATCGCCCATTTCGCCTTCGATTTCGGCCTTGGGCGTGAGCGCAGCCACCGAGTCGACGACCACCAGGTCGACCGAGCCTGAGCGCACCAGCGCGTCGACGATCTCCAGCGCCTGCTCGCCGGTGTCGGGCTGGCTGATCAGCAGCTCCTGCAGGTTGACGCCCAGCTTCTGCGCGTACGAGGTGTCGAGCGCGTGCTCGGCATCGATGAAGGCGCAGGTGCCGCCCAGCTTCTGCATCTCGGCGATGACCTGCAGCGTGAGCGTGGTCTTGCCCGACGATTCCGGGCCGTAGATCTCGACCACCCGGCCGCGCGGCAGGCCGCCGACGCCCAGCGCGATGTCCAGGCCCAAGGAGCCGGTGGAGACAACCTCGATGTCCTCGATCTTCTCGCCCTCGCCGAGCTTCATGATCGAGCCCTTGCCGAACTGCTTTTCGATCTGGGCCAGCGCCGCTTGCAGGGCCTTGGCCTTTTCGGTGTTCAGGGCCTTGACGGGTGCGTCCATGAAATTCTCCTTGTGAATCAATCAGTTGGGGCCTGCTCATAACAACAGGCTGGATGAATGAACAGCATTCTGCAAGCGGAGTAGATCGAAGTAAACCGGTTTTTTGGTCAGTTTGCCTTACTATTTGCGGATGAATTCCAACGACTGGCGCGACACCCACTTCGGCCGCTTGCTGGGCCACGCCATGCGCCGCTTCGACGAGCGCGTGCTGGCGCTGATGGCGCGCAACGTCGAGGTGCCGCTCGCCCTGTCGAACCTCGCCGCGCGTGCGCAGGTGAGTGCGGCCCACATCCACATCACGCGCCACCTGGCACTCGGCGGCTCGCGCCTCACCGACCTGGCCGCGCAGGCCGGCATGAGCAAGCAGGCCATGGGCGACCTGGTCGACCAGTGCGAGGCCTGGGGCCTGGTGATGCGTGAGCCCGACAGCCGCGACAAGCGCGCTCGCCTGGTTCGCTTCACCGAGACCGGCCTGGCCTGGCTGGCCGCCTTCGAGCAGGCGGTGGCGCAGGCCGACCGCGAGTTCCGCGAGGAGGTGGGTGCCGAGGTCGCCACCGTGGTCGCCCTGGGCCTCGAGGCCTACGCACTTCAATAGAATCGGATCACTGCCGCACCCACTGCGGAACCACCAGGAGACAGCGATGCGGATACTGATTGCCGAAGACGATCAGGTCCTGGCCGACGGCCTCTTGCGCACGCTGCGCAACTCGGGCTATGCGGTCGACGCCGTCGCGAGCGGCACCGAGGCCGATGCGGCGCTCGGCTCGCACGAGTTCGACCTGCTCATCCTCGACCTGGGCCTGCCCAAGCTGCACGGGCTCGAAGTGCTGCGCAAGCTGCGCGCGCGCGGCTCGTCGGTGCCAGTGCTGATCCTCACCGCGGCCGACAGCGTCGAGCAGCGCGTCAAGGGCCTGGACCTGGGCGCCGACGACTACATGGCCAAGCCCTTCTCGCTGCAGGAGCTCGAAGCCCGCGTGCGCGCGCTCACGCGGCGCGGCCTGGGCACGGCGTCGAGCATCATCAAGCACGGCCCGCTGACCTTCGACGCCACCGGCCGCGTGGCCTACATCAACGACCAGATGATCGAGCTCTCGGCGCGTGAACTCAGTCTGCTCGAAGCCCTGCTGCAGCGTGCCGGCCGCCTGGTCAGCAAGGACCACCTCGTCGAGCGCCTGTGCGAGTGGGGCGAAGAGGTGAGCAACAACGCGATCGAGGTCTACATCCACCGGCTGCGCAAGAAGATCGAGCAGGGCCCGGTGCGCATCGCGACCGTGCGCGGCCTGGGTTACTGCCTCGAGAAGATCCCCGGCTAGTGGCTTTCCCACGCGAACAGCGTTCCCTCTTCGGCGAGATCCTCGACTGGATGCTCGCCCCGCTGCTGCTGCTGTGGCCGATGAGCGTGGTGCTCACCTGGCTGGTGGCGCAGGGCATTGCCAACAAGCCCTTCGACCGCCAGCTCGGCGAGATGGCCCGGCTGCTGTCGCAGCAGGTGAGCGTGCAAGCCCTGCCCGATGGCACGCCGCGCGCCGTGTTCGCCCTGAGCCGCAGCACCGCCGAGATGCTGCGCACCGACGAGGCCGACACGCTGTACTACCAGGTGCTGGGGCTGCGCGGCGAGTTCCTCAGCGGCGAACGGGCCCTGCCCGTGCCGGCCGCCGCCGAAGAAGACCGCATCAATGCGGGCCAGCTGCGCTTTCGCGACGACGAGATCGGCGGCGAGCCGGTGCGGGTGGCCTATGTGTGGGTGAATGCAGGCGGCAATGCGCTCGCGCTGGTGCAGGTGGGCGAAACGCTGGGCAAGCGTTCGCGCCTGGCCACCGAGATCATCAAGGGCGTGATGCTGCCGCAGTTCGTGATCCTGCCGCTGGCAGTGCTGCTGGTGTGGCTGGCGCTGGTGCGCGGCATCAAGCCACTCAACGAACTGCAGCAGCGCATCCGCCACCGCGAGAGCCACGACCTGAGCCCGATCAACGAGCGCGAAGTGCCCGAGGAGGTCTCGCCGCTGGTGCGTGCCATCAATGACCTGCTCGCGCGGCTCGACCGCAGCATCGGCAACCAGAAGCACTTCCTCGCCGACGCCGCCCACCAGCTGAAGACACCGCTGGCCGGCCTGCGCACCCAGGCCGAACTCGCGCAGCGCGAGATCGACGCTGGCCAGCGCGACCCGCAGGCGCTGAAGAAGTCGCTGCAGCAGATCGCGCTGAGCAGCCAGCGCGCCGCACGCATGGTCAACCAGCTGCTGGCCATGGCGCGCGCCGAAGACGCCTCGCAGGCGCAGAGCCACCAGGACGTCAACCTTGCCCGCGTGGCCACCGAAGCGGTGCGCGACTTCGTGCCGCGCGCGCTGGAGAAGCGCATCGACCTCGGCTACGAAGGCCCCAACACCGGCGATCGCCACCCGCAAGGTCTGATGGTGCACGGCCAGCCCGTGCTGCTGCGCGAGCTGGTGCGCAACCTGGTCGACAACGCCCTGCAGTACACGCCCGAGGGCGGCACGGTCACCGTGCGCGTGGTCGACGACCCGTTCGGCCAGGTGGTCGTGCTGCAGGTCGAGGACTCCGGCCCGGGCATCGCGCCGGCCGAACGCGACAAGGTGTTCCAGCCCTTCTACCGTTCGCTGGGCACCAACGTCGACGGCTCCGGCCTGGGCCTGGCCATCGTGCGCGAGATCGCCCTGCAGCACCACGCCGAGATCGCGCTCGAGGACGCCAACCTGCGCCACCGCAGCGGCGTGCTGGCCGACCACGGCGGTGCGGCGTTCGGGCCGGGCGCGCGCTTCACCGTGCGCTTCCCGGCCGCCAACCCCAAGCCGCCCGAGGGAACCGCGGCCGATTGACCCTCGGCCCGCGCCTTTGCTGCCCCGCACATAGACTGCTTCGGTCACCTCCGGAAGCCGCCCATGCCCTCTCTCCAGCCCGCCCCGCCCAACCACAATGAGACCCGAGCGCTGGACCTGGCCTTGCAAGGCGGCGGCTCGCACGGCGCCTTCACCTGGGGCGTGCTCGACCGGCTGCTCGAAGACGAACACATCGTCTTCAAGGGCATCTCGGGCACCAGCGCCGGGGCTTTGAATGCCGCCGTGATGGCGACCGGCTTTCACAAGGGCAAGCGCGAAGGCGCCCGCGAAGCGCTGACCGAGTTCTGGCGCGATGTGAGCCGCTCCGGCTCGATCTTCTCGCCCTTCTCGGCCGGCCACGCCCAGACCCTCAACGAGAGCCTGCAGTTCGACAAGCTGCCCGGCTACCAGTGGATCAGCTCCTTCTTCCGCTCGTTCAGCCCCTACGAGTTCAACCCGATGAACCTGAACCCGCTGCGCGACGTGCTGCGGCGGCACGTGGACGAAGACGCACTGCGGCGCAGCCGGCTCGACCTCTTCGTCACCGCCACCAGCGTGACCACCGGCCAGGCGCGCGTGTTCACCGGCAAGGAACTGACGATCGACGCGCTGCTCGCCTCGGCCTGCCTGCCCTTTCTCTTCCAGGCGGTGACCATCGACGGCGAGCCCTACTGGGACGGCGGCTACACCGGCAACCCGGCCATCTACCCGCTGATCTACAACACCGAGGCGCTCGACATCCTGCTGGTGCGCATCAACCCGCTGGTGCGCGAAGGCACGCCCACGCGCAGCGAGGAGATCCTCGACCGCCTGAGCGAGATCACCTTCAACGCGAGCCTGATGGGCGAAATGCGCGCCATCGCCTTCGTCTCGCGGCTGGTGCGCGAAGGCAAGCTCGACCCCGGCAAGTACAAGGACCTGCACCTGCACATGGTGGCCGACGACGAGGCCATCACACCGCTCGGCGCCAACTCCAAGTTCAACACCGACCGCGCCTTCCTGGAGAGCCTGTTCGCCCTCGGCCGCAACGCCGCCGACAGCTGGCTGGCCCAGCACAAGGCCGACATCGGCGTGCGCGGCACGGTGGACGTGGAGCGCGAGTTCCTCAAGCCCCGGCCTCACCGCAAACCCTGATCGCTGTCTTATCCCACACATCGGCAGCCCCTGCGCCGATGATTGCCGCATGTCCTCCCTGCCTCCCCGCCCCAGCCTGATCGCCCTCACCTGGCCCCTCTTTGCCGAACTGCTGCTCGGCCTGGTGGTGGGCCTGGTCGGGCTGTGGCTGGCCTCGCGCATGTCCGACACCGCCTCCGGCGCGTTCGCCCTGGCCAACCATGTGCAGGCGTCGTTCTTCCTGCTGTTTCGCATCATCAGCATGGGGGTGAGCGTGGTGATCACGCAGAACCTCGGGGCCGGCAACCGGGCCGGTGCCGACGAGACGGCGCGCGCCTCGCTCGGCGCCAGCACCTGGCTGGGCCTGGGGGCGGGGCTGATGGTGGCCGTTCTGGCCGCGCCCCTGCTGCACGCACTGAACGCCCCGGCCGAGGTGATGCCGCTGGCCACGCCCTACCTGCAGGTGCTGTCGCTGTCCCTGGCGATCGACGCCTTCAATGCCAGCATGGGCGCCGTCATGCGGGCCCACATGCACACCCGCGACACCTTGCTCAACATGGTGGCCATGCACGGCCTGCACCTGGCCATCTGCTGGCCGCTGATGACGGGCATCGGCCCGCTGCCGGCGCTGGGCCTGGTCGGGTTCGCCCTGGCGGCGGCCCTCAGCCGCGCCTTCGGCGTCGCCTTCCACCTGCTGCTGTGGCGCTGGCGGCTGGACCTGGTGCCGCATGCGCACGATTGGTGGCGCATGCACTGGAAGCGCCTGGGCCCGGTGCTGCACATCGGCCTGCCCGGCGCCGCCGAGAACATCGCCTACCGCCTGGCGCTGATGGTCACGGTGGCCCTGGTCGCGCGCATGGGCGCCGATGCCCTGGCCGTGCACAGCTACACCATGCAGGTGATGTACTTCATTCTGGTGTTCGGCCTGGCGGTGGGCTTCGCCAGCGAGATCCTGGTGGGCCACCTGGTGGGCGCGCGCCAGCTGCACGAAGCGCACCGCCTGGTGCGCAAGAGCCTGCGCTGGGGCTTGCTGGTGTCGACCAGCGTGGCGCTCACCGCGGCGCTGACCGCACCGTGGACGCTGCGCCTCTTCACCCACGACCCGCACATCATCCAGCAGGCCACCACCCTGCTCTGGATCACGGTGCTGCTGGAGCCGGGCCGCACCTTCAACCTGGTGGTGATCAATGCCCTGCGTGCCGCCGGCGACGCGCGCTTTCCGGTGGCAGCGGGTGCGGCCTCGATGGTCTTCGTGATGGCCGGGGGCGCCTGGCTGCTGGGCGTGGTGTTCGACCTCGGCCTGGTGGGCGTGTGGATCGCCTACGCCGCCGACGAGTGGGTGCGCGGTCTGATCATGTGCGCCCGCTGGTGGCGCCGCGGCTGGGTGCCGGCCGCACGCGCCACGCACCGACGGGTGACGCGCAACCGGCTGGCGCTCGCGGCGCCGCACTGAGGCATCGCTCGCAACGGCTCAGCGCCGGCGCAGCAATTCGAACACGCTGGCGTCGTCCATCGCTGCCAGGCCGCTCTCGCAGGCTCGCGCGAAGAGGGCCGCGGCCTGCTCGCCGAGCGGTGTGGCGCAGCCGGCCTCCTTCGCCATGCCGAGCGCCAGGTGCGTGTCCTTGTTCAAGAGGGTGGTGTGGGCGCGCGGCAGGTAGTCGCCGTGCATGGCGCGGCGCATGCGGTCGCTGCCGATCCAGCTCTGGCCGCTCGACTGTTCGATCACCGCCAGCGTGCGCGGCAGGCTCAAGCCCATGCGCTCGGCCAGCGCAAGCGCCTCGGCCGCACCGGCCAGGTTGATGCCGGCCAGCAGGTTGTTGACGAGCTTGGTGCGCGCCCCGTCGCCCGGCCGCTCGCTGATGTGGAAGACCTTGGACGACAGCACCTCGATGAGCGCGCGGTGACGGTCGAGCACGGTATGCGGGCAGGCCAGCATCAGGCTCATTTGTCCCTCGCGCGCCCGCTCGGGGCCGCCGGACATGGGCGCGTCCAGCCAGTCGATGCCGCGCTGCGCCAAGGCCTCGATCAGGCGCTCGGTGTCGGCCGGCGCGATGGTCGGGCACAGCATCACCGCCGAGCCGGGGGCGAGCGAGGCCACCGCGCCATGCGGGCCGAAGAGCACCGACTGCGTCTGCTGTGCATCGACCACCGCCACGATCACCACGTCGCTTGAGGAGGCGAGGCCGGTGGCCGTGGTGCAGGCCATCGCGCCCAGGGCCACCGCCTGCGCTTCGCGCTGCGCGTCGATGTCGTGCACCGCGACGAGATAGCCCTGCGACAGCAGCCGAGCCGCCATCGCGCCGCCCATATTGCCTACACCGATGATGCCGACACGAGGGATCGGCCAGACCGCTGGGATCATGTCGGCCCCTCGGTCGACGGGTACATCGACCGATCCCCCGAGGGGATCGAGCCCGGTTTGGGGCGGCCCGGCGCTCGGGCTCGTGAGACTTGGCGTGTCATGCCGCGCAGCTTAGCGCTGCATGTAGCGCCGGCTCTTGGAGATCGACATCAGGATGCCGAGCCCCAGCCCCAGCGTCACCATCGCGGTGCCGCCATAGCTGATGAAGGGCAGGGGCACACCCACCACCGGCAGGATGCCGCTCACCATGCCCATGTTGACGAAGGCGTAGGTGAAGAAGCTGAGCGTGATGGCGCCGGCCAGCAGGCGCGAGAACACGGTGGGGGCGTCGGCCGCGATCATCAGGCCGCGGAAGATCAGGAAGATGAAGCCGACCAGCAGCAGGGCGAAGCCCATGAGGCCGAACTCTTCGGAGAAGGCCGCGAAGATGAAGTCGGTGGTGCGCTCGGGGATGAACTCCAGGTGCGTCTGCGTGCCCTTCATGAAGCCCTTGCCGGACAGGCCGCCCGAGCCGATGGCGATCATGCCCTGGATGATGTGGAAGCCCTTGCCCAGCGGGTCGGTGGTCGGGTCGAGCAGGGTGCAGACGCGGTTCTTCTGGTACTCGCGCAGGAAGTGCCAGTCCACGCCCGGCTGGCAGATGCGGTCTTCCGACAGCACCAGCGCCGTGATGGCCACCGCGCCCACGACCAGCACCGGCAGGATCAGCTTCCACGACAGGCCGGCGAAGAAGATCACGTAGAGCCCGGCCGACAGCACCAGGATGGCCGTGCCCAGGTCGGGCTGCTTGACGATCAGCCCCACCGGCACCGCCAGGATCACGAGCGCCACGATGAAGTCGCTCACCCGAAGCGCGCCCTCGCGGCGCTGGAACCACCAGGCCAGCATCAGCGGCACGGCGATCTTGAGCATCTCGCTGGGCTGGACCACCACGCCCACGTTGAGCCAGCGCGTGGCACCCTTCTTGGTGATGCCGAACACGGCCACCGCGATCAGAAGGGCCACGCCGATCAGGTACAGCGGCAGCGCGAGGCGCATCAGCTTCTGCGGCGGCACCTGGGCCACCACGAACATGATGCCGGCGGCCAGCAGCATGTTGCGGCCGTGGTCGACAAAGCGCGTGCCGTGGTCGAAGCCGGCCGAGTACATGGTCACCAGGCCCATCGCGGCCAGCCACAGCACGGCCAGCACGAGGTAGCCGTCGAAGCCCATGAACACCGGCTTGATGCGCAGCCACAGCGAGGGCTTGCTGAAGGTTGTGTTCATGGCTTCGTGCCTGCTGCCGGCGCGGCGACCGCAGCGGCCTGGGCCGGCAAGCCCGCCGCCAGCGCCGGGTCGCTCACGCCGCCATTGCCCGTCGGGAAAGCGCCCGCGCCCGGCAAGGGCACCGAGGCCGCCGGGCGCGGGGTGCCGACCGGCGCGGCCGACTTGCCCTCTTGCGTGAGGGCGATGTCTTCTTCGCTCGGGTAGAGGCCCAGCAGCAGGTAGTCCATCACGCGGCGCGCGATCGGGGCCGCACTGGCGGCGCCGAAGCCGGCGTTCTCGACGATCACCGCCAGCGCGACGGTCGGCGTCTCCGCCGGCGCGAAGGCGATGTAGAGCGCGTGGTCGCGCTTGTGCTCTTCCATCTTCGCCGCGTTGTACTTCTCGTTCTGGCGGATGCCGACCGCCTGCGCGGTGCCGGTCTTGCCGCCGGTCTTGTACGGCGCGCCCAGGAAGGAGCGCACCGAAGTGCCTTCCTGCGTGACGCCGTACAGCGC
>NZ_DASSRA010000450.1:0-9081 GCF_035702065.1 Rhizobacter sp.
GGTAGTGCACGCCATGGCTGAGTTGCTCGGTGGGCGCCGCTGTCGGCTCGCTGGGTGCGACAGGCTGGACCCATGCTGGAGCAGGCGCAATGGCGTAGTCGGGCGAGGCCGCGAAGGCGGGTGTCAATGCGAGCCAGCCGCAGGCCAGCAGGATCAGGCGTTGCCAGGCATGCCCGCACCGGGGCGGGGTCGGTCGGTGGTTCAAGGAAGGCTCCCTCGCTTCGCGTACTGCTCATGCGAGCGCGGATCGTTGCCGCGCCCTTGTCTGGGGCCGATTCTTCCATGGGAAGACGGCCGCCTGAAGGCGAGGAAACGATCAGATGTCACACCGGCTCAGCGGCCGGCGAGGGGGGCTGTCAGGCCTGGATCACGCCACCGCGAAGGCCACCGCGGTCTGCGCCGCCGGCGGAGTACACCGAGGCGGGCCGCTCGCGCGGCATCAGCACGTCCATCGCGCGGTCGAGCGCGGCGGTGGCGCGGGCCAGGGATTCGCGTTGCGAGGCCACCAGGCCGCTGGCGAGCTTGAGGCGTTCACGCAGGGGCGGGGGCACGGCGCCGCTGCGGGCGGCATGGGCGAAATGGTCGACGGCACGCGCCAGGGCGCGGTGCAGTTCGGTCGCGTGGTGGTCGATCGCCACGCTGTCGTTGGCGCGCAGCGATTCGCCCAGCGAGCTGAGCTGGGCTTCCACGGCGGCGAGCGTGGTTTCGAGTTCAGAACTGCCTTCGTTGGGCGTGTTCATGATGATCGGGTTCACCATCGGAGGGAGAAGACGGGACATCGAGCCGAGGGAGGTGTTCAATTCAGTGTTGCGCCTTGCCCAGCACTTCGTGGGCGTTGGCGATCAGCCGGTCGGCGATCTTCTCGGCGTTGATCTCGAACTTGCCTTCGCTGATGGCTTGCGCAATGCGCGCCACCTTGTCGGCGTCGAATTCCGAGTTGGCACCCCCCGACAGCAGCGTGGCCGCGGTGTTGGACAACTCGACCTTCGCGCTCGGGTCGGCCTGGGCAGAGGCAGCTTCCTGGGCCTTGGCTTCGCCGGCGGTGTTGCGCACCGGGGTGACGGTGCTGCTGGGGCCGACGCTTGCGGGTTTGTCTGCTGGGTTGCCGATCTTCATCATGTACTCCTTGGGTCAGGGTGGAACCCCAACCTTTCAACATGGACGGTGTATCGGCCCGTCCCGCACGGAACTTTAGAGATTTCTGGCGGATTTTGATCGTGCTGTCTAGATTTCACAATGCGATCTCCAACTGGCGTTCTGCCACGGGTTTCCCCGAGACGACGCGCCCGCTTTCCGTGCGCACGCGCGCCACCTGACCTTCCATGCCGGCCGTGACGGCCTGCCCGCTGCCGGCCACGGCAAAGCCGTCGCCCGCCACGCGGATCTGCACCGGGTCGCCGGGTGCAAACCACTGCCGCGCCTTCAGGTTGCTGGCGCGCAGCCCCTGGCCGGGCGACACCGCCTTGCCCAGGGTGCGCCCTAGCACGGCGCTGGCGTCCGTCAGCGGCGGGTTCACCAGGTCTTCGGCCAGATTGACCTCGGCTTGATGGAAATCGTTCTCCGCCAGCACGTGGCCGACCGGCAGGGCACTCGAGGCGACCAGTGCCTGCCCGAACACCTTGACCGTCATCGGCAGGTAAACGTTCCAGAGCGTGACGCCTTTCTCACATCGCAGGCCCACGCGCGTCTTGCCCCACAGGCGGGCGCCGTTGGGCAGGTAGGCCTTGAGCTGGTTGCAGGGCGCGAGGCGCAGGCGGGCGTCGGGCTGGCCGGCCACGACCTCGGTGCGCGGCAGCCCGGCCTCGGCCACCTTGGCCTGCACGAAGCGCCGTGCCTCATTCACCAGCATGTCGGCCAGCGGGTCGGTGGAGGCCTGCGCGAACGCGCTCCCGGCCAGGGCACTCAGCCAGCCCAGGGAGACAGCACGCAACAGGCAAAGGGTCTTCTTCACGCTGCCACTTTAGAAGTGGCGATGGCCAGGCAAGGCCCGGAAATGGGCAAGAAAGGGCCGCCTATTCCCGCTAATGTTTTGAAGGCCGCTGCCCACAATCCTTTCACATCACCCCATGGGTTTTTGCGGGACACGCCACCATGCTGAACGGACTCACCAGCACGCTCGACTTCCACGGCCAGGCACTGAGCCTGCGCTCGGAGCGCCAGCGCCTGATCGCCAGCAACATCGCCAACGCCGACACGCCGGGCTTCGTGGCCCGCGACATGGACTTTTCCGCCGCCCTGAAGCAGGCCACCGGCCAGATGCAGGGCGCCCCCGTGCTCGCCGCCAGCCAGCCCGGCCACATCGCCGGCCCGAGCGGGGCCGAAGCAGCGGCCCAGGGCCACCTCGTGTACGCGCTGCCCAGCCAGACCAACCTCGACCGCAACACGGTCGACATGGACCGCGAGCGTGCCAACTTCGCCGACAACTCGGTGCGCTACGAAGCCACGCTGCGTTTCATCAACGGCAACGTGCGCACGATGCTCGATGCCATCCGCGGCCAATCGTGATGACGGGAGTTTGAAATGAGCATGTTCCAGATCTTCAACGTGAGCGGTAGCGCGGTGAGTGCGCAGTCGCAGCGCCTCAACGTCGTCGCCTCCAACCTCGCCAACGCCGACACCGTGGCCGGCCCCGACGGCCAGGCCTACAAGGCGCGTCAGGTCACCTTTCAGACCGAGCTGATGGGCAAGACCGGCCAGGTCACCGACGGCGGTGCCGCCGGCGTGAAGGTGAGCAACATCACCGAAGACCAGACGCCCGGCCGCCGCGTGCACGACCCCAAGCACCCGCAGGCGGATGCCGATGGCTACGTGACCTACAGCAACGTCAACGCGGTGGAAGAGATGGTCAACATGATCTCGGCCTCGCGCTCCTACCAGAACAACGTCGAAGTCATGAACACAGCCAAGACGCTGCTGCTCAAGACCTTGCAGATGGGTCAGTGACCCGCGGACCTGACAAAGAGAACACACCATGGCCGTCACCAACGTTCAATCGACTTACGCCGCGCTGAACAGCAAGAACGAGGTCGCGTCCGCCAACGAGGCAGGCGCGGCGGACCGCTTCCTGAAGCTGCTGGTTGCGCAGATGCAGAACCAGGACCCACTGTCCCCCATGGACAACGCCCAGGTCACCAGCCAGATGGCGCAGATCAACACCGTGACGGGCATCGAGAAGCTCAACTCCACGGTGCAGGGCCTGTCGGGCCAGTTCGTGCAGATGCAGGCGCTGCAGGGCGCGGGCCTGGTGGGCCACGACGTGATCGTGCCGGGCAACAAGATGAGCATCACCAATGGCGTGGGGCAGGGCGGCTTCGAGCTCAACAGCGCGGCCGACAACGTCAAGGTCGAGGTGCTGGGCCCGAGCGGCCAGGTGCTCGACACCATGAACCTCGGCACCACGCCGGCCGGCATGCACAGCTTCGACTGGACGGCCGGCAACAACGCCACCGCCACGGGCGTGACCTTCCGCGTCACCGCCACCGCGGGCGGCGTCAAGCTCGATGCCACCGCGCTGATGCGCGACAAGGTCGATGCCGTCAACACCGCGGGCAGCGAACTCACGCTGGAGTTGCAGAACTCCGGCGCCGTGGCCTACAGCAAGGTCAAGGCCTTCAACTAAGTTCCAGCAAAGGACATCCCATGAGCTTCCAGCAAGGTCTTTCCGGTCTGAACGCGGCGAGCAAGAACCTCGACATCATCGGCAACAACATCGCCAACGCCAACACCTACGGCGCCAAGTCCTCGCGCGCCGAGTTCGGCGACATGTACGCCGCTGCGCTGGGCGCGGGCGGCACCAGCAACATCGGCATCGGCGTGAACCTGCAGGCGGTGACGCAGCAGTTCACGCAGGGCAACATCAGCACCACCGCCAACTCGCTCGACATCGCCATCAACGGCTCGGGCTTCTTCGAGGTGAGCCAGGGCGGCCAGACGCTGTACTCGCGCAACGGCCAGTTCCAGGTCAACAAGGACGGCTACATCGTCACCAACCAGGGCGGCCAGCTGCTGGGCTACCCGGCCGACAACCAGGGCGTGATCCAGCCCGGCCTGGCCCAGCCGCTGCAGCTGCCCACGGCGGGCATCGACCCCAACGCCACCACCGAGATCGAGATGGAGTTCAACCTCGACTCGCGTGCCGGCGTCAGGCTGCCGGCCACCGCCCCGGCGCTCGACCCGACCGACGCGCGCACCTACAACAACGCCACCTCGCTCACCGTCTACGACGACAAGGGCCAGGACGTGGCGCTGACTTACTACTTCCCGAAGACCGCGACCGACACCTGGAACGTGTACGTCACGGCCAACGGCACCTCGGTCGCCGTCGACGGCGCCGGCGACCCGGCCCCGGTGACCACCATCACCTTCCCGAGCAACGGCGGCGCGCCCATCGCGCCGGCCGGCCCGATCTCGCTGGACATCCCGGCCTCCATCAACGCGGCAGGCGCCGAAACGCTGGCCATCCCCGGCATCCAGCTCAGCCTCTCGGGCGCCACGCAATACGGCGCCAGCTTCGGCGTGACCAACCTCACGCAAGACGGCTACGCACCGGGCCAGCTCTCGGGCCTGTCGATCGAGAAGGACGGCATCGTGATGGCCACCTACTCGAACGGCCAGTCCAAGCCGGCCGGCCAGATCGAGCTCTCCACCTTCCGCAACCCGCAGGGCCTCAAGCCCCTGGGCGGCAACCTGTGGTCACGCACCTATGAATCGGGCGACCCCATCGTGGGCACGCCGGGCCAGGGCAACCTGGGTGTGCTGCAGTCCGGCGCGTTGGAAGAGTCGAACGTGGACCTGACCGCCGAGCTCGTGAACATGATCACCGCGCAGCGCATCTACCAGGCCAATGCGCAGACCATCAAGACGCAGGACCAGGTGTTGCAGACGCTGGTGAATCTGCGCTGATGTGAGTGATGGGCGTGCGCAGATTTGAGCGAGGCTTCGATACCTCAGCCCGAGCGGGTTGGGGTACGCGAATGGCCGAACACACACAGTCCGCTCAGGCTGAGGTATCGAAGCCCCGTGCCGCTGCGTGCGAACCCCAAGGAGCAATGACATGGACCGCATGATCTACCTGTCGATGTCCGGCGCCAAAGCCATGATGCAGCGGCAAGACACGCTGGCGAACAACCTCGCCAACGTCTCCACGCCGGGCTTCCGCGCCGAGCTGCAGGCCTTCCGAGCCGTGCCGGTGCAGGGCAGCGGCGCCAGCACCCGCGTCTACGCGCTCGAGACCACGCCGGGCTACAACCCCGAGCCGGGCGTCATCACGAACACCGGGCGCAACCTCGACGTGGCGGTGCGCGGCAACAGCTGGCTGTCGGTGCAGGCACTCGACGGCACCGAGGCCTACACCCGCGGCGGCGCGCTCGACCTCGATGCTGAAGGCAACCTCGTCACGCGCGGTGGCCTGCCGGTGCTGGGTGATGGCGGCCCGATCCAGGTGCCGCCCGACAACGAGGTCAGCATCGGCCTCGACGGCACCGTGAGCGCGCGCAGCACCATCACCGGCAAGACCACCACCCTCGGCAAGCTCAAGCTGGTAACGCCCGAGGCGCCGCTTCAGCGCGGTGCCGATGGCCTGTTCCGCGGCGCCGATGGCGATCTGCCGGCCGACGAGAACGGCCGCGTGCAAGACGGCGCGCTCGAAGGCTCGAACGTGAGCGCGGTCGAGACCATGGTATCGATGATCGCCGCGGCGCGCCAGTTCGAGGCCCAGATGAAGATGCTTCAGACCGCCGAAGGCGACGAGAAGGCCGCGGCCCAGTTGCTGTCGACGAACTGATCACGAGACTGAATAGGAGCATTCACCATGATGCGTTCCCTGTGGATTTCAAAGACCGGCATGGAGGCCCAGCAGACCCAGCTGGACCACATCTCGAACAACCTCGCCAACACGGCGACCAACGGCTACAAGAAGTCGCACGCGGTGTTCGAGGACCTCATGTACCAGAACCTGCGCCAGGCCGGCGCCAACAGCACCGAGCAGACCACGCTGCCGACCGGCCTGCAGGTGGGCCTGGGCACGCGTGCCGTGGCCACGGCACGCAGCTTCGCGCAGGGCAACCTGCAGCAGAGCAGCAACACGCTCGACGTGGCGGTCAAGGGCCAGGGCTTCTTCGAGATCCAGCTGCCCGACGGCAACTCGGCCTACACCCGCGACGGCTCGTTCCAGGTCGATTCGCAAGGCCAGCTCGTCACCAACAATGGCTTCAAGGTGCAGCCCGGCATCACCATCCCGGCCAACGCGCAGAGCGTGACCATCGGGGCCGACGGCACGGTGAGCATCACCGTCACCGGCCAGGCGCAGCCGCAGACCGTGGGCCAGCTGCAGCTGGTGAACTTCATCAACCCGGCCGGCCTGGAGCCCAAGGGCCAGAACCTCTACGCCGAGACCGCGGCCTCGGGCACGCCCACCGCCGGCACGCCGGGCCTGAACGGCCTGGGTCAGCTGCAGCAGGGCTTCGTCGAGACCTCCAACGTGAACGTGGTCGAAGAGCTGGTCGGCATGATCCAGACGCAGCGCGCCTACGAACTCAACTCCAAGGCCATCCAGACTTCGGACCAGATGCTGCAGCGTCTGGCTCAGCTGTGATGAAGGGTGCTTGCCTGCTCGTGCTGGCGGGCTTCGTGCTGGCAGGCTGCGAGACGCCCTACGCCGTGCCCAAGGTCGACGTGGGCGCCGCGCCCAAGGTGCGCCCGGCGCCCGAGATGCAGCCCGTGGCCAACGGCTCGATCTTCCAGGCCAACCAGTACCGCCCGCTGTTCGAAGACCACCGTGCCCGCCTGGTGGGCGACACGCTCAACGTGCAGATCGTGGAAAAAGTCGCAGCCAGCCAGAAGAGCACCAGCTCCATCGACAAGGGCGGCTCCATCTCGGGCAGCGTGACCGCGCTCCCCGGCGTGCGCCCGGCGGCCTTTGCGCGCGCCAGCGCCGAAGGCAGCTCCACCAACACCTTTGCCGGCAAGGGCAGCACCGAGAACACCAACGACTTCTCGGGCGTGATCACCGCCGTCGTGACCGAGGTGCTGCCCAACGGCCACCTGCTCGTCATGGGCGAGAAGCAGATCGGCGTGAACCAGAACGTGGACGTGCTGCGTTTCTCGGGCCAGGTCGACCCCAAGGCCATCCAGCCCGGCAATACCGTGCCTTCTGCACAGATCGCCAACGTGCGCCTGGACCACCGGGGCCGCGGCGCCCAGGCCGATGCCAACGGAATAGGCTGGTTGGGGCGCTTCTTTTTGAACGTTATGCCGTTCTAAAGAAATCCAGAATCGGTGACAGGACTCCTGTCATCGCCATGGAAACCACCCACGACAAGCTGCTCGAAGCACTGATCAAAAGCCTGATCGGCCTGGCCGTTCTGGCCGCCACCGCAGCCCTGTGGTGGCCCGTCACGGCGCATGCCACGCGCATCAAGGAAGTGGCGTCCGTGCAGGGCGTGCGCAGCAACCAGCTGGTGGGCTATGGCCTGGTGGTCGGCCTCGACGGCACCGGCGACCAGAGCACCTCGTCTCCCTTCACCACCCAGAGCCTGGGCGCCATGCTGCAGCAGATGGGTGTGACCATCCCGCCGGGCACCAACCCGCAGGTGAAGAACGTCGCCGCCGTGATGATCACGGCGCAACTGCCGCCCTTTGCACAGCCGGGCCAGGTGATCGACATCAACGTGTCGTCCATGGGCAATGCCAAGTCGCTGCGCGGCGGCACGCTGATCGCCACGCCGCTCAAGGGCGCCGACGGCCAGATCTACGCCATGGCGCAGGGCAACCTCATCGTGGGCGGCGCCGGCGCATCGGCGGGCGGCTCCAAGGTGCAGATCAACCACCTCAACGCTGGCCGCGTACCCGAGGGCGCCACGGTCGAGCGCGCCGTGCCCACGCCGCTGAACCAGAACCAGTACCTGCAGCTCGACCTGAAGTCCAGCGACTACACGACCGCCCGCGAAGTGGTGCGCGCCATCAACACGAAGATGGGCGACGGCACCGCCCAGGCCGTGAACGGCCGCGTGGTGCAGGTGCGCATGCCCGAGGCGCAGGAATCGCGTGTGGCCTTCCTGGCCGACATCGAGAACCTGTCGCTCGACCTGGCGGCCCCGTCGGCCAAGGTGGTGATCAACGCACGCACCGGCTCGGTGGTGATGAACCAGGCCGTCACGCTCAACGCCTGCGCGGTGGCGCATGGCAACCTGTCGGTGACCATCAACTCCACGCCGGTGATCAGCCAGCCCGCGCCGTTCTCCAAGGGCGAGACGGTGGTCAAGGAGATTGCCGACATCACCGTCAAGCAGGAGCCCGGCGCACTCATCCAGATGCCGGCCGGCACCAAGCTGGCCGACGTGGTGAAGGCGCTCAGTGCGCTCGGTGCCACGCCGCAGGACCTGCTGGGCATCCTGCAGGCGATGAAGAGCGCCGGGGCCTTGAATGCCGAGATCGAGGTGATCTGATATGGCCATTTCTTCCGGCTCCCCCCTCGGCGGTGACGTTCGCGCGCTGGCCAACCTGCGCAATACCGCCTCCACCGACCCCAAGGCGGCGGTGCGTGAAGCGGCCAAGCAGTTCGAAGGCATCTTCATGCAGCAGCTCATGAAGAGCATGCGCGAAGCCACCATGTCGTCGGGCATGCTCGACAACTCCGGCACCAAGCTGGGCACTGAAATGCTCGACACCCAGTTCGCCACCCAGATGACGGGTTTGCGCGGCGGCCTGTCGGACGTGATTGCCAAGCAGCTCGAACGCCAGCTCGGCGAGCCGCTGGCCAACATTGCCGCCGATGCGGCCAAGGCGGCGGTGACCAGGGAGGCGCCCGCAGCTGCGCCGCTCAGCCCGAGCCTGCAAGGCAAGGAGCGCCAGATCGGCTTCCTCAAGCTGCACGATGGCGCGGCCAAGGCGGCCGAAGCGGCCACCGGCATCCCGGCCAACTTCATGGTGGCGCAGGCCGCGCACGAATCCGGCTGGGGCCGCCACGAGATCAAGAACCCCGACGGCTCGACTTCGTTCAACGTCTTCGGCATCAAGGCCGGCGGCAACTGGAAGGGTCCGACCACCGAAGTCACCACCACCGAGGTGATCGACGGCCAGGCG
>NZ_DASSRA010000451.1:0-5854 GCF_035702065.1 Rhizobacter sp.
CAGCGCCGCATACGCCTGGCGGCGTACCGGCAACTGCGCGGCCACCGAGTCGTCGGGCCCACCGTTCACGCGCAGGCCGGCGTCCACGCGCACGCGGTCGCCCTGCCAGCCGAGCGCGGCGGTGACCATGCGTCCGCCATCGGCCGGCATGTAGAGCACATCGAGCGAGGGCTGCCAGCCTTCGTGGTCCCAGCTTGCGCGCAGGTACACGTTGCTGCGCCGCAGGCTCTGCCCGGCGAAGGCCTGCGATTGCCAGGCGAGGTTGCCGGCCACGCCGCGACGCAGCGCGGCCGGACCGCCGTTGACCCAGGCG
Organism: Rhizobacter sp.; assembly: GCF_035702065.1. Lineage (GTDB taxonomy): Bacteria > Pseudomonadota > Gammaproteobacteria > Burkholderiales > Burkholderiaceae_C > Rhizobacter. The sequence continues at coordinate 314 of NZ_DASSRA010000451.1, forward strand.
GCAGTGATCTGCGCGTTGCGGGCCTGCCAGTCGTCCCACTGCGCGTTGGAGGCGGCGGTGCCGTCGTACCAGAACTCGGCCATCAGGCTCAGCCTGTTCTCGGCCGTCCAGGTGCCGCCGACCAGGGCCTGCGCGCAGTTGTTGCGCGTGGCCACGGTGAAGGGGCTGCTCGTCGCCAGGCCGCTGGCGGGAGTGTTGAAGGTGAGCACATCGGCGCGCTCGGCCCAGCGCCCCGAGGCGTGCAGCTCCAGGCTGTCGTCCGCCACCCACGAGACCGCGGCGCCGAGGCTGGCGCGCGTGTGCTGGCCCCAGCGCGCGAAGCCGTGCCAGTCGGCCTCGCCCACGTTGCGGAAGACGCGCAGGGCCAGCGCCTGTTCTTCGGCGCCCATGGCGCTGCCGGCGTCGTCGTCGACCGCGCGCTGCGGGTTGACCCACACCAGCGACCAGGCGGTGCGCGCATCGAAGTGCTCGCCCATCAGCAGGGCGCGACCTTCGGGCGTGAAAGACAGCAGCGTGCGGCGGCGCTCCTGCTGAATGATGTCGTTGGGGCGGAAGGCGTAGCCCACGTCCCAGGCCACGATCTTGCGGCCGGCGCTGAGCTGCCAGCCGGCGGCCTCACCCGAGGCGTAGAGCTCGTTCATGACGCCGTCGCTGTGCCAGGCGGCGGACTCGGGCTTCTCGCTGCGCAGCGTGGCAACGGCGCTCAGCATCTGCCAGCGGCCGCGCAACTCGGCCTCCAGCGTGGCGGCGCTGGCCTGCGGTGGGGCGACCGTGGGGTCGAGCTGCGCGGCCTGCGCGAGCGGGCCGATGAGCGAGGCGGTGCGGTCGTCCCAGCGCCCGCGCAACTGGCCGCTGAACTCACTGTCGGCGTGGGCGGCCACAGCAGTACCGGCCAGCAGGCAGGCTGCCAGCCATCGTGTCGAAGCAGACATGGCTCAATCCAGGCTGGGGTTGCGGGCGAGGAACATCGGGTTCAGCCAGGCCTCGGGCACGCTGCGCTCCTTGCGCGCGAGGTAGCGCACGCGGGTCTCCTTGTGGTTGCTCAGTTGGTCGAGCAGCACCATCTCGGCCACCGCAGTGGGCGCCTGCGGCTTGTCCATCACGAAGCGCGCCTGCTTGGCGAGCTTGTCCGACTGCACGTAGAGGTCGGCCTTGATCGGTTCGCGCCGCGCCTTGCCGATCCACAGTTCGATGCGCTGGTAGGTCACGCCCTTGCGCGCCGCCGTGAGGCTCAGGTGCGTGCAGGGCGCGTCGCCACAGCTCTCTTCGGCGACGAACTGCGCGTTGTAGTCGTCGGCCCAGCTCAGCGTGGCGATGTCACCGGTGGAGGCATCACCGAGCAGCTTCTGCATCGGCGTGATGCGCAGCGGCCGCTGGCTGCCCGGCATGAGCAGCCAGAAGTCGTCGCCCAGCATCAGCACCTTCTGGCCCTTCTCGGCCGGGCTTTGCATCAGCACCAGCGACTGGTGGTTGGCCTGCGCGAAGACGGTGTAGCGCCGCTCCTTGTCGGGCGAGCCATCCGTGTTGAAGGTGTTGATCTGGGTCTCGACCTGCATGTTGGCCGAGGACACGCGGTAGCGGTCGGCGGCCTTGAGCAGGTCGTTCATGCCCTGGGCGTGTGCGGTGAATGCACAGGCAAGGGACAGCAATGCGAGGTAGTTCTTCATGGTCGTGTCCTTGGTGTCATCAGGTGTGGGCCAGCGCCTGCACCACCGGCTGGTGCACCGTCTTGCGCGCGACGAGCGCCGAAGCCAGCATGGCCAGGCCGACCATCGCGACGAGCGTGAAGCCGTACAGCGTGGGGTCGATGGCGATGTTGAGCGGGTAGCCGGTGGAGCGGCCGGGCGGCGGCGGCATCTGCACCGGGAAGACGTAGAGCAGCACGCTGCCGGCGAGCGCAATCACCGCGCCCAGCACCGCGCCCGCGCCACCCAGCACCATGCCTTCCAGCGCCAGGGTGCGCAGCAGCTGCCCGGGCAGCGTGCCCATGGCGCGCAGCGTGCCGATCTCGCGGGTGCGCTCGATGATCGCCATGGCCATCGCGTTGGTCACGACGAAGACGACGATCACGCCGATGATGATGCCCAGCGCCCCGAAGATGCGGTTGTAGAGCGCCTTCACGCCTTGGTAGAAGGTGGCCTGCTCGACCCAGGTCTGCACCGTGAGCTGCGGCTGCTGCGCGGCGATGCGCGCTTGAGCCGGGTTCGTCTGGTCCATGCGGTTGAGGAAGACGCCGAGCGTGCTCACGCGCCGGGTGTTGAGCAGCTTCTGCGCCGTGAGCACATCGGTGTAGACGAGGCGCTTGTCGACCTCGGGCACGCCGGTCGAGAAGACGCCTTTCACCCGTACGTCCATCGCGTTGAGCGCGCCGTCGGTGGTGCTGGCCAGCAGCGTGAGGCTCGATCCCGGCTTGGCGTTGAGGCTCTTGGCCAGCGCTTCGCCCAGCATGACCTCGGCGCTTGCGGTGGCGCCACCACTCAACACCTCACCCGCCTTCATGGTGAGGAAGGGGCCCTTGATGGCGAACTCGTCGTCGGGCGACACGCCCACGGCCATCATCACCGTCGACTTGTCGCCGTTGCTGACGAGGCCACTGAACTCGACTTTCGGCAGCACGGCCCGCACATCGGCGTCGGCCAGCAGCGTGGCCTTGAGCGCATCGGCGTTGTCGAGACCATGCTCCAGCGGCGTGGCCTCGTCTTGCGTGAACTGCGCAGGCTTGCCCACGATCAGGTGGCCGGTGTTGCGCGCCGAGGCCTGGGCCAGCGCGTCGTAGGTGAAGATCGCAAAGCCGCCGGCCAGCAGGATGGCGGCCGTGCCCAGCGCCGCCACCGCAACGGTGACCGAGGAGCGCCGGCGGTTGCGCAGCGTGTTGAGCACGGCGAACTTGAGCCATGGGGTGTTCATTGCAGGGCCTCCGTGGATGCAGTGATGCGCCCGTCGAGCAGGGCGACGATGCGGTCGCAGCGGCGCGTGAGCCGTGCGTCATGGGTGGCGATCACGAAGGCGGCGCCTTCGGCGTGGCCGCGTTCGCGCATCAGGTCGAGCACCTGGTCGGCGGTGCGCGAATCGAGGCTGGCGGTGGGCTCGTCGGCGATCACCAGCTTGGGCCGCTTGACCAGGGCGCGCGCAATGGCCACGCGCTGGCGCTGGCCACCCGAGAGCGCGTCGGGCCGGTGCTTCGCATGGTCTTGCAGGCCCACCGATTCGAGCACCTCGGCCACACGCTGCCGGCGCTCGGCCAGCGGCACGCCGGCCAGGAACAGCGGGTAGTCGACGTTCTCGGCCACCGTCATCACCGGCACCAGGTTGAAGGTCTGGAACACGAAGCCCAGCGCGTCGCGTCGCAGCAGGGCGGCACGGGTCTCGTCGCGCATGTCGACGCGCTCCCCGCGCAGCACGATCTCGCCCGCATCGGGGGCGTCGATCAGGCCGGCAAGGTTGAGGATGGTGCTCTTGCCGCTGCCCGAGGGACCGGTGAGGGCGAGCATCTCGCCCGGGTAGACCTGCAGGTCGACGCCGCGCAGCGCCGGCACCACGTGGGCGCCGAGCTGGTAGGTCTTGTGCACGCCACGCAGCTCGATCACCGGCGGCATGGATGTGGTGGGGTTCTTCATTGCGGCAGCTCCAGCAGCGCAGCCTTGGCAGCGTCTGCCTGAGGCAGGCCGCGGGCAATCACGTCGTTGAGGTCGCGGCGCGCCTCGGCGGTGCGGAACTCCTTGGCCGCCTGCTGCGCCGCCAGCATCAGCACCGCGCCCTGGAAGCTCGGCGAGGCCTGGGCCAGCAAGGGGCTGGCCTGCACATCAGCCAGCAGCTTGGCGCCGCGCGTGCCGCGGTTGAAGAAGGCGGGCATCGCGAGAAAGCTGCTGGCCGCCGTGAAGCGCGTCTGCAGGCTCACCGGCGAGCGGTTGAGCATCACGCCGTCGTGCGCCGGCTGCAGCAGGGCCAGCGCCTTGTCGATCTGCGCCAAGCCGTCTTCGGCGTAGCCGATCTTCTTCCACGGCAGGAAGCTGCCGCGGGCCTTGAGTGCGGTGGCGGCACCGGCGTAGGCCATCAGCATGGGCTGGCCCGGGTCGGCCTTGAGCAGGTCGTTGAACTGGTCGGCGGCGCGATCGCGCGCGCCGCTGTCACCTTTCTGCGCGGCCTGGAAGGTCTGGAACGCGGACTGGAACTGCGCGTCCGTGGTGGCAGCAAAGGCGCCGGCAGCAGGCAGCGCGAGGCTGAAGGCGAAGGCGGCGTGCGCGAGGGTGCGGCGCAGGGTGAAGGTGAAGCGGTTGGCAGTGGCCATGGGAAGAACTCCTGAGGTGGTGTGGTTGAAGAGGCAACACCGTCAGGCTAGGCAGGCAAGGCGCACGGCGCCGCCACGCCGCGACGAAACGCGGGGGCGTGTCGTGAAGTGACGCGGGTGCGGCGCGAACCGCGGGGGGCTTAACGCCGTTCCGTCACCAGCCCCAGGCCGCGCAGCTGCGCCTCCAGTTCGGCCACCGAGCCCCAGGGCAGGATCGGCGAGTTCTTCCGCTCATCGGGCGGGTTGTCGGGCAGGTCGTGCGACCAGCCACCGCAGTTGACCAGCGGCAGCAGCGGCCGCTTGTGCAGCCACGCCAGGCACACCTCGGAGATGGTGCCGGCGCGCCCGCCGATGACGATGCAGGCGTCACCCGCGAGCGCCATCACCAGGTTGCGCGCATCGCCCATGCCGCAGGGGATCACCACAGTCGCCGGCCAGTCCGGCGGCGGCATTTCGTCGGGCGGGATGATGCTCACCACCAACCCACCCGCCGCGATGGCGTGCTCGGCCGCCGTGCGCGTGGCCGGGCTGCCGCAGCCGCTCACGACCGTGATGCCGAGCCGCGCGAGCAGCGTGCCGGCCTGCCCGGCGAGCTCGTAGGCGGCAGAGCCGGGGTCGGCGCTGCCGAGAACGCAGACCTGCGGGCGGCGGATGGAGGTAGTCATGCCGGGTGACGCTGTCATTTCTTGCTCTTTGCCTTCTGTTGCGGCCAGTAGGAGAACTCGTCTTCGTGGATCTCGATGTCGATCTCCGCCACGCGTTCCTGCAAGCGCTCCTGCACCGCCGACACCGCCTGGTTGTAGACCAGCGGCCCGATCTCCTGCAGGAAGAAGCCGAGCAGCGCACCGGCGCCGACGTTGCCGATCTTCTCGTCCATGTTCTCCTGGAAGTAGCGCTCGATGGAGGCAATGGCCTGCTGGCGTGCCTCGCGGGGGATCTCGATGGGCATGCGTGTCCTTTCTGCTGCCGGGTGGGGGCCAGCGCACAGCCTAGCGCAGCGGCCGCTGGCCGTCAGGGGCCATGGTGCAGGTCGCCGGTGAGCCGAAGCGCACCCGCTCAGCCGCCGGGCGGCGTCACCGGCATGTGCTCGTCTTTCGCGTCGAGCAACACCTCCGGCGCATCGGCCTCCACGTCGGTCTCGTTGTCGAGTTGGCGGCGCAGCCGCTCGGTGTCGAGCTCGCCGGTCCATTTGGCGACGACGATCGTGGCCACGCCGTTGCCGACCAGGTTGGTCAGCGCCCGCGCTTCCGACA
>NZ_DASSRA010000452.1:0-4916 GCF_035702065.1 Rhizobacter sp.
GTGTCCGTTTGAATATGGAGGGCTCTCTCCCCCCGGTTTTCGGGGGGGCGAAATGGGGAAGAACTCAGTCGACCCCAGCCAGCTGGCAATCGGCCGTGGCAGCCCAGGGCGGCGAGATCGTGGGCCGCGTGGTCGGCACCATGCAAGACATCAGCGCCAGCTCCAAGCGCATCGGCGACATCATCGGCGTGATCGACAGCATCGCCTTCCAGACGAACATCCTGGCGCTGAACGCTGCCGTGGGGCCGCCGCCGCAGACAACCTCAAGCGGCAGGCGGCGCAACTCTCTCGCACCGTGGCGGTGTTCAAGGTCGACTGAGCGTCAGCGAATTGCTGCGGATGCTGCCCTCGCGCAGCTCCAGCGTGGCCTCGCCGAAGCGGGCCAGGTCGTCCTTGTCGTGCGTGATCATGACGATGGGGATGTCCACCCGTTGAAGCAGTTCGTCGAGCTCGCGGCGCATGCGTTCGCGCAGCTCGGCGTCGAGCGCGGAGAAGGGTTCGTCGAGCAGCAGCGCGCGCGGTGACGAGGCCAGTGCACGCGCCAGTGCAACACGCTGGCGCTGGCCCCCCGAGAGTTCGCTCGGCTGCTGGCGGCTCAGTTCGGTCAGTTCGAAGGCGCGCAGCCAGTGCTCCACGGCCTCGCCGCCGTCGCGCTCGTTCGGGTTGAGCAGGCCGGGCTTGAGGCCGAAGGCGATGTTCTGGCGCACGTCGAGGTGCGGGAAGAGCGCGTAGTCCTGGAACAGGTAGCCGAAGCGCCGCTGGCGCGCGGGCACCTCGATGCCCGCAGTGCCGTCGAACAGCAGCTCGCCGCCGAAGGCGATGCGCCCGCTGTCAGGCGTGAGCAGCCCGGCCAGCGCCTGCAGCGTGAGCGTCTTGCCGGCCCCCGACGGCCCATAGATCGCGGTGCGCCGCGCGGTGGACTGGAAGCGCACCTGCAGCGTGAACTCGCGCCGGGCACTGCGCACGGTCTTGCGGATGTCGACGTCGAAATGCATGCCCTACTGCGCCACGCGCCCCGGTACCAGCCGCCCGGCCGCCAGCAGCACCACGATGCAGGTGATGGACGTGATCAGCACCAGCAGGTTGGCCACCGAGTCCTGCCCCGCCTGAACCGCCTCGTACACCGCCACCGACAGCGTCTGCGTGCGCCCGGGGATGCTGCCGGCCACCATCAGCGTGGCGCCGAACTCGCCCAGCGCGCGCGCAAAGGCCAGCAGCACACCGGCCAGGATGCCGCGCCAGGCCAGCGGCAAGGTCACGCGGAAGAACCGCGCCCATTCGCCGAGGCCCAGCACGCGGGCGGCCTTCTCCAGCTGCGGGTCGACGCCTTCGAAGGCCGCGCGGGCCGCCTTCAAGACCAGCGGAAAGGCCACCAGGCTCGCCGCGATCACCGCGCCCTGCCAGGTGAAGATCAGGTTGATGCCGAAGGTTTCGTGCAGCCAGCCGCCGATGGGCCCGCGCTTGCCGATGAGCACCAGCAGGTAGTAGCCCAGCACCGTGGGCGGCAGCACCATCGGCAGGGTGAGCACGGCATCGAGCACCTCGCGGCCCGGGAACTTGCGCCGCGCGAGCACAAAGCCCACCGCCACGCCCAGCACCAGGTTGATGGCCGTCGACCAGCCCGCCACCTTGAGCGAGAGCGCCAGCGGCACCCAGGCGGAATCCATCCGTCAGGGCTTGCCGAAGCCGTGCCTGGCCAGCACGGCCTGGCCCTGCGGCGAGGCCACGAAGGCGACAAAGCGCGCCGCCTCGGCAGGGTTGGGGCCGCCAGCCAGGGCGGCGATGGGATAGCTGATGGGCGCGGGTGTCGGCACGACGGCGGCGACCTTGACCTTGTCCTTCTGCGTCGCGGCGTCGGTGGCATAGACGAAGGCCACATCCACCTCGCCGCGCGCCACGTAGTCGAGCGCCTGGCGCACGTTCAGGGCCATCACCGCCCGGCTCTCGATCACGCCCCAGTGGCTGGCCGCATCGAGCGCGGCCTTGGCGTAGCGGCCGGCCGGCACGCTGGCCGGGTTGCCGATGGCAAAGCGCTTCACGCCCGGCTGGGCCAGGTCGGAGATGCGGGTGAACTGCAGCTTGCTGTCGATGGGCACGGCCAGCACCAGCGTGTTGCTGGCGAAGTTGGTGCGCGTGCCGGTGGCCAGCAGCTTCTGCGCCTGCGCCTTGTCCATGGTCTCCTGGTCGGCCGAGGCAAACACATCGGCCGGTGCACCCTTGGCGATCTGCGCGAGCAAGGCATCCGATGCGGCGAAGTTGAACAACACCTTGGTGCCCGGGTTCTGCGCCTCGTAGGCCGTGCCCAACTCCTTGAAGGCGTTGTTCAGGCTGGCCGCGGCCGAGACGGTGAGGTCGGCCGCCTGCGCCGCCAGCACTCCGCAGAGCGCAACGGCCACGCCAAAACGCTGCAGTGTGCGCAGAACGAGCTTGATGTGCATGGGAAGCCTGCCGAGAGAAGTTCAGCGAAATATATCGCAGAACATGACGCCATCAGCCCGACAGCAGGCCTTGCAGACGCTTGATGTCGGCGGCGCAGGCCTCGGCGGCGGTGCTCTCAATGCGCCGGTAGGTGTCGATCAGTTGCTGTCCGAGCGGCGTGAGCACGCTGCCGCCACCGCGCGCGCCACCTTGGGCCGACTCGACGGCCGGCGAGCGCAGGGCCTGGTTCAGCTCGTCCAGCAACAGCCAGGCGCGGCGGTACGACATGTCGAGCTGCTTGGCGGCAGCGGTGATGGAGCCGGTGTCGCCGATGGCTTCGAGCAGCGCCACCTTGCCGGGGCCGATGGCGATGACATCGCCCACGGTGACGCGCAGGCGGAACCTGGCGCTTGGCCTTGATCGGGAGTTCATGCGGGCGACGATACCCGAGCAGTCAGTAAGTCTCCAGGTGCAGCCGCCCTTCGCGCTGCAGCGCCGGGCCCAGCGTCTCCCACGGCAGGCCGGCCTCGCGCGCCACGTCGCGCAGGGCCAGCACCACGCCCTCTTCCATGCTCTTCAAGCCGCACACGTAGATGAAGGTGTTGGGGTCGCGCAGCAGCGCGGCGAGGTCGGCGGCGCGCTCGCGCATCAGGTCTTGCACGTAGCGACGCGGCTGGCCGGGCTGGCGCGAGAAGGCCAGGTTGATGTCGATGAAGTCCTTGGGCAGGCTTTGCAGCGGGCCGAAGTACGGCAGCTCCTGCGGGGTGCGTGCGCCGAAGAAGAGCATCAGCTTGCCGCCATCGAACTTGCCGCTCTTTCTGAGGCGGCGCCGCCACTCCGTCATGGCCCGCATCGGCGCGCTGCCGGTGCCGGTGCAGACCATCACGATGTTCGACTGCGGGTGGTTGGGCATCAGGAAGCTGCTGCCGAACGGGCCGATCACCTGCACTGTGTCGCCCACCAGCAGGTCGCACAGGTGGTTGGAGGCCACGCCGCGCACCGGCCGGCCCTGGTGGTCTTCGGTCACGCGCTTCACTGTGAGCGAAACGTTGTTGTAGCCAGCGCGCTCGCCGTTGCGGGCACTGGCGATCGAGTACTGGCGCGCCACGTGGGGCCGGCCCGAAGTGTCGACACCCGGCGGCACGATGCCGATGGATTGCCCCTCCAGCACCGGAAAGGGCATGGCGCCGAAGTCGAGCACGATGTGGTGCGTCTCGCTCGCGAAGCCGGCTTCGGTGCAGTTGAAGTTGCCCACCACCGTGGCCGTGGTCGGGTTCTTCGGGCCGTAGAGATTGGTATAGGCGTGCGCGGCCGACCAGGGCGGCACCTGGGCCCCCACGTTGGCCGTGTTGAAGAGCTCGGTGCCTGGCTCGGCCGCCATCACCTGTGAAGGAACAGGCACCGCGGCGGCAGCCGCGTCGGGCATCGGCTGCTCGGGCGGAAGCTCGTCCCAGCCCAGTTGCTCCTCGACGGAATAGGCCTCGTCGCGCAGCACCGTGCGCCAGTTGTCGATGGAGCCCGTGGGGCACGGCGCAATGCAGGCCATGCAGCCGTTGCACACATCGGCGCGCACGACATAGTTGCGGTCGTCGTGCGTGATGGCGTGAACCGGGCAGGTCGCCTCGCAGGTGTTGCAGCGGATGCAGATCTCGGGGTCGATCAGGTGCTGCCTGATCAGCGTGGCGTCAACGGCCATGTCCATGTGCAAGCTCAGTTGAAGCGCACGTACTCGAAGTCCGCCGGCTGCCGGTTGATGCCCATCACCGGCGGGGCGATCCAGTGGGCGAAGCGACCGGGCTCCACCACGCGGCCCATCAGCGAGGCGACGAAGGCGCGGTCCTCGTCGCTCGGCAGCCACTCGTCGCGGCGCGAGGCCCATTCGGCGTCGCTGACCACGCGGCCGTCGGGCGACATCTTGATGCCGGCCAGGGCGCCGATGTTGCGGTGGAAGGCCTTGTGCGGCACTTGCAGTCGCTGCGGGATGCCGGCTTTCTCCAGCACCTTGTTCCAGCGGCCGACGCCGGCCACCGAGTCCTTGATGAAGTCGTCGCGCAGCACCTCGTTGAGTGCATTGAGCATCGGCACCTCTTTCTCCACCAGCGCCCCGCCCTGCACTTCGAGCACCTTGTAGGTCTGGCCCTTGAGCACATGGTCGTCCTCACGCTTGCCTTCTTCGTAACGGCCCTTCAGGCCCGAGCTGTAGAAGGTGGCGGCGTTGCTCGACTGGTCTGCACCGAAGAGGTCGATGGTCACGCTGTAGTGGAAGTTCAGGTAGCGCTGGATGGTCGGCAGGTCGATCACGCCGGCGGCGCGCAAGGCCTTGGGGTCGTCGGTCTTGAGCTCGTTCATCACCTGGGCGGTGCGCGCCACCACGCGCGAGACGCCGCTCTCGCCCACGAACATGTGGTGGGCCTCTTCGGTCAGCATGAACTTGGTGGTGCGCGCCAGCGGGTCGAAGGCGCTCTCGGCCAGGGCCGAGAGCTGGAACTTGCCGTCGC
>NZ_DASSRA010000453.1:0-25188 GCF_035702065.1 Rhizobacter sp.
CAGCGGCTCGACGACGCAGGCTGCGGCATCCGACCAGGCCTTGGCCTGGTCGAAGTCGCCGGCCTCGACGCCCAGCAGGTCGCAGATCACCCGGATCGGCAGCAACTGCGCAAAGCCACGCATGAAGTCGAAGGGTGTGCCGTCCGCCGGCAGCGCATCGGCCAGATCCTGCGCAATCGTGGCCACCTGGTCCCGCAGCTGGCGCGTGGCGGCCGGCGTGAAAGCCGCGCTCACCACCCGCCGCAGGCGGGTGTGCACCGGCGCGTCGTTGAAGATCATGAAGCGCTCCGCCGCCTGCTCCAGCGCAGATCCGGCCACGAACGGGCGTGCCGCGGCATAGCTGCTGTGCTGCCGCGGGTCGCGGCTCAGGTGAGCGCTCTGCATGGCGGCGCGGCAATCGGCGTGGCCGAGCAGCAGCCACAGGCCTTGCGTGTCGCGATGAACACGGCCGCGCGCGCGCAGGCGCCGGGCCTGTTCGCGTGGGGCGACAAGCCAGGCCGGCTCGCGCAGATCCGCCAGCTCGCGCGCCAGCGTGGGCACGTGGCTGTGGGCGTCGGAATGGGTGACCGACTGGGTGGTGGAGGTCGAGGCCTCCAGGGTGTCGTGCAGCGTCATGACAGGGGCTCCTCGTCGCCTTGGGGTGGGCGGGCCCGGGTCAACTGGCATGGCCCCGCATGACGCCATGGTCGGTGGGGTCACCGTTCAGCAGAAGACGGCGCACTACGGTAGAGCCGGCGTGGCGGCTCCCGCGCGACCACGGTATTACGGCAGCAGCTTCCAGTGCATGGCGCGGCTCACTGCCTCCGAGCGATTGCGTGCACCCAGTGCGGCGAGCGCGCGTGCCACATGCATCTCCACGGTGCGCGGGCTCAGTTGCAGTGCGCGCGCGATCTCCTTGTCGCTCAGGCCGCGCGCGACATGCTGCAGCACGTCGCGCTGGCGGGCGGTGAGCTCAGGTGGCGCGCCGTGCTGGGCGGCCGCGCCGTCAGCAGCCTCCAGGTCGGCCAGGAAGGTCGACATCTCGCGCTGCAGCGTCGGCCAGCCAGGATCGTCGGCGAGAGGCAGGTGGTTTCGCCCGGGCACGCTGACCCAGCGCGCCCCCGGCACGAGCGAGGCGACCAGCTCCCCCTCTTGCTGCAGGATGAGCGAGTCGCCGCTGACGTGCATCACCAGCGTCGGGCACCGGACCTGCGCCGCATCGGCACGCGCATCCAGTTCGTAGAAGGCCTTCATGTAGCGCGCGGCCATCGGGCCGCTGACGCTGTCCTTGTGCAGCTCGTCATAGAGATCGAGCACACGGGCCGGCGCGGTGGGCATCAGGTGCGCGGTGAACAGGCGCCGGAACGCGCTGGCATCGTGTCCCCAGCCGAGCTCCGCAATGCGGACCATTTCGGTAAAGACGGCCTGCGTCTTGGCCGAGTGCCCCTGGTGAAACACGCCGCGCACGAAGCTCGCATACAGCACCAGCGCGCGAACGCGCTCGGGGTGGCGCACCGCGTAGCGGATGGCGATGGCGGCTCCCTGCGAGATGCCCAGCAGCACGAAGCGTTGCTCCCCGCTGGCATCGGCCACGGCCTCGAGGTCGCGCACCCAGGCGTCGAGCGAGACTTCGTCCACGGCACGGTCAGACAGGCCGCAGCCACGCGCGTCGTACCAGAGCATCCGGTGGCGGCGTGAGAGGTGGTCCACCCAGTGGCGCGTGGAAGGCAGCTGCGCGTCGGCCTGCAGATTGCCCAGCCAGTTGGCGGCCTTGATCATCAGGGGGCCGCTGCCGGCGCTGCGCATCGCGATGGTCACGCCGTCGGTGGTCCTGCAATAGCCAAGGGGCCCGAGGGCGATGGAGGCAGTGTCTGGGCGTGTCATGGATGGGTGACGCTGTGGGTCGCCCATCGTAAGCCGCTTCGAGGTGCGCCCGAGTCCTCGCGCGGCTGGCGTCTACCCCATCTTGTGCCGAAGATTGAGCCTCAACGGCGGTGTGGTCCGCCACCGCTCCACCCGCCGCACGATGAAGATGCCGCGGTCGCTGGCCCGGTCGATCAGCAGCTCCCGCACGCGCCGCTGCCACAGCGTGCCCAGGCGGGCGAGCGCGGGTCCGTCGGCCTCGCCGCTCTCCAGCCGTTGCAGCAGGCCGTTCAACTCGGGGTCTGGTGGCTGCAGTGACAAGTCCACGCCCGCGTCGACCGCACTGCCGTCGTCCAGGCGCGTGAAGCGCATGAACAGGGGCAGATCGGGCGAAATGCGCTGCAGCCCGGCGCGCGAGAAGCGGCCGGAGATTCCCTTGAACCCGCCATCGTTCGCCGCACCCGTGAGCATCTGCACAACGCTTGCGAACACACCGGTACTGCCCTGCCGTTCGTGGTCGCGGAACTCCACGCGCACGCCGCCGCGTTGCGGCAACTCAGTGGGATACAGCTCGGCCAAGGCCAGCCAGGTGAGCCAGTAGGCGGCGGCCACCGTGGGGCACGAGTGGCCGGTCACGCGCACGGCATCGGCGTAGCTGTACTCCAGCACACCGCCTTCGGCACAGCCCAGGGTTGCGGCGAGCGGGTCGCGCACGCGCAGGCGGGGCACCAGGTCAAAGAAGTCAGGCAGCTTCATGGGCGTGCATTGGCGCATCACGCGAACGATGTGGGATTGACGCAGCGCAAGGCCAGCGGCGCGCGTCACCGCAATGCTCGGGCATCTGCCGCAAACCGCACACATCCAACGCACCGTGGACTTCTCTCACTCCCAACTCAGCACTGCCCTGGCCGAGCGCCTGCAGCGCTTCATCGACGACCTGGTGCTGCCCAGCCAGCGTGAATGGCAGCGCTTCGACGACGCCGGCATCTACCCCGTCGACCTGATCGAGCCCCTGAAGGCGCAGGCGCGCAACTTGGGCCTGTGGAACCTCTTTTTGCCCAGCCTGCAGGCCGGCCAGCCCGGCACGCGCCTGCGCAACCTCGACTACGCGCCGCTGTGCGAGATCATGGGCCGCGTGCCGTGGTCGGCCGAAGTCTTCAACTGCAGCGCGCCCGACACCGGCAACATGGAGCTGCTGCAGCTCTTCGCCACGCCGGCGCAGCGCCACGACTGGCTCGACCCGTTGCTGCGCGGCGAGATCCGCTCGTGCTTTGCGATGAGCGAGCCCGACGTGGCTTCTGCCGACGCCACCAACATCGAAACGCGCATCGACATCGACGGCGATCACTGCGTGCTCAACGGCCGCAAGTGGTTCATCACCGGCGCGGCCCACCCGCTGTGCCGCGTGGCCTTCGTGATGGGTCGCAGCGGCGGCGAAGACGACGACCCGCACGCCAGCCACTCGATCGTGGCGGTGCCGCTCGACGCGCCCGGCCTCTCCATCGAGCGCAACATCCCGGTGATGGACCACCAGGCGCTCGAAGGCCACTGCGAGCTCGTGTTCCGCAACGTGCGCGTGCCGCGCGCCAACCTCGTCGGCGAACCCGGCCGCGGCTTTGCGATGGCGCAGGCGCGGCTCGGCCCGGGCCGCGTGCACCACTGCATGCGCACCATCGGCCAGTGCGAGCTGGCGCTGGAGCTGATGTGCGAGCGGGCGCTGGAGCGGCGCAGCTTCGGCCAGCGCCTGGCCGACTTCGCCAACGTGCAGGACTGGATCGCCCAGTCGCGCATCGAGATCGACCAGGCCCGCCTGTTGGTGCTGCACGCGGCCTGGCGCATGGACACCGAAGGCAACGCCGCGGCGCGCACCGACGTGGCCGCCATCAAGCTGGTGGCGGCGCGCCTGCAAACGCAGGTGCTCGACCGCGCCATGCAGGTCTTCGGGGCCATGGGCCTCACGCCCGACACGCCGCTCGCACGCCTGTGGAGCTGGGGCCGTGCCATGCGCTTCTTCGACGGGCCCGACGAAGTGCACCTGCGCTCGGTGGCACGCCACGAACTGGCCCGCGCCAAGGAGCGCCGCGGCGCGAACAGCGCCCACCTGCGCCGCTGGATGCCAGCACCCATGTGAAGCCCGAGATTCCACTCATCTGCGCCGGCAGCGAGAACCGCGGTTGACATGGCCTGGAGCGGCTGCTCTACTGGCCGCCAACTCCTGCGGCATCTCATGACGCCACGCCTTTTTGCCCCTTTGGGACGCCGCCTGCTGCTTGTCGGTGCCGGCCTGCTTTCCTGTGCGCTCGCCTGCGCAGTCACCCCGGAGCCGGGGGCTCCCCGTGCGGCGGTCGAGCTTCAGCTTCAGGCGCGCCTGTTCCACAGCGCATCGGGCAGCTTCTCGGCGGACGTGCTGGCACCGGGTGCGCCAGAGTTGTTCAATGTGGTGGCGAGCCAGGATCCTTCGACCGCGACGCTGGTGCTCGTCGCCGTGAAACTGGCACCGGACACCGTGCTGCGCTCGGACACACCGCTGCGGCTCACCGTGCGGGAGCTGGCCCCGCAAGGCCAGGGGCAACGTCTCATGCTCGACCGCAGCCAGCGCGTGGGTGCGCTGCCGCGTGGCGGCACCGCCCACCTGGCGTTCTGGCTGCAGGGAACCGGGTGCCGCGCCCTTCGCCTGCAGGTGAAGATGGCCATCGCAGGCCAGGCGGCACCGTTGGCAGCAACGGCCACCGTGCCTTTTGCCTGCAGCGAATAGCGATCGGTTCAGTCAGTCGGTTCAGCCAAGCGGGGAGGGAACCATGCAAGCGATCAACGCAAGCGTCGGTGACAACGGCAGCAACGACCCCTCCGACGTGGCGCTCGTGCAAGCAGCGCTGGTCAAGACGGTGCGGCCCGCTGCGCCGGGGCGGCCACCTGCGCCTTACCTCGCCAACTATGACGGTACTTGCGGCCCCAACACCAAGGCGGCGATCCGCAACTTCCAGGCCGACCGCGTGTTCGTCTCGGCCGCGGGCAATGCCTCGGCCCCGAACCCCAACGCCACCGCGGGCCTGGTGCGACCGGGTGATGCAACCTGGGCGCAGCTGGTGGCACGGCTGCCACCCGAGTTTGTCAATCTGCGCGTGCTCCCAGGCGGCCGCATCGTGTACATCGAAGCCACCCCGCAGGAGCTTCAGACCAAGCTGCTGGCCGCGGCCGCGCTGACCTTCGCCCCGGCCTTCGGGCCGAAGGTGCGCAACTGCATCGGCCGCATGCACCAGCAGCATGGCATTGCCGTGGGCGTGTGTCCGCAGGGCGACCGGCGCAGCTTCCAGGCGCAGTACGCACTGCTCACGGGGGGCGGCAATGTCACCAATGCCGGCCCCGGCGAGAGCAACCACAACTTCGGCATGGCCACCGACATCGGCTTTGCCGGCTTGCGCTGGCTCCACGCCGACGGTGTGGTGGACGCCAACGAAACGCCCTGGCTGCACCACCTCACGGCGCAGAACGCGGCGCAGGCCCTGCTGTTCTGGAAGGCCTTGCGCACGGTGGGAACCAGCGGAGCGGTGGGCGCGTTCCGCGGTCCCATCGACGACCACCCTCACCTGCAGAACTGGAACGATGCCAACGTCTCGATGAAGGCGCGTCTGGCTGCGCATCTGCAGGCCTCGGGCAGCATGCGCTGGTCGCTCGTCGGCTCCACATACCACTGTGACCTGGGCCTGGGCGGTGCTCAGGTCGAAGTGGGCAGGGCCGCGCAGATATGGAACCTGAACGCGGCGCTCACCCCGGCATCGCTGAGCCAGGCACGCGCAGCCGCAGCGGCAGCGCAACACAAACCCGCACCGGCAGCGGCCACGGCCGCCGATGTGGAGGCGATGCGCCAGCTGCTGCGCCAGCAGTTCGATCTGGCAGACACCAACTGGCGCGCCTGGACGCCCCAGTAGCGCCCCAGCCACCGTGAACATCCTCTGACGCGGGTCAAATCCCTGCGCGCTTGTCGTGGCTAAGGTGACCGGCACACCTCTGCGACCCAGTGGCTGAGCGCACTTTCGGGGCTGGAACTTGATCCTGCGCAAGAGCGTGGCCCGGGCCTCTGCTGCAATCCACACCAGCAAGGAGACACGCCATGACGCACCCCACTCTCACCATCCTGCGCGAGGAGCACGCGGCACTGTCCGCCATGCTGCGCTCGATCCTGTTGCACCTGGCGCTTCACCGCAAAGGCTCCACGATGCCCGACTTCGCGGCCCTGCGCGCCATGCTGTTCTACGTGGACGAGTTCCCCGAGAAGCGCCATCACCGCAAGGAAACCGAGCTCCTGTTCCCCAAGCTTCGGGCGCGCACGCCGCTCGCACGCGAGATGCTCGATCGCCTGGACGCCGACCACGCCCTGGGTGAGCGCAACATCCGCGAACTGGAGCACTCGCTGCTGGCCTTCGAGATGATCGGCGAGCCGCGGCGCGAGCTGTTCGAGAAGGCCGCCGAGCGCTACGTGAACTTCTACCTCGGCCACATGGCGCTGGAAGAGCGCGAGATCCTGCCGTTGGCCGAAAAGGTGCTCACGCCACAAGACTGGGAAGAACTGGACGAGGCCTTTCTCGCCAACCGCGACCCCATGACCGGCCATGCGCCCGAACCCGACTACGCCGCGCTGTTCTCGCGCATCGTGCGCCTCGTGCCTGCGCCGGTGGGCCTGGGGGCCTGATGGGCTACCGCAGTCTGCTGGTCCTGCTCGATCACGACCCGCTGTGCAGCGCACGCACGCGGGTGGCGATCCGCCTGGCCAAGAGCTTTGATGCACGCCTGAGCGGCTTCGCGCCCACCGGCCTGATCGACCTGCCCAGCGCGCCGGCCGCGGCGGCCTCGATGGCCGAGTTTGCGGCCGAAGCGCAGGACAACCTGCTGCGCGATGCCGAATCGGCGGCGCGCGCATTCGAGAAGGCCTGCGCCGCAGCCGGCTTCAGCCACGGCGAGGCCATCGTGGAAGAGGCCGACAGCGCCACCGCACTGCTGCACCACGCCCTGTGCCATGACCTGACCATCCTCAACCAGCCCGACCCGTCGCTGTACGGGCACGCGGTGCGGCGCGAGTTGATCGAGCAGATCGTGCTGTTCAGCGCCAGGCCGACGCTGCTCCTGCCCTATGCAGGCTCGTTCGAGGCGCCGCTGCACAAGGTGATGGTCGCCTGGGACGGCAGCCGCGAGGCCGCCCGAGCGATTGCCGACGCCCTGCCCCTGCTGCACCAGGCGCGCGAAGTGCATCTGGTCGCCTGGCAGGAGCGCGGCCTGCGTGCCGGCGCCCCGGTTCGGCCGCGCCGGCTCGACGAGGTGCGCCAGTGGCTCAAATGGCACGGCGTGGAGGCGCAGATTCACATCGAGCCTGCCGCCGCGCCCATCGCCGAGGCCATGCTGTCACGCATCTCCGATCTCGGCGCCGACCTGCTGGTCATGGGCGCCTGGGGCCACACCCGCTGGTCGGAGCGGGTGCTGGGCGGCGCCACGCGCGGGCTGCTGGCCTCGATGACGGTGCCGGTGCTGATGTCGCATTGACGATGCCGCACCGAGCTGCGGCCGGCAGGTCGGGCGACCCCGCGCATTTGATCCAACGCAAGCTCGCGGCGGTGTCGCGCCCCAAGAATGGGAGCAGCGCGGTGCATCGTGTGCCGCCCGACCCGATGCGACTGCCATGACCGCCACACCCGCCCCCAAGCTGCAGATCAACTGCTCCAACTGCAGCCTGCGCGACCTGTGCCTGCCCGAAGGCTTCGACTCCGACGACCTCGCCCTGCTCGACGACCTGGTGGGCTCGCGCCGCTTCGTGGCGCGCGGCGAGGCGCTGTTCCACAACGGTGATGCCTTCGATTCGATCTTTGCCGTGCGCACCGGCTTCTTCAAGACGCGGGTGCTGGCCGAGAGCGGGCGCGAGCAGATCACCGGCTTCCAGATGGCGGGCGAGCTGCTCGGGCTCAATGGCATCAGTGCCGGACAGCATGCCTGCGATGCGATCGCGCTCGAAGACTCGCAGGTGTGCGCAATCGGCTTCAACGATCTGGAGGCGCTTTCGCGCCAGTTCCCGGCCCTGCAGCGGCAGTTCCACCGCATCATGAGCCGCGAGATCGTCAACGACCACAGCGTGATGATGCTGCTCGGCAACACCCGCTCCAATGAGCGCGTGGCGGCCTTCCTGCTCAACCTCACGCAACGGCTGCGCTCGCGTGGTTTCTCGTCGTCTTCGCTCGTGCTGCGCATGACGCGCGAGGAGATCGGCACCTACCTCGGGCTACGCCTGGAGACGGTGAGCCGCAGCCTTTCGCGCCTGCAGAGCCAGGGTATCCTGAGCGTAAAGGACCGGCAGATCTGCGTGCTCGACAGCGCGGCGCTGCAGCGCGTGGCCGACGGCTCGGTCGAAACCGTCGCCTGAAGGCGATACGCTGGGCTTTGATTCACTTCCACCGAAAGCGAGAGACCCCATGAAGATCCTGTTGGCCGTCGACGGCAGCGAGTTCACCAAGCAGATGCTGGCCTACCTGGCCGCCCACGACGAACTGCTGGGTGCGAACAACCAGTACACCGTGCTCACCGTGGTGCCGCCGGTGCCTCCGCAGGTCACGCACTTCGTCACCCGCGACTCGATCGACGGCTACTACGAGGAGCGAGGCAACGCGGTGCTCGCGCCCATCAACACCTTTGCCGCCCAGAAGGGCTGGAACATCACCTCGCGCCGCGAGGTGGGCAACCCGGCCGACGTGATCTCAAGCATTGCCACGGCCGAGAAGTTCGACATGGTGATCCTCGGTTCGCACGGCCATTCGACCCTGGGCTCGCTGGTGATGGGCTCCGTGGCCTCGGGCGTGCTGGCGCGCTGCAAGACGCCCACGCTCATCATCCGCTGATCTCCGCTGATCTCCGCGTAGACCCTGTGCGGCCGTAGGCGTTACGCTTGGGTTTGTCCGCCGGCATGGCGGCGCCCCAGCAACCCTTACTTTCCCGCCTGGCCCCGTGACAAGCACCCACCTTGCCATCGTCGACGACGAGATCGCCATCACCTCCCTCCTGGGGTCCTACCTGACCGGCCACGGTTTCAGGGTCAGCGAGCTGCATTCCGGCCGGGCCCTGATGAACCTCATGGCCGAAGACCCGCCAGCCCTGGTGCTGCTCGACCTGGGCCTGCCGGGTGAAGACGGCTTCGTGATCGCCCGACAGCTGCGCGAACACTGGCGCTGCGGGCTGGTCATCATCACCGGCCGGGGCGATGCGGTCGACAAGATCGTGGGGTTGGAGATCGGTGCCGACGACTACGTCACCAAACCCTTCGACATGCGCGAGCTGGTGGCCCGCATCAAGGCCGTGCTGCGCCGCATGGAGCCGGCGCCCCAACCTGCAGCACCGGCTGCCGCGCCTGCCACCTCGTGCCTGTGCTTTGCCGGCTGGCGGCTCGACACCTCGGCGCGCCGCCTGGAAAACACCCAGGGCGAGGCCGTGGGGCTCACCTCGGGCGAGTTCGACCTGCTCAAGGTGCTGGCCACCCACCCGGGCCGCGTGCTGTCGCGCGACTTCCTGCTGGAGCAGACGCGTGGCCGCGAAGCCGCCCCGTTCGACCGCACGATCGACGTGCAGATCGGCCGCCTGCGCAAGAAGATCGAGGCCGACCCCGAGAACCCGCAGATCATCAAGTCGATCCGCAGCGCGGGCTATGTGTTCGTACCTGCAGTGAGCCAGACATGACAGAGCCGGCCTCGGAAGCCCCGCCACCCGCGATCTTCCGATCCATCTTCGGCGCGTACCCCGATGCGCTGCTGCTGGTCGACGCGCGCGGCCGCATCGTGCTGGCCAACCCGGCGGCCTGTGCGCTCTTCGGCTACGACGAAGGCGAGCTGGTGGGCCTGGGCGTGGACGCGCTGGTGCCCGACAGCATCCGTCCGCGCCATGCCCAGTACCGCGAGGCCTACGCGCGCAACCCCATTCCGCGCCCCATGGGCACCGACATGGATCTGGTCGCCAAGCGCCGCGACGGCAGCGAGGTGATGGTCGAGATCGCGCTGAGCCCGCTGCACGAGAGCCAGCTGCCGTACACGGTGGCGTCGATCCGCAGCGTGGGTGACTACCCGCGCGTCAAGCAGGCGCTGCGTCGCGCACGCTACAGCGAGTACGTGGCCAAGATGGGCCGCCTGGCGGTGGACACGCGCGACCCGCACGTGCTGCTGCAGCAGGTGCCGGCCGTGGCGGCCGAAGCCCTGCAGGTGCAGATGGCGGTGCTGTTCCTGCTCGACACCAACCGCATGGAGTTCCGCGTGGCCGCTGGCGTGGGCCTGCTGCCCAGCGAGGGCATCGGCTCGCGCATCGCCAACGACATCAGCACGCCGCCCGGCTACGTGCTCGCCGCCGACCGGCACGTGCTCATTCCAGACTACGGGCAAGAGACCCGCTTCACCGTGCCGGCCGCCTACCTGGCCGCCGGCCTGGTCAGCGCCATGGCCGTGCCCCTGTACGACCGCGGGCGCCCGGTGGGCGTTCTCAGTGTGCGCGCCCGGCAGGCGCAGCGCTTCGGCGACGACGAGGTGCACTTCCTTGAATCCCTGTCCAACCTGCTGGCTGCCACGCTGCAACGCGTGCAGAGCGAAGAGCGGCTCAGCCATTCGCAACGGCTGGAGAGCGTGGGCCAGTTGACGGGCGGCATCGCGCACGACTTCAACAACCTGCTCACCGTGATCCAGGGCAACCTGCAGGTGCTGGAAGAAGTGCCCGCCATCGCCGGTGACGCCCAGGTGCTGCAGCTCGTCACCGCCGCCGCCCGCGCCAGCAAGCGCGGCGCCGAGCTCACGAGCAAGCTGCTCGCCTTCTCGCGCCGCCAGGTGCTGAGCCCGAGCAGCGTGGACGCTCCGGCCATGCTGCAGTCGCTCGCCGACATGCTGCGCCGCACGCTCGACCAGCGCATCCGCATCGACGTGGACGCGCCTGAAGCGGGCTGCCCGCCCTGTCGCGCCGACGCCGGCCAGCTCGAATCGGCCCTGCTCAACATCGCCATCAACGCCCGCGACGCCATGCCCGGCGGCGGCGTGCTGCGCTTCTCGTGCCGCCACGAGACCGAGCTGCCGCCCGAGCTGCACGGCGACTTCGCGCCCGGGCAACGTTCCGAATGGGGCTACGTCGTGATCGCCATCGCCGACACCGGCGGTGGCATGTCCGAGGCGGTGAAGGAGCGTGCCTTCGAGCCCTTCTTCACCACCAAGGAGAGCGGGCGCGGCACCGGCCTGGGCCTGAGCACGGTCTACGGCTTCGTGAAGCAATCGCACGGCGCCATCAGCCTGCACAGCACGCCGGGCGCAGGCACCTGCGTCACACTCCACATCCCCGCGCAGGGATCGGCCCTGCCGCTGATGGATGAAGCCGGCCTGCAAGACCGCAGCCTGCCCCCTGGCCTGCGCGTGATGCTGGTCGAGGACGAACCCGAGGTGCGCGCCGTGGCGCTGCGCTTCCTGGCCGCGATGGACTGCACCGTGACGGCCCACGTCAACGCCGAGCAGGCCTTGCAGGCGCTGGCCGAAGGCGCCGAGATCGACCTGCTGCTGAGCGACGTGGCCCTGGGCACCGGCATGCGCGGCACCGAGCTCGCCCGCGAGGTGCGTACCCTGCGCCCCGGTGTCGCCGTGCTGCTGATGTCGGGCTACATGGCCGAGCTGCTCGACATCAACGAAAGCGCCCCGCCCTCGTGGGAACTGTTGGCCAAGCCGTACAGCCGCGGCGAGCTGCAATCGGCCATGGCGCAGGCGCTGGCGGTGAGGCACGTGAAGCGCTGAGAGCGCGCTCAGGCATCGACCTGCGTCAGGCAGTCGGGTCGCCAACCGATTCGTTGAGGGCACAGGCCTCGCGCGCCAGCCGCATGACCGTCTCGCGGTCCAGCGGTGTGCCCGGCCGCAGCTCCAGCGTGGCCATCTCGTACTTGCCGCCGGGCTTCAGCCGCGGCTCGATGTGGCGCAGGCGCTGCCCGCGCCAGAAGCCGAACAGCACGCGCTGCGGCTCGGCACGGATCAGCAGCACCGGGCCGTTGGAGAAGAAGACCAGGTGGCCCCACTTGAGGCGTTCTTCGAGCTGCGGGGCGGCCTGGCGCACCGCCGAGCGCAGCGCGGCAGCGTAAGGCTTCTGCCAGCCATCGAGGCATTCGATGTACTCATCGGGCGTCTTGGCCGATGTCAGGACCATCTTCATGCGCGTGGCTCCTTCTATTTGCGCCGGCTTGCTTTTGCCCTGCGGATGGATCGTCTCCCCGCGCTTGAGCATCTCGACCAAGGCCTCGATCTTCTTCTTTCTCCCCGCTTCCGTCTTCATGTTGTGCACACGGAATGCCAGCGCAAAGCGGTTCTGCGCACTCAGGGTGGCCAGCATCTTCTGCGCCCCGGGCTCGGCGTCGATGGCGGCTTGCAGGTCGTCCGGGATGCGCATCTCCTTGCTGCCGCCGTAGGCGCGGGCCCAGCGGCCATCGGCCTGGGCGGCTTCGACCTGACGGAGGCCATGCGGCGTCATGCGGCCTTCTCGGATCAGCCTGGCCACGTTGTCGACGTTGATCTGGCTCCAGATGCTCTTGCTGCCCCGGCGCGTGTAGCGCTGCAGGTAGCTCTTGTCGTCACACGACTTGCGCACGGCGTCGATCCAGCCCCAGCAGAGCACGGCGTCGATGGCCTGCTTGGGGGTGATCGAAGGCAGCCCGGAGCCGACCTTGTGGATCTTGATCCAGACCTCGGTCTCGGTGTCGTGGTGCCGGGCCAGCCAGTCGCGGAAGTGCTGCTCGTCGGCGAACTCGTGAACCTTCTTCGGGTCGACAAAGACCGGGGCCATGGGGTGCTTCTCCTGGTGTCAAGCTGTCAGCGCGGTTCGCGATGATCGCCGACCTGGAGAAGCGGGGCCTCCCGGCCCCGTCAAGGCATTACTGCATCGTGGGTGCCTGCGGAGCCAGGCACCCCTGGATGAAGGCTTCGAGCAAGGCCAAGTCGGGGATGCACACGTCGCGGCGACCGTTCTCGCTGAAGCGGATCACCTTGTCGCGGGCCAGGCGCGACAGGGCGCGGCTCACGGTCTCGAGCTTCATGCCCAGGAAGTTGCCGATCTCGGCACGCGTCATGCGCAGCGTGATCTGGTCGTTGCGCAGGCCGCGGCTGGAGAGCGACTGGGCCCAGTTGCGCAGGAAGTCGGCCACGCGGGCGTCGGCCGGCAGGGTGCAGATGGACAGCATGGCGTCGCGGTCACGAGTGAGCTCACGGCTCATCGCACCGTGCAGCAGGGCAATCAGGGCGGGCTGGGTGGCACAGGCACGCAGCAGGGCGTCGTAGCGCACGGTCCACACCTCGCCGGTGTCCATGGCGATGGCGTCGCAGTTGTAGCGGCCGCTGCCGATGCCGTCGAAACCCAGCCAGTCGCCCTTGAACTGCAGGGCCACGACCTGCTCGCGCCCATCGGCGGCGAGGTTGACGAGCTTGAAGATGCCGGAGTTGATGATGTGAAGGCACTCGAAGCGCTCGCCGGCCTCGTAGGCCTTGTCACCGGCGTGCAGCAGGCGGCGCGTCACGGGCAGCGTGTCGTGCACCAGTTTCAACGCCTCGGCGATGCGCTGGCCCAGCGCGCTCATCTCGCCGCCGGCAGGGGTTGCCGGCTTGCTGATGATCTGGGGATGGTTGGCAGCTGCGGGGATCGAGGTGGCGCTGAACATGGGGAAGCTCCTGTTTGTGTCTGAACACAACGATAGGAGCCGCTCGTCAATGGCGTAGCAACGGGTTCCCCCCGGTGCGTAACGCTGCGTGAACGGCGTGTGTCATTGCTGTATCAGAGCGACTTCCTCACGGCTTCTTGATACCGGTCAACCCCCGCGGCGAAGGGGCGTCTAGTCTTGGCGCAACGGAGTTTCCCCGCGAATGCAGCACCCTTCACTCCCCTCATCGCGAAGCTGGTCCCTCGACTCGTTGCCGCCCGACGAGCGCCGCCGCGTGCTCGACATGGCCGTATCGCTCAAGCAGACCGCGCAATCGGGCCACCCTCTCCAGGCCTTGCGCGGCAAGAATCTCGCGGTGCTGTGCGAAAGCCCCGATTGCCCTGAACTCGAATCCCTGCGCCGCGCTGCAGGCGCCTTGGGTGCCCGGGTGACGCATGTGCGCCCGAGCGAAGCGCTGGTTCCAACCACCAGCGGGCCCGACGCCGTGGGCAGCCTGCTCGGCCGCCTGTACGACGCGATCGACTGCCATGGCCTCGCGCCCGAGGTGGTCGAACGCCTGGCGCGCAGCACGGGCCGGCCGGTCTTCAACGAATTGGCCGGCCAGAGCAATGTCCGCAGCCCGGCCGACGACTTCACCTTGCAGGCGCTGCTGCTGAGCGCGGTGACCTGAAGAAGAAGCTGCCGATCAGCCCGGCAGGCAGAACGCCGCCACCCGGTGCCACAGCCCGCTTCCGAGCGCCCAACCCGAAGCCACGGCCAGGCAGGCACCCGAGAAGCGAAGCACCCAGGTGCTGGTCAGCACGCCCAGGGCCAGCCCCCCGGCGGAACGGCGCCACAGGGCGTTGGCCGCCCACAGGCCGCTGGACGAGGCCACGGCAAACGCCGCCATCACCAGCGCCCCGCTGAGCGCGTTGCTGGCGAGCGTGGCCACCACGAGGGCCGACTGCAACAGGCCGCAGGGCCAGGCCACCCAGGCCAGGCCCAGCGCGCCGGCACGCGCCGGCCCGGCCACGCGCTGCCAGCCTTCGCGGGCCAGTTCCGGCGGGAGTGCCCGCGTGCGGTTCGACATCCAGGCAGGTTGCCGACCGGTGACGAGCAGCCACAGGCCGAGCGCAAGCGCGGCCACGTGCAGCAGAGTCCAGATGGGCCGCAGCGCCGGTGCCGATTCACCCAGCAGGCGCAGCAGCGCCACGCTGGAGGCGGCCAGCGCGCCCACGGCGGCATAGGCCGCCACGCGCCCGACGTGGAATGCGGCACCACTGGCGCCCTGCCCGCCGCCGCAGCGGCCGAGCATGGCCGAACTGGCGGCGCCGCACATGGCTGCGCAATGCGGTGCCCCTGCTGCGCCCATGAGCAGGCCGCTGAGCACGAGGGTTGCGTCGAGCATGCGCTCTACACGATGCGCGAGAAGCGCTGCGTGTCGCGTGTGCGCTGCAGGTGGCCGTCGAACACCATCGCCACGGCGCGCACGAAGAACCAGCCGGTGGCTGTGACCTCGATGGCCTGCTCGCTCACGGAGGCCAGGCCCTGGTCGACCAGGGTGCCCAGGTCAGCCAGCTCCTTGGCGAAGTGCTCGCGTGCGTCGATGCCGTGCTGCTTGCCGAAGGCCGTGAAGTCGAGCCGCCCCTGGCACATGAGCGCCATGATGGCGTCGCGGCGCAGGCTGTCTTCGCGGCTCAGCACCAGGCCGCGCGCCACCGGCAGCAGGCCGGATTCCAGCGCCTCGTAGTACTCGGGCAAGGTCTTGGCGTTCTGGGTGTAGCAGTCGCCCATCTGGCCGATGGCCGAGACGCCCAGGCCCACGAGGTCGCATTCCGGTTGCGTGCTGTAGCCCTGGAAGTTGCGGTGCAGCCTGCCCTGCCGCTTGGCCACGGCAAGCGAATCGGTGGGCAGGGCGAAGTGGTCCATGCCGATGTAGTCGTAGCCGCTCGCCAGGAAGCCGGCAATGGCGCCGCTCAACATCTCCACCCGTTCATTGGCGGGCGGCAGATCGTCGACGCTGATGCGCCGTTGCGGCTTGAAGCGCGTGGGCAAATGGGCGTAGGCGTAGAGGGCGATGCGGTCGGGCCGCAGTGCGTTCACCTGGGCGATGGTGCGGGCGAAGGACTCCGCCGTCTGCATGGGCAGGCCGTAGATCAGGTCGACGTTGATCGAATCGAAGCCCAGTTCGCGCGCGGCGGTGACGAGGTCGCGCACGCTGTCGTGCGGCTGGATGCGGTGCACGGCCTTCTGCACGCGCTCGTCGAAGTCCTGCACGCCAAAGCTCAGGCGGTTGAAGCCCAGGCTGGCCAGGTGGGCCAGGCGCTCGCGCGTGACGGTGCGCGGGTCGACCTCGATGGAAAGCTCGGCGCCGGCCACGATGTCGAAGCAGGTGCGCAGCGAGGCCATCAGCCGGCTGAGCTCGGCGTTGTTCAGGAAGGTGGGCGTGCCACCGCCCAGGTGCAGCTGCGAGACGCGGCGCGAATTGCCCATCTCGGGCGCGTAGAGCGCCATCTCGTGCTCCAGCGCGTCAAGGTAGGGCCCGGCGTGGCCGTGGTCCTTGGTGATGATCTTGTTGCAGCCGCAGTAATAGCAGATCGACTCGCAGAACGGGATGTGCACGTACAGCGAGAGCGGCCGCTCGGCGTGGGCGGCGCGGCGGTGCAGGCGGGTGATGAGGTCGGCCGAGCTGAAGCCTTCAGCGAAGCGGTCGGCCGTGGGGTACGAGGTGTAGCGCGGACCGGGGACGTCGTAGCGCCGCAGGGTGTCGGCCGAGATGGTGCCGCCCAGGGTCGCCGCGGGTTGAAGAGGTGTGCTCATGGCTGCCACTGTGCCCAAGGCGCCCCCTGCCCCGGTTGACGAAGATCAATTGCGGGGCAGCCTAGAAAGGCGGGCGAAGGTCTTCGCTCCCCTCCTTGGCCATGAGCAGCGCGGTCAGCGCGCTAGAGGTGGCCGTGACCACCCAGCACAGCACGAAGGTCACGGTGTAGATGGCCTGGCGCGACCACTCGATGTAGGCGCCGCCGAACCACTGCAGCTCGGTCGGGTCGACCACCACGAAGATCAGCATCTCCATCACGCCGGCCATCAGGAAGGCCGGCCACAGGATCTGCAGGCTCCGCGCCTTCATTGCTGGCGCGGCGTGGCCGCGTGGTTGCGCACCTTCAGGGCCGGCGCGTTGGAGGCGTCGCGTTCGGTGGCGGGCACCGGGGCTTCGATGAGCACCGGATCGACGTTGTGCCAGGCCACCCAGGCGGTCACCGTGCTGGCCAGCACCACGGCCACCGGCCCGGCGATCACGAGCCAGACGATGCCGAAGCGCCACCAGGGTTGTGCAGCAGGTTGGGTTTTCATGTCGGCTCCTTGTTCACGGCGCTGTCGTTGGCGAAGCTATCGCGGCACGACGAAGGTGGATTTCTCGCGCACGCTGGCCACGCCGTCTTCGCCGTGCCGTTTGTCTGCGAGGCGTTCAACGCGGAAGTGCATCACATGGGCGCCCGGCCCCAGCTTGCGCGCGGTGTCGGCCGGCACCTGCACGCTCACCGGCAGCCAGCGCGCCTGCGCCGAGCCCACTTCGATCTCGGCATGCGAGGTGATGCGCCCGCCGTCCAGGTCTTCGGCGATCACACGGTAGGTCTGCGGCGACTCGGTGGCGTTCATGAGCTGCAGGCGGTAGACGTTCTCGATCGCGCCTTCGTCCACCAGGCGCGCCAGGGCGCCGCGGTCGCGCACCACGTCGACACGGAACGGGCTGCGCGTGGCCATGCTCACGATGAAGCCGACGCAGATGATGAGCAGCACGCTGCCGTAGATGAGCACACGCGGGCGCAGCACGCGGCGCAGGGTCTGGGCCTTGCTCCAGTGGTTGGTGAGGCCGTTCTGCGTGGCAAAGCGGATCAGCCCCCGTGGGTAGTTCATCTTGTCCATCACGCTGTCGCACACGTCGACGCAGGCGGCGCAGCTGATGCACTCGTATTGCAGGCCCTTGCGGATGTCGATGCCGGTCGGGCACACCTGCACGCACAGCGTGCAGTCGATGCAGTCGCCCAGGCCCTGGGCGCGCGGGTCGACCGTGCGGCCACGCGAGCCGCGCGGGTCGCCACGCTCGGTGTCGTAGCTCACGATCATGGTGTCGCGGTCGAACATGGCGCTCTGGAAGCGCGCGTACGGGCACATGTACAGGCACACCTGCTCGCGCAGGAAGCCGGCATTGCCGTAGGTCGCCAGGCCGTAGAACAGCACCCAGAACCATTCCCAGGGCCCGAAGCCGAGCGTGAAGGCCTCGGACCACAGCACGCGGATCGGTGTGAAGTAGCCGACGAAGCTGAAGCCCGTCCACAAGGCGATGGTGAGCCAGATGGCGTGCTTGCCGCCCTTGCGGAGCAGCTTCTCGGCCGACCAGGGTGCCTTGTCGAGCCGCATGCGGGCGATGCGGTCGCCCTCGGTGTGGCGCTCGACCCAGAGGAAGATCTCGGTATAGACCGTCTGCGGGCACGAGAAGCCGCACCACAGCCGCCCGGCCACCGCGGTGAACAGGAACAGGCCGTAGGCGCTGACGACCAGCAGCGCCGTGAGGTAGATGAAGTCCTGCGGGTGCAGGACCAGGCCGAAGATGTAGAAGCGGCGCGAGGCCAGCTCGAACAGCACCGCCGGGCGGTCGTTCCAGGTGAGCCAGGGCAGACCGTAGAAGACGAGTTGGGTGATCCACACCATCACCCAGCGCCAGCGCGCGAAATAGCCGCTCACCGAGCGCGGGTAGATCTTGGCCTGCTTCTCGAACAGCCAGACGGTGTCGCCCTCGGCGGGCACCGGCTGGATGGGGATCACGGGCCTGCTTCCAGGCTTGCTGCCTTCGGCCATGCTCAGCCAGCCATCACTGTTGCGCCACCGTTGCGGAGTTGACGCTGTGCGAGAGGCTCCACACGTAAGCACCCAGCACGTGGATCTGCTCCGGCGTGAGGCGCGACTCGTGCGCCGGCATCACGTTGGTCTTGCCGTTGTTGACCATGCCCACGATGGCGTCTTCGCCCCAGCCGTGCAGCCACACCTTGTCGGTGAGGTTGGGCGCGCCCAGGGCCGGGTTGCCCTTGCCGCCCACGCCGTGACAAGCCGAGCACGGGGCGAACTTCTCGCGGCCGAGCTGGGCCTGGATGCTGTCATGCGCGCTGCCCGACAGGCTCAGCACGTACTGCGCGAGGTTGCGCACGTCGTCGGAACTGCCCACGGCAGCGGCCATCGGCGGCATCATGCCCTGGCGGCCCTTGGCGATGGTTTCCTTGATGGTGTCGAGCGAGCCGCCGTAGAGCCAGTCGGAGTCGGTCAGGTTGGGAAAGCCCTTGCTGCCGCGTGCATCCGAGCCGTGGCAGGCAGCGCAGTTGTTGATGAACAGCCGCTCGCCGATGCCCATGGCGGTGGGGTTCTTGGCCAGCACCTCGGCGGGCTGGTTCACGAACTGCGCGTACACGGCGCTCATGGCCTGCTGGGCCTTGGCCTGTTCGTCGCGGTACTCCTGCTCACTGGTCCAGCCCAGGCTGCCCTTGGCGCTGCCGAGGCCCGGGTACATGAACACGTAGGCGAAACCGGCGAAGACAGTGATCACGAAGAGGATCATCCACCAGCGCGGCAGCGGGTTGTTGAGTTCGATGAGGTCACCGTCCCACACGTGACCGGTGCTGTTGTCGTCGGCCATCACCTTGCGGCGCGATGCCACGATCAGCAAGACCAGGCAGGCGGCGATGGAGACGATGGTGGTGACGGCGATGAAGATCGACCAGCCATTGCTGAAGAAATCACTCATGACTGCTCCCGGGTGTCATCGGCCGCAAAGGGCAGCATGGCCGCCTCCTCGAAGCGGCTTTGGTTCTTGCGCGACCAGGCCCAGGCCACGATGCCGCCGAAGCAGGCAAACGACAGGATGGTGACGGCGATGCGGAGGTCGTTGACGTCCATGGCGGTGTTCCTCTTGTTTACTTCAGCGCGGTGCCCATCACCTGCAGGTAGGCCACCAGGGCGTCGAGCTCGGTCTTGCCCTTGACGGCCTCGCTGGCGCCGGCGATGTCGGCATCGGTGTACGGCACGCCCACGCGGCGCAGCGCGGTCAGGTGGGAGGGCATCTCGGCCGCGTCGACGGCGTTCTTGGCAAGCCAGGGGTAGGCCGGCATGTTCGACTCGGGTACCAGGTCGCGCGGGTTGATGAGGTGGATGCGGTGCCAGTCGTCGCTGTACTTGCCGCCCACGCGGTGCAGGTCGGGCCCGGTGCGCTTGCTGCCCCACTGGAAGGGGTGGTCGTAGACGAACTCGCCGGCCGTCGAGTAGTGGCCGTAGCGCAGCGTCTCGGCGCGGAAGGGGCGGATCATCTGCGAGTGGCAGTTGTAGCAACCTTCGCGGACGTACACGTCGCGCCCGGCCAGCTGCAGCGCGGTGTACGGCTTGAGGTTGGCCACCGGCTGGGTGGTGGAGCGCTGGTAGAACAGCGGCACGATCTCCACGATGCCGCCCACCGCCACCACGAGCAGGATGAGCACGATCATCAGGAAGTTGTTCGTCTCGATCTTCTCGTGGCTGAAGGTCGGGATCTTGTGTTCGGGGTTGGCCATGGTGTGTTCTCTCTTTGTTCAGGCAGCGGCCGCGCTCACCGGCGGGATGGCCGCCGGCACCGACTTGCCGTTCAAGGCCGTCATCACCACGTTCCAGCTCATGATCAGCATGCCGCTCAAGTACAGCAGGCCACCCACCAGGCGGATCAGGTAGAACGGGAACGTCGCTTTCACGCTTTCGATGAAGCTGTAGACCAGCGTGCCATCGGGGTTGACGGCGCGCCACATCAGGCCTTGCATGACGCCAGCGATCCACATGGCCGCGATGTAGAGCACGATGCCCACGGTGGCGACCCAGAAGTGCAGCTCGATCGCCTTCACGCTGTACATCTTGGTCTGGCCGAACATGCGCGGGACGAGGTAGTACAGGGTGCCCATGGAGATCAGCCCCACCCAGCCGAGCGCGCCGCTGTGCACGTGGCCGACCGTCCAGTCGGTGTAATGGCTCAGGGCGTTGACGGTCTTGATCGACATCATCGGCCCCTCGAAGGTGCTCATGCCGTAGAACGACAGCGAGACGATGAGGAACTTGAGGATCGGGTCGTCACGCAGTTTGTGCCACGCACCCGAGAGCGTCATCATGCCGTTGATCATCCCGCCCCAGCTGGGCGCCAGCAGGATCAGCGAGAACACCATGCCCAGGCTTTGCGCCCAGTCGGGCAGCGCGGTGTAGTGCAGGTGGTGCGGTCCGGCCCACATGTAGGTGAAGATCAGCGCCCAGAAGTGGACGATGGAGAGGCGGTAGCTGTACACCGGCCGGTCGGCCTGCTTGGGGATGAAGTAATACATCATCCCGAGGAAGCCCGCGGTCAGGAAGAAGCCCACCGCGTTGTGGCCGTACCACCACTGCACCATGGCGTCTTGCACGCCGGCGTAGGCCGAGTAGCTCTTGGTCAGGCTGGCCGGGATGGCAGCGCTGTTGACGATGTGCAGCAAGGCCACGGCGAGAATGAAGCCGCCAAAGAACCAGTTGGCCACGTAGATGTGCCGCACCTTGCGCATGCCGATGGTGCCGAAGAACACGATGGCGTAGCTGACCCACACGACGGCAATCAGGATGTCGATCGGCCACTCGAGTTCGGCGTACTCCTTGCCCTGGGTGTAGCCCATGGGCAGTGAGATGGCCGCGGCCACGATCACCAGTTGCCAGCCCCAGAAGGTGAACATGGCGAGCTTCTCGGCGAACAGCTTCACCTGGCAGGTGCGCTGCACCACGTAGTAGGAACTTGCGAAGAGCGCACAGCCGCCGAAGGCAAAGATCACCGCGTTGGTGTGCAGAGGCCGCAATCGGCCGTAGCTCAGCCAGGGAATGCCGAAGTTGAGTTCGGGCCAGGTGAGCTGGGCGGCGATCACCACGCCGACCAGCATGCCAACCACACCCCACAGCACGGCGGCGAGGGTGAAGTTGCGCACCACCGCGTCGCTGTAGGTGGTGGACGACGCGGATGAGGGGCGCATTGCAGCAGATGCGTTCATGGGATGTTCCTGGGTTCAGAGGCCATGATGGGATTGTTGGTTTTCGAGTTCTGGTCGGGATTGATGCGGATCAAGCTCGGCGCGCTGCTGGGGCGCACTGTCGTCTTCCAGCACACGCCAGCCTTCGCGCTCGAGGTCGTCGAACTGGCCGGAGTTGATGGCCCACCCGAAGAGGCCGATGAGCGCGAGCACCAGCAGCACCGACAGAGGCAGCAGGAGGTACAGGCTTTCCATGCTTCGATGCCTTCTCAGCGCGACAGGCGCAGCGCGTTGAGCACCACGAAGAGCGAGCTCAGCGCCATGCCGGCGCCCGCCACCCAGGGCGGCAGCAGGCCAGCGAGCGCGAGCGGCACGCAGGCCGCGTTGTAGGCCAGCGACCAGCCGAGGTTCTGCCGCATCACGCGCAGCGTGCGAATGGCCAGCGCGCGCGTGGCGGGCACCTCGGCCAGGCGGCTGCCGAGCACGATGAAGTCGGCCCGTTGCTGGGCGAGCGCGCTGCCGTGTGCGAGCGCAAAGGAGACGTCGGCGCGCGCGAGCACCGGCCCGTCGTTCACGCCGTCACCCACCATCAGCACGCTGTGGCCTCCGGCCTGCAGTGCGGCCATGGTGGCGAGCTTGTCTTCGGGCCTTGCGCCAGCCTGCACCTGGACGATGCCCAGTCGTCGCGCCATGGCGCGCACGCTCGCATCGGCATCGCCCGACAGCAGGTGGATCTGCACGCCCTGCCCTCGCAGGCTTTGCACGGCGGCCGCGGTGTCTGGCCGCAGGGCTTCGTCGAACTCGAAACAGGCCTGCTCTTGGGCGTGGCCGTCGAGGCAGGCACACGCCACCACGGGGCGCTCGGCACCCGACTGGACACCGGCCCAGGCGGGAGCGCCGAGCCGCCAGCGACGGCCTTGCTCGTCGAGCGCTTCCAGGCCCTGCCCAGGCACTTCACGCACCTCGTGCCAATCGCCGGCTGGGGTGGGCAGTGCCTCCGCCAAGGCGCGCGACAAAGGGTGGCGCGACAAGGCCGCGAGCGAGGCGGCCCGGGCGAGCATGGCGCCGCGGTCGGCGCCTTCGGGCATGTCGATGTGGGCCAGCACGAGTTTGTCTTGCGTGAGCGTGCCGGTCTTGTCGAGGCAGGCGGTGTCGGTGTGGGCCAGGGTCTCCAGCGCATCGAGCCGCTGCACCAGCACGCCCCGACGGGCCAGCGCGCCCGCCGCACTGAGCAAGGCAGCCGGCGTGGCGAGCGACAGCGCGCAGGGGCAGGTGACGATCAACACCGCCACGGCGACCCACAGAGCACGGGACGGGTCGATCACGCTCCAGGCGGCGGCTGCGGCAGCCGCCAGCAGGAGCACGCCCCAGACGAAGGGGCCAGCAAGTCGGTCGGCCGTTTGCAGCATGGCAGGGCGTTCGGTCAGGGCACGCTGCACGAGGTCGACGATCTGCCGGTAGCGGGTGCCCTCGCCCACGCAACTGAGCTGCACCTGCACCGGCCCGCCCACGTTGAGCGTGCCGCCCACCACCGCCTCGCCCACGGCCCGCTCGACGGGGCGCGATTCACCGGTGAGCAGCGACTCGTCGACCTGGGTGTTGCCGGCCAGCAGCCTGCCGTCGCCAGGGAAGGCCTGGCCGAAGGCGATCTGTACCCGGTCGCCCACGCGCAGGTGCGACACGGGCACGGGCTCGATCCGGCCGTCGTCGCCGATCCGGTCCACGCTTGCCGGCAGGCGGTTGAGCAGTGCATCGAGTGCCTCGGTGCTGCGCGCCCGGGCCCGCGCCTCCAGCCAGCGCCCGGCCAGCAGGAAGGTGACGAACATGGTCATCGAATCGAGGTAGACCTCATGGCCGAACGGCCCGGTGGGGTCGAAGGTCGCGGCCGTGCCGGCCACGAAGGTGATGGCAATGCCCAGCGCCACCGGCACGTCCATGCCCATGCGGCGCTGCCGCAACGAGCGCCAGGCACCCTGGAAGAACGGCCCGGAGGCGAACAGCAGCACCGGCACGCTGAGCACCCAGCCCGCCCAGCGCATCAGCGCCTCGAGGTCGGGGGCAATGTCACCCGGCGCGGCCAGGTAGCCGGGCGTGGTGAGCATCATCACTTGCATCATGCAGAAGCCCGCCACGAACAGGCGCCACAGCGCCTGGCGGGCCTCACGCCGTGCGGCGGCCTGCGCGGGCTCGTGCAACGCAGGCATGGCGCGGTAGCCGGCCCGCTCGACAGCGTCGAACAAGACCGTGGCAGCAGACACCTCGGGCCGCCAGCGCACACGGGCGCGCTTGCTGGCGCCGTTGACTTCGGCCAGCGCCACACCGGGCACGCGCATCAGCGCGGCTTCGATGACACCGGCACAGGCGCCACAGTACATGCCCTGCAGCGCGAACACCGCCTCGGCTTGGCGCGTGCCATCGGCAGAGGCGATCCAGCGCACGTCGAGGCCGGCAACGCCCTCAGCTTCATCCCCGCCAGGCCGGGTGCCGGGCGACGTGACCGCGTTGGGGAGGGTTCGGGCACTCATCGGCAGGCACTCTACGAACGCAGGCTGCCTCCGGACATGATCTAGATCAAACTCGCGGCCGTCAGGCCGGTCGCGCTGGCGTGCCGGGTCGTCTCAACGGAAGCTCAGAGCCAGTGCCAGATCCGCAGCATCCAACCGGGAATGCGGTCAGCCTTGGGGCGGTAGATCTGACGGTAAGTCGCGTGCATGGCAGTCTCCTGGGTGAGAGTTGACTGTATCTTCATACAGTACTGTATGCAACACCATGCCCAGGTCTGGGCATGTGGGTTGCCGCTCATCCGTACCGGACACCTCTTCCGGCATTCACCCAAGGAGAACCCGATGACAAACCCCAACGAACCCCGCAACCCGCAACAAGGTCAGCACGACCCGCAGCGCCAACCCTCGCAGGGCAACAACCCGAACGCCCAACAGGAACAGGCGGGCAACAAGGCCGGAAAGTCGCAAGACAGCGGTCGCCGCGATTCGCAACAAGGCAGCCGCGACCGCAACCAGAGCCAGCGCCGCCAGGACGCCGACGATATGGACAGCGGCAACCAGCGCGCATGACGGCAAAAAAAACCGGCACCTGGGTGCCGGTTTTTGTCTCTCCGTTCTGGCCGTCAGCGCCCGCCGCGCAAACGCTCGCGGCGCTGCTGAGCCCGTTGCTGCGCGCTGGAGAGTGCGGGTTGCGCTGTCACGCCGGCGCTCGACCCCTCCCCATCCACATGCAAGTGAGCCGCCAGCGACTCGACCGTCGGGAAGCGGAACATGTCGGTCATGCCGATCTCTTTGCTGCTGATCGCGCGCACCTTGTTCAGCACGTGCACCACCAGCAGCGAGTGGCCGCCCAGGTCGAAGAAGTTTTCGCGCAAGCCCACCTTTGGCACCTTGAGCACCTCGCGCCAGATGCTGGCCACCTGCTCTTGCAGATCGGCCAGCGCCGGCGTACCGGCACCCACGGTGGATGCGATGGCAACGTTGGCCGCCACAATGGGCTCGGCCTGTGCCGGGATGGCCTTGGCCAGCGCATTGCGGTCGAGCTTGCCATTCGGCGTGCGCGGGAACACCTGCAGCACGATGAAGGCCGAGGGCACCATGAACTCCGCCAGCTGCGCGCGCAACT
>NZ_DASSRA010000454.1:0-3341 GCF_035702065.1 Rhizobacter sp.
CGCCCCGATCCCGCTGGAGCGCAGCACCCTGCAACCGCTGGACGACGGCCGCGCCGCACCGCTGATCTAGGGCCGAAACCGCCCCCTGT
Organism: Rhizobacter sp.; assembly: GCF_035702065.1. GTDB lineage: Bacteria > Pseudomonadota > Gammaproteobacteria > Burkholderiales > Burkholderiaceae_C > Rhizobacter. The sequence continues at coordinate 90 of NZ_DASSRA010000454.1, forward strand.
TCCTGCCTTCGGCCGCCCGGCCGCCGCCTAGGATCACAGAGCCTCCAAACACCCTGCCCTTCGGGCCAGGCATGGGCTCTGCCATGACCGACACCACCCAGCGCTTCGCCGTCATCGGCAGCTCGCACCTCTACGGGATCATCCACAGCTATGTGGGCCCGCTGCGCGACCTGCGCGAGAAGTACAGCGTGGCCTGGGAGACCGGCGTGCCCGCCACCGGCCGGCTCGACTTCGGCGGCCTGCCCGGCTGGGAAGGCTGTTTCGTCGCCTACAACACCCCCGCCGCCGGCGCCCCGCCCGTCGTGCGCGACCAGGTGCTCTACATGCCGCCCGAGCTGTCGCGCGTGCTCGGCAGCATCCCCCAGGACACCGACTGCATCTTCTCGCTGATGCGCGGCCACGAGTTCGCCATGAGCGGGCTGGTGGACGACCCATCGCACGCCGACTTCAACGACGGCGACAGCCTTTGCGAAGCCGGCCGCCAGTGGGTCTCGCTCGAAGACGCCACCGCCTGGGTGCGCGAGATCGCCGCGCCGCTCTTCGGCACCCACCTCGCGCTGAAGCAGCACTTTCCGAAGGCGCGCATCGTGCACGTGCCGGCGCCGCCGCCGATCGAGTCGCAGGCCCACATCGAGGCCAACGTCGAGAGCTTCGGCCCCCTCTTCGCCCGCCACGGCATCAAGCCGTATGCGATGCGCCAGCGCCTGTACAAGCTGATGTACGGCACGCTCAACCGCGACCTCGCCGCCTACGGCATCGAGAGCCTGCCAGTGCCCAGCGAAGCGCTCACACCGGCCGGTGGCCTGCGCGCCGACTGGGCCCGGGGCTGCCTGCACGGCAACGAACACTACGGCGCGGCGCTGGGCCAGCAGATGAAGCGGAGGCTCCAGCATGCACCCGTATGAGCACCTGCCCGACGGCAACTTCTGGCGCAAGACCGTCAGCGTGCAGTCGTGGGCCGAACTCGCGTTCAAGCCCGAGACCAAGTTCAAGCTCAAGCCCTCCGACCGCATCGCCACCGCCGGCAGCTGCTTCGCGCAGCACATGGCCAAGCGCCTGGCCACCTTCGGCCTGGCCCACCACGTGGTGGAAACGCCGCCCGCCTTCATGGGCGCCGAGCGCGCCCGCGAGCTGCAGTACGGCGTGTTCTCGGCGCGCTACGCCAACCTCTACACCGTGCGCCAGCTGCGCCAGTTGATCGAATACGCCTTCGGCCTGCGGCCCGAGGCCTCGCCGGTGTGCCAGGACAAGGGCCGCTGGTTCGACCTGCTGCGCCCGAAGATCACGCCCAATGGCTATGCCAGCCTCGACGACCTGACCGCCGACCGCCGCTACCACCTGGCCTGCGTGCGCCGCATGTTCGAGACCTGCGACGTGTTCGTCTTCACGCTCGGCCTCACCGAAGGCTGGGTCGAGGTCGACAGCGGCATCGTCTTCCCCGTGGCCCCGGGCACGGCGGCGGGCGAGTTCGATGGCAGCCGCCACGCCTTCGTCAACTTCAAGCACGCGAGCATCGAAGCCGACCTGGCCTGGTGCCTGGAGTTCATCCAATCGGTGAATCCGGCACTGCGCTGGATCCTCACCGTCTCGCCGGTGCCGCTGGTGGCCACCGCCACCGCCCAGCCGGTGCTGGTGGCATCGAGCTACTCCAAGGCGGTGCTGCGGGCTGCGGCCGGCGACACGGCCGATGCCCACGCGCATGTGGAGTACTTCCCGTCCTTCGAGATCATCTCCAGCGTGCAGAGCTTCGGCCAGTACCTGGAGTCCGACCTGCGCGAGGTGTCGCCGCGCGGCGTGAACCACGTGATGCGGGTCTTCTCGTCGAGCTTCGTCGAGGCCGGTGCCGCCGCGGCACGCGCCCCCGAGCCCCGTGTGCCCAGCCTGCACGAGCAGGTGGCGCTGGCGGCCCAGGTCGAGTGCGAAGAGCTGCTCAACGACCGGCCCTGAAGCGCAACTTCTTCACCGACCTTCCATGACCGACGCCGCCCCCCTGCCCCCCGTCCACCTGTACCAGATCGCCTACTCGCAGGCCACGCTGGCGCAGATCGAGCCGGGCTACCACTTCATCGACAACCTGCAGAACCCGCGGCCCGACTGGTACGAGTACTGGCCGATCCGCCGCCACCTCTTGGCCGAGACGCTGGACGAGAACGCCTTCTACGGCTTCTTCAGCCCCAAGTTCATCCAGAAGACCGGCCTCTCGCACGCGCGCGTGACGGCCTTCGTGCAGCGGCACGCGGCCAGCACCGACGTGTGCCTGTTCTCGCCGCAGGCCGACATGGGCGCCTTCTTCCTCAACGTGTTCGAGCAGGGCGAGACCTTCGACCCCGGCCTCATCGAGGCCTTCAGCGCCTTCCTGCAGTCGGTGGGCCGCGCCGGCCCCGAGCTGCGCGGCATGGTGATGGACTCGCGCCAGATCGTCTTCAGCAACTACTTCGTCGCCCGCCCCGCCTTCTGGCGCGAATGGCTGGCCCTGAACGAGCAGCTCTTCGCCGCCTGCGAAGGGCCGGACACGCCGCTCAAGCGCATGCTCACACCACCCACCACCTACCCTGGCGACGCGCAACGCAAGGTCTTCCTGATGGAGCGCGTGGCCTCGTACCTGCTGTTCACGCAGCCGCACTGGCGCACCCAGGCGGCCAATACCTTCGAGTTCCTGTGGTCGGAGACCAGCCTGCGCAACGCGCGCAGCGAAGCCATCGTCAGCGATGCGCTCAAGACGGCCTTCCGCGAACAGGGCTTCCCGCAGTACCTGAAAGAGTTCGCCGCGGTGCGCGAGCGCTTCCGCGCCAACGCGCGGGCGCAGGCCCAAGCCGAAGCGGCCGCCCAGGCCACCCCCGAGGTCACCCCATGAAAACCGCCTGCGCCCTGATGGCCGTCTACAACGAGGCCGACGTGATCCGCGAAGCAGTCACCAAGCTGATCGCGCACGGCGTGAACGTCTACATCATCGACAACGCCTCCACCGACGGCACCGCCGAGGTGGTGGCCGACCTGGTCGGCCGCGGTGTGGTCGACATCGAGACCGCCCGCTTCTACGAGAACGGCCGCGAGGTCTACGACTGGACGGCGCTGCTGCGCATGAAGGAGCAGCTCTCGCGCAAGCTCGGGCACGACTGGTACCTGCACGTCGACGCCGACGAGATCCGCTACGCGCCCTGGCCCGAGCTCACGCTGCGCGAAGGCCTGGACCGCGTGGACGGCGCGGGCTACAACCTCGTCAACTTCAAGCTCTACAACTTCCGGCTCACC
>NZ_DASSRA010000455.1:0-16111 GCF_035702065.1 Rhizobacter sp.
GACTACTTTCAGGGCTTCGATGCGGCACCCTTGATGGTGGTCAACAGCGAACACTTCAATCCGGTCGACCGGGTGGAGGATTTCCGTGCGCTGATCGACGCCTTGGCCGCCTTCGAGGGCCCGCGTGCAGTATTCGACCTGGCTCCCGACGCAGCGCCCTGAAAGCCGGCGCTACACTCGCGCCTTGTCGTTTGTGACATAACTGTGACGGCGCGGCATCCCCTGCCGCCATCGCCCTGCGTCCCCCTGGAGAACCCACCATGTTGTTTGGCAAGCTGCTGCCGCGCGAAGGCAATTTCTTCGAGCTTTTCAATCAGCATGCGAACTACATCGTCGAAGGCGCGCACGCCTTCATCGCGATGATCGAGAACTACAACAACCTCGATCTTCGTGAGAAGCACGCCGGTCAGGTGGTGGCCGCCGAACGCGCTGCCGACAAGGTCACCGCCGAAGTCAACCGTTTGCTGCACAAGACCTTCATCACGCCGATCGACCGCGAGCAGATCCACGGCCTGATCAACGCCATGGACGACATCGTCGACCTGCTGCAAGACGCCACCGAAACCATGCAGCTCTACGACGTGCGCACCATGACCGAAGAGGTGCTGCGCCTGGGCGACTTGAGCGCCAAGTGCTGCGAACGTGTGCAGCACGCCGTTTCGCTGCTGCCCAAGCTCAACCAGACCGATGCCGCTGAAGCAGCCATCAAGACCTGCGAAGAGATCGACAAGCTCGAATCCGACGCCGACCGGGTGATGCGTTCGGCCATGTCGAAGCTGTTCCGCGAAGAGACCGACGTGCGTGAGCTGATCAAGCTCAAGGCCATCTACGAGCAACTCGAGTCCATCTCCGACCGTTGCGAAGACGTGGCCAACCTGATCGAGGGCGTCGTCCTCGAGAACTCCTGATCCGTTCCCGGAGCTGCGGATGCAATCGATCCAGGTAGCGTTCTGGGTGGTGGCGATGCTGGTCGTGCTGGCCATCGTCTTCGACTTCATGAATGGCTTTCACGACGCGGCGAATTCCATCGCCACCGTGGTCTCCACCGGTGTGCTCAAGCCGCAGCAGGCGGTGCTGTTTGCCGCCTTCTTCAACGTGCTGGCCATTCTGGTGTTCCACCTCAACGTGGCCGCCACGGTGGGCAAGGGCATCGTGCAGCCGGGCGTGGTCGATCACCACGTGGTGTTCGGTGCACTCATCGGCGCGATCACCTGGAACGTGATCACCTGGTGGTACGGCATCCCGTCGAGTTCGTCGCACGCGCTGATCGGTGGCATCTGCGGGGCGGTGATCGCCAAGGCGGGTGTGGGCTCCCTCATCGGCAGCGGGGTGCTGAAGGTCGTGGCCTTCATCTTTGTCTCGCCGCTGCTCGGCTTCGCACTGGGCTCGCTGCTGATGGTGTTGGTGGCCTGGATCTGTCGGCGCAGTTCACCGATGAAGGTGGACAACTGGTTCCGCCGCCTGCAGCTGGTGTCGGCCGGCCTCTACAGCCTGGGCCATGGCGGCAACGATGCGCAAAAGACCATCGGCATCATCTGGATGCTGCTGATCGCCACCGGCTACTCGGCCGCAGGCGACAAGCTGCCGCCCACCTGGACGATCTGGAGCTGCTACCTCGCGATCGGTCTCGGCACCATGTTCGGCGGCTGGCGCATCGTCAAGACCATGGGCCAGAAGATCACCAAGCTCAAGCCCGTGGGTGGCTTTTGCGCGGAGACGGGTGGCGCCATGACGCTGTTCCTGGCCACTGCGCTGGGTGTGCCGGTGTCGACCACCCACACCATCACCGGCGCCATCGTCGGCGTGGGTTCGGTGCGGCGCGCTTCGGCCGTGCGCTGGGGCGTGGCCGGCAACATCGTCTGGGCCTGGATCTTCACCATCCCGGCCTCGGCGTTCGTGGCCGGCATCTTCTACTGGGCCAGCTTCTCGCTGTTCACCTGATACAGGTCACCCGCTACTGGCTGATCTTGCGGCCTTCTTCGATCTGGTACTCGAAGTAACGCTGGCCGCTGAAGGCGATGGTCGACATCAGCACCGTGGCACCCACGAGCAGCGAGATCACCACCCCGATGACGACGGCCCAGCCCGCCCGGTGGGTGCGTCCTTGGGGGTTGAAACGGGTGTTCCACTGTTCGTCGGGCGTCAGGCCATAGACGATGCCGCAGAGCATGGCGGCAGAGAGCGCCACGCCGAGCAGAGGCACCAGCAGCCAGGCGAGTTGGTCGTCCTGCCCGAACCGGAACACGCGCTCCACGCCGTAGACACCTGCGAGCGTGGGCAGCCACCACAACCAGCCCCAGACGTCACGCAGGCCGTGGAGGTAGAAGCGGTGCAGCCCCAACCCGCCACCGACCAGGGCGATCCAGGTGGCGAAGGTCTTCGACTTGTAGCCGTTCATGCGCCGTCCGCAGGGGCCGTGCTGTCACCGGCGCCGAGGGCGCGCTGCATGATGACCACGTCGCGCCAGGCGCCGAACTTCCAGCCGCTGGCCTTCAGCAGGCCGGTGTGCTCGAAACCCAGGCTGCGGTGCACGCCGATCGAGCCGGCGTTGGCCGAATCGCCGATCACCGCCAGCATCTGGCGAGCGCCCAGCGCCTCGCACTGCGCCATCAACTCGGCCAGGAGGAGCTTGCCGACGCCTTGGCCGCGCGCGGCATCGGCCAGGTAGATCGAGTCTTCCAGACAGAAACGGTAGGCCTTGCGCGGGCGGAAGTGGTTGGCGTAGGCGTAGCCCAGCACTTGGCCGTCGCGCTCGGCCACCAGCCAGGGCAGGCCTTTGGAGAGGACGTCGTCACGCCGGCGGGTCATCTCGGCCAGGTCGGGCGCTTCGAGTTCGAAAGTGCCTGTGCCATTCAGCACGTTCCAGGCGTAGACGGCGGTGATCTGCGGTAGGTCGGCTGCCGTGCTCGGGCGAATGAGGGGAGGTGTCAAGATTGCACTCGGAAGTTGCGCTTGAGTTTATAATGCGCGGTTTCGATGGCGGCTGGTCGCAGGATCGGCGTATCTACGACATCGAACCCCCGGCAGGGGCCTGAGGTTTCTGCCCTTTGATCTGCTCGCCCTGAGTGTCTCCTGGTGCGGTGGATGTTTTCAAGAATCAAGGAAACAACATGGTCGTGATTCGACTCGCACGTGGTGGCGCCAAGGGGCGTCCGTTCTACAACATCGTGGTGGCCGATTCCCGCAATCGCCGCGATGGCCGCTTCATCGAGCGCGTGGGCTTCTACAACCCCGTGGCATCGGGTGCCGAGCAGCCGCTGCGCGTGGCCTTCGACCGCGTCGACTACTGGGCCGGCAACGGCGCCCAGCTGTCGCCCACGGTGGCTCGCCTGGTGGCACAAGCCAAGGCTGCGGCCTGACAACGATCGTGGCCGGCGAGCCCTCGGTTGCCGGGTCGGCTGATCCGGCCTGGCCTGAGGACGCGATCGAGGTCGGCCGCATCGTCGACGCCTGGGGCGTGAAAGGCTGGGTCAAGGTCCAGCCTTTTGCATCCGACCCCCAGGCGCTTTTTTCTTCCCGCCGCTGGTTCGTCAAGCCGCCGGAAGACGCCGTTCTCAAGCGGCTGGATGCCAAGGCATCGTCCTACCCCGCGCTGCTCAAGATCACCCAGGCCAAGGAGCATGGGGGCGTGGTCGTGGCTCAGGCGCAAGAGGTCGACGACCGCAATGGCGCCGAGGCACTGCGCGGGGCGCGAATCTTTGTCAGCCGCGCGAGTTTTCCGACGGCCGACCCCGATGAGTACTACTGGGTCGACTTGATCGGCCTGTCGGTGGTTAACCGACTGGGAGAGGCTTTGGGCACGGTGGTGGGCCTGATCGACACCGGCCCGCACAGCGTGCTGCGCATCCAGCCCGCCGACGCCAAGGCGGAAGAGCGCCTGGTGCCATTTGTCGCTGCGTACATCGACGACGTGAGTCTGGCCGACAAGCGCATCACGGTCGACTGGGGTCTGGACTACTGATCCGGCGCCGGCCATGCGCTTCGACGTCATCACGCTGTTCCCCGACCTGTTTGCGCCGCACCTGACGCAGGGCATCACGCGCCGGGCGTTCGAGTCTGGCCAGGTCGATGTGCATTTGTGGCCGCTGCGCGACTTTGCCGACAACGCCTACCGCCGGGTCGATGACCGGCCCTATGGCGGTGGCCCGGGCATGGTGATGCTGGTCGAGCCGCTGGAGCGGGCGCTGCAGGCCATCCGCGCCGAGCGCACCGAGGCGGCGCCCGTCATCCACTTCACGCCCACTGGGCGCCGCATCGACCAGGCGCTCGTGACCGCATATGCCCAAGGCCCGGGCGCGATCCTGCTGTGCGGCCGCTACGAGGGCATCGACCAGCGCTTCATCGACCGCCACGTCGACGTGGAGCTCAGCCTTGGCGACTTCGTGCTTTCCGGTGGCGAGCTCCCGGCACTGACGCTGCTGGATGCGGTGGCACGCCTGCAGGATGGTGTGCTGGGCGATGCCCAGTCGCACCAGCAGGACAGCTTCTCGGACGGGCTGCTGGACTGCCCCCATTTCAGCCGCCCCGAAGTGCTGCCCACCCCTGACGGCGAGGCGGCCGTGCCGCCTGTGCTGCTGTCAGGCCACCACGCCGACATCGCGCGCTGGCGCCGCGAGCAGTCGCTCGCATTGACGGCCCGGCGCCGCCCCGAACTGATCGAGGCCTTGCGGGCCCGCGGGGGCTTGAGCAAAGCCGACGAGAAGTACCTGCTCACGCTTGGGCTATAATCAAAAGCTTTTCGATCCTCTGCCCCGGAGAGGCTGCGTCCACGGACAAGGCCCACCACCATCAACACCCGCGCTGGCACGATCACAAGGAGAAAGCCTGTGGATCTGATCCAAACCCTTGAGCAAGAAGAAATTGCTCGCCTCAACAAGACCATCCCTGCCTTCGCCCCCGGCGACACGGTGATCGTCAGCGTCAACGTGGTCGAAGGCACGCGCAAGCGCGTCCAGGCCTACGAAGGCGTGGTCATCGCCAAGCGCAACCGTGGTCTGAACTCCAGCTTCATCGTCCGCAAGATCTCGAGCGGCGAAGGCGTGGAGCGTACCTTCCAGCTGTACAGCCCGCTGATCTCGAACATCGAAGTCAAGCGCCGCGGCGATGTGCGCCGTGCCAAGCTGTACTACCTGCGCGACCGTTCGGGCAAGTCGGCTCGCATCAAGGAAAAGCTGGCTTAAGCCGCGACGACACTGCTGGCAACAGCGTGTTTCCGAAAGCCGCCTCACGAGGCGGCTTTTTCGTTTCCAATTCTCCAATGGCCCTGAGTTTCGACCCCCAAGAATTGCCCGTGGCCTCGGTGGATGACCACCTGCCTGCTGTCCATGCCGACCAGTTGAGCGCTGAGGCGATGCGGCGGCGTTTCGTCGCACCGCCGGTGTGGTCGCCGGAGATCGCGGTCGAGCGCCAGTTCGCGGAGCGCCGTTCCACCCGCGCTTCCGTGCTGGTTCCGCTGGTGCAGCGCGACGAGGGATTGAGCGTGCTGCTCACCCAGCGTACCGACCATCTGACCGACCACCCGGGCCAGGTGAGCTTTCCCGGTGGCCGCGCCGAGCCCGAAGACGCCGATGCCGTAGCCACCGCGCTGCGCGAGGCGGAAGAAGAGATCGGCCTGCTGCGGGCGTGTGTCGACGTGATCGGTCAGTTGCCGACCTACACGACGGGCACCGGCTTCATCGTCACGCCGGTGGTCGGTCTGGTGCCGCCCAACCCGAGCCTGCGCATCGACCCCTTCGAAGTGGCCGAGGTGTTCGAGGTGCCGCTGGCCTTCTTGATGAATCCCGCCAACCACCGTTGGCATGAGGTGGAGATGGCGGGCTTGAAGCGGGAATTCCTCTCCATGCCCTGGATGGGCGTCGATTCCGCCGGCAAGGCTCGGCGCTACTTCGTCTGGGGCGCCACGGCAGCCATGCTGCGCAACCTCTACCGCTTCCTGGCCGCGTAGCGGTCGGGTGCGCAAAAGCGCGCCGCTATCATCCCGGCACATGAGCTTCTTTGCCGTCTTGTTCGCGCTGCTGATCGAGCAGCTCAAGCCGCTGCCGCGCAGCAACTTCGTCCATGACGCGCTCACAGGCTGGATGCGTTGGACGGGGCGCAACTTCGACGCCGGAAAGGATCACCACGCCTGGGTGGTGTGGTGCATCACGGCGCTGGTACCGGCCCTCGCGGCGTGGGTGATCTACCTCGCCATCGGCCGCTACAGCGTGTTGGGTGCCTTGGTGTGGAACGTGGCGGTGCTCTACGTGACCATGGGTTTCCGCCAGTTCAGCCACTACTTCACCGACATCCGAGATGCGCTGGAACGTGGTGACGAGTCCACTGCGCGCACGCTGCTGGCCGAATGGCGCCACCTCGACGCGAGTGAGCTGCCACGCACCGAGTTGCTGCGCCACGTGATCGAGCATTCCCTCCTTGCCGCGCACCGCCATGTGTTCGGCGTGTTCTTCTGGTTCGTCGTGCTGTCGACGTTGGGTTTCGGCCCCGCGGGTGCGGTGCTGTACCGAATGGCCGAGTTTGCGAGCCGCTACTGGGCCTTCAAGAGCCGTGTGGTCGGCGTGCCCAGCAACGAGCGGCTGCTGGCCTTGTCGCAGCGCTTGTTTGGCTTGATCGATCACCTGCCGGCACGGCTCACGGCGTTCGGCTTCGCGGTCGTGGGCAACTTCGAGGAAGCCGTCACCTGCTGGCGGCGCGATGCAGGCCTCTGGAAACATGCCAACGAAGGCATCATTCTCGCGGCGGCAGCGGGCGCCGTGGGTGTGCAGCTGGGCGGCAGCGCCGCGCCGGGCGTGACGCCGGACCGCTCCAAGACCTTTGACAGCGGCATCGCTGACGAGACGGTAGGTGCGGTGGGCTCGACCCCCGGCGCGCTGCCGCAGCTGGACCACCTGCGCAGCATCGTGGGCCTGGTGTGGCGTTCGGTCGTGTTGTGGATGCTGCTGCTGGCGTTGTTGTCGCTCGCCAACCTGATCGGCTAGTACTTCGTGGCCGAGAGTTCGGCGAACAGTTCCGAGTAGATGCGGTAACGCGATTCGCTGATCTCGCCGCGCTCCAGTGCCGCCCGCACGCCGCAGCCTGGCTCGTGCAGATGGGTGCAGTTGTAGAACTTGCACAGCTTCGACGCTTCGTCCAGGTCGGGCATCAGACGAGGCAGCTCCTGCGCCGTGATCTGCCGCAGGCCGAACTCCTGGAAGCCGGGTGAATCGATCAGGCCGCTGCGCCGTTCTGCGTCCAGCCAGTACCACTGCGTTGTCGTCGTGGTGTGCTTGCCGGAGTTCAGCGCCTGCGAGATCTCGCCCACTTGCGCTTTGGCGTCGGGCGCGAGCAGGTTGATCAGGGTGCTCTTGCCGGTGCCGCTGGGCCCGAGCACCAGCGTTGCCTTGTCGGTGAGCAAGGCCTGCAGCTGGCTCCGGGCTTCGTCCGGGCGGGCCTTGAGGGCGACCTCGTGCACGTCGTAGCCCATGGCGGTGTACGGCTTCAGGCGTTCCCGGGCAGCGGTGATCTGCGGCAGGTCGGCCTTGTTGAGCAGGATGCGCGCCGCAATGCCGGCGCTTTCAGCCGCCATCAGCGCGCGGGCCAGCTGCGATTCGCTGAACACCGGCTCGCTGGCCACCATCACGAGGATCTGGTCGAGGTTGGCGGCGAAGGACTTGGTCTTCCACTCGTCCTGTCGGAACAGCAGGTTGCGCCGCGGCTCCACGTGCTCGATCACGCCTTCGTCGCCGGTGGGTTGCCAGCGCACGCGGTCACCGACGACGCAATCGCTCTTCTTGCCGCGCGGGTGGCAGGTGATGCGCGCGCCTTCCGGCGTCTCAACGATGTAGTGGCGGCCGTAGCCGGCCACCACGAGCCCCTGGTCGAGTTCAGCCGACAAAGGCCACCAGCGCGTCGGCCTTGGCCGCGCAGATGAAGTCGTTGACTGAGATGCCGCCCACCGAGTGCGTGTTGAAGCGCACCACGCAGCGGTCGTAGCTGACCGCGAGGTCGGGGTGGTGATCTTCGGTGTGCGCGATCCAGGCCAGCGCGTTCACGAAGGCCATGGTCTCGTGGTAGTTCTTGAAGGAGAAGCTCTTCTCGATGGCACCGTGGTTCAGGTGCCAGCCGCTGACCTGCGCCAGGTGGTCACGGATGGCTGGCTCGGCCATCGGGGGGCCGGACAGCGCCTGACATTTCATGTGCAGCAGGTTGCTCATGTCAGCTTCCTTGCAACTGGATGGCCGCCAGCCGCTCGGTGGCAGCCGGGTGGGAGTAGTAGAAGCGAACGTACAGCGGGTCGGGTGTCAGCGTCGAGGCATTGTCTTCATGCAGCTTGAGCAGAGCCGCGGCCAGATCCTGCCCGTTGGCCTGCGCGCAGGCGTAGGCGTCGGCCTGGAACTCGTGCTTGCGCGACAGCTGGGCAAAGATCGGCGAGATGAAGAAGCCGAACACCGGCACGACCATCAGAAAGAGCAGCAGGGCGACCGCATCGTTGGGCGCGGCCAGCGAGGGCTGCACGCCGAAGGCGGTGTAGAACCAGGCCTGCCCCGAGAGCCAGCCCAGCAGGGCGAAGCCGGCCAGGCTCAGGGCGAACATCGACACCATGCGCTTGGTCACATGCTTGTACTTGAAGTGCCCCAGTTCGTGCGCGAGCACCGCTTCCACTTCGCCTGGCGTGAGCTTGGTGAGCAGCGTGTCGAAGAACACCACGCGCTTGGCGGCGCCCAGGCCGGTGAAGTAGGCGTTGGCATGGGCCGAGCGCTTGCTGCCGTCCATCACGAACAAGCCTTTGGCCTGGAAGCCGCAGCGCGCCATCAGCGTCTGCACGCGCGCCTTGAGGGTCTCGTCGGCGAGCGGTTGGAACTTGTTGAAGAGCGGCGCGATCACCGTCGGGTAGAGCACCAGGATGGCGAGGTTGAAGACCGTCCAGGCGCCCCAGGCCCACAGCCACCACAGGGAGCCCGCTGCCCCCATCAGCCAGAGGATGAGTGCGGCGATCGGCAGCCCGATCAGCGCGCCCACGAGCAGGCCCTTGAACATGTCGCCCACGTAGAGCTTCCAGGTCATGCGGTTGAAGCCGAACTGCTGTTCGAGGCGGAAGGTGCTGTAGATCTCGAAGGGCAGGTCGAGCAGCCCGCCGATGAGGGCGAAGGCGGCCAGCAGCGCCAACTGGTAGGTCATGCCGCCGAAGCGCGGCTCGATGGCATCGCGCAGCAGCAGGTTGAGCGCGTCCAGGCCGCCGAGCAGCGTCCAACCGAGCAGCACCGCTGCACCGAAGGCCGTGGACAGCAGGCCGAAGCGACCCTTGGCGAGCGTGTAGTCAGCCGCCTTCTGGTGCGCGGCGAGCGTGATCGTCTGGGCGAAGGCGGGCGGGACGGCGTTGCGGTGGGTGGCCACGTGCCGCATCTGGCGTGTGGACAGCCAGAACTTCACCAGCAGCGAGGCCATCAAGGCCGCTGCAAACAGGAGTGTCAACACGGTACTTTGCATAGCGTGCAAGTGTAGGCTGCGAGAATGACCCCAAGGAGAATCACATGACTGACACCGCCAACCCCACCCTGGCCAGCAGCGACCAGAACCTCGTCTGGATCGACCTCGAAATGACCGGCCTCTATCCGGAAAAAGACCGCATCATCGAGGTCGCCGTGGTGGTGACCGATGCCAACCTGACGGTGCGGGTCGAAGGCCCGGTGTTCGCCATCCACCAGAGCGACGCGACGCTGGACGCCATGGACGCCTGGAACAAGGGCACTCACGGCAAGAGCGGCCTGATCGACCGCGTGAAGGCCTCCACCGTCGACGAAGCCAGCGCGGCTCAGCAGACCATCGACTTCCTCAAGCGCTACGTGCCCAAGGGAACCTCGCCGATGTGCGGCAACAGCATCTGCCAGGACCGCCGTTTCCTCGCCAACTACATGCCCACGCTGGAAGCCTTCTTCCACTACCGCAACCTCGACGTCAGCACGCTCAAGGAGCTGGCCAAGCGCTGGAAGCCGGACATCCTCGCGGGCTTCAAGAAGGCCCAGGCGCACACGGCCTTGGCCGACATTCATGAGTCGATCGACGAGCTGGTCTATTACCGCGAGCACTTTCTCGCCAAGTAATCGGCATGCTGGCCGATTTGGGGAAAACCCCGATCCCTGCTAGAATCGCGGACTTCGCTGTGATGACCCTTGGGAATTGCCCTCCATCGCAGCGTTTCGTTCATCCCCTCTGACCTCATCGAGTCTTCCCGCAACCCTGGTTGCGCGGCCTGTTCGAACCCCAAGGCGTTGCGCCAGGGAATGGTTGGCGGCGATGCCGTCGCTTTGACTGTTCCTTTGCACCCGCCCACCGGCGCCTTTGCTCGGTGTGGGTTCGGACCTTCTCCCCAGCGACTATCTGCAGGCCATTTGGCCTGTGGTGTCCTGCGTGCCTTCCTTTGAAGCCGGCGCGCGGGCACCGACATGTGAAGAAAGAAGACGATGAGTTTCGATACCCTGGGCCTGCATGAAGCCCTGACCCGCGCTGTGGCCGATTCGGGCTACTCCAACGCCACCGAAGTCCAGGCGCAAGCCATTCCTCCCGCCATCGAAGGCAAAGACCTGATGGTCTCGGCCAGCACCGGCAGCGGCAAGACCGCCTCGTTCGTGCTGCCCGCGCTGCAGCGCATCCTCGCCGCCCGTGGCGACAACGCCAAGCGCCGTGAAAAGGGCGTGGTCTATGGCCCGCGCATCCTTGTGCTGGCCCCCACGCGCGAACTCGCGATGCAGGTCGACAAGGCCGCCACCGTCTACGGCCGCCATGTGCAAGGCCTGCGCGTGACCACCGTCGTCGGCGGCGTGCCTTATGGTGCCCAGCTGAAGGCGCTGCGCGGCCCGCTCGACATCCTGATCGCGACCCCCGGCCGCCTGATGGACCACATGCAATCGGGCAAGGCCATCCTCGACAACGTCGAGATGCTGGTGCTCGACGAAGCCGACCGCATGCTCGACATGGGCTTCATCGATGACATCCACCACATCGCCCAGCAACTGCCCGAGAACCGCCAGACGGTGATGTACAGCGCGACCTTCGGCGGCCACGTGGGCCGCCTGGCGCAAGAGCTGCTGCGCGATCCGATGCGCATCGACGTGGCCTCGCACACCGACACCCACGAGAACATCGAGCAGCGCCTGCACTGGGCCGACAACAAGAGCCACAAGGACGCGCTGCTGGACCACATCCTCACGCAGAAGGAGATGGAGCAGGCCGTGGTGTTCACCAGCACCCAGCGCGACGCCGACTGGCTGGCCGACCGCCTGGCCGACATGGGCCACAAGGTCGCCTCCCTGCACGGCGGCATGCCCCAAGGCCGCCGCACCCGCGTGCTGCAGGGCCTGCGCACCCGCCACCTGAACATCCTGGTGGCCACCGACGTCGCCGCGCGCGGCATCGACGTGCCGACCATCAGCCACGTCATCAACTACGGCCTGCCGATGAAGGCCGAGGACTACGTGCACCGCATCGGTCGCACCGGCCGTGCTGGCCGCAACGGCCTGGCCGTGACGCTGGCCGAGCGCATGGACAGCGGCATGATCCGCCGCATCCAGCAGTTCACCACCCAGAACATCCCGGTGTCGACCATCGCCGGCCTGGAGCCCAAGCAGCCCGAGCCGCGCATGTACGCGCCGCGCCCGGAGGGCCGCTTCGGTGGCAAGCCGTCGTTCGGCGGCCACCGCGCCGGCGGCCCGGGCAAGGGCGGCTTTGGCCACAAGCCCTTCGGCAAGCCGGCACACCAGCGCGCTGGTGAAGGCTTTGCACCGCGCGACCGTGCACCGTTCGACCGTCAGGCTTTTGATCGCCAGCCCATCGACCGTGACAGCGCCCAGCACAACCGCTACAGCGTGGATCGTCCGAACGACCGCCACAACAGCGTGTTCGTTCCGCACGGTCAGCAGGCGCCGCGCGGCGGGGCATTCGACCGCGCGCCGGTCGACCGCAACGCCAATGGCTTCGCCCCGCGCAAGCCGGGTGCACCGGCCGGCAAGGGCGGCTTCAACAAGCCGCAGCGTTCGCGCCAGGGTGGCTTCAGCCGCTGATTCGCGCAGGCGACGCGACATGAACGAAGGGCTCGCACTGCGAGCCCTTTTTCATTGGTGCCGCGGCGGCGTCAGAGGCGCTTGACGCGCACGTCGACGGTCATGCCCTGGTAGGCATCGGCTTCGCCGAACCAGCTGCCCGAGATCGGTGCGGCCTGCTTGGGGTCGCGCGCCACGCCCACGCGCACGAGGTAGTAGCCACCCAGCAGGTTGTTTGTCGGGTCGAAAGGCACCCAGCCCGCGCCGGGCAGGTAGGCCTGCAGCCAGGCGTGGGTGGAGCCGGAGCCCAGTACCTCCTTGGCAGGTGCTTCACCTTCTGCGGGTGTGTCCAGCGAGGGGTCGTACAGGTAGCCCGAGACGAAGCGCGTGGCCACGCCAAGCCGGCGCGCGGCTTCCATCATCAGCAGCGCGAAGTCACGGCAACTGCCAGTGGACTTCTCCAGCGTGGTGAGCGGGCTCTGCGTGCCTTCTTCGTCGCGTGCGGCATAGCTGAAATTGTTGCGAATGTGCTGGTTCATCTGCACCAGCAGGTCGCGCGTTCCGGTGGGGCCGTCAGTGCGGATGAATTGGCGCGCCCAGGCCGTGAGCTTGCCTTCGGGGTCGTCGTAGTGCGGGCGCAGATAGTGCTCGAGGTCAAAGCGCTCGTCGACGGTGTAGGCAAACGGGAAGGTCTCGGCCGAAGGCGAAAGCGGCAGTTCCAGGTTGTTGCTGTGCGCGTGCTCGATGGTGAACGAGCAGACGATCTTCAGCTCGGTAGCCTCGCCTTGCGGCTGCACCAGGGCCACCGAATTGGAGAACGGGTCCTGGATCAGCCGCACCTTGGACTCGGGGCTGACCACCAGGTCGGTGGCGAGGACGCGCAGGTCGTGGCTGTCGCGCGGCCTGAACATCACCCGGTGCTCGCCGAAGCTCACCGGCTTGGCGTAGTGGTAGGTGGTGGTGTGGGTGATGTCGTACTGGACGAACATGGGCCTGCTCCCGGCGATCCTTGTCGATGACCGGACAGTGTGCGCCGCCGGGTGCGGGCCGCGTGTAGGAAGCGGCTGCGGCGAAAGGTCAGACGCCCAGCAATTCCACCTCGAACATCAGCGTGGCGTTCGGCGGGATCACGCCACCCGCGCCGCGTGCACCATAACCAAGCGCCGGCGGAATGACCAGCAGGCGGGTGCCGCCAACCTTCATGCCTTGCACGCCTTCGTCCCAGCCACGAATCACCATGCCGGCGCCCAGGCCGAAGTCGAAGGGATCGCCGCGGTCTTTGCTGCTGTCGAACTTGGCGCCTTTGACGCCGTCGTTGTAGAGCCAGCCGGTGTAGTGCACCGTCACGTGCTGGCCCGCTTTGGCTTCGGGGCCGGTGCCGGGGGTGGTGTCTTCGTACTGCAGGCCGGAGGCGGTGGTTTGCATGGCGTCTGTCCTTGGTTTGAAAGGTCGTGATGCTAAGGCACGGCTGGTGACACGTGCGACCACGCGGTCACGGCGGCCGCCAACCAGGCGCCCACGTCGGGCACCTCGATCGGCGGCAAGCCCAGCACGCGGCCTGCATCGCTCAAGGCCGACAGGGGTTGGCGCAGGTCGAGTGCCTGTGCGCCCGATTGCTTGGACAGCTTCTCGCCCCGTGCGTTCAGCACCAGCGGTGTGTGCAAGTAGGAGGGCGTGGCGGCGCCCAGCAGGTGTTGCAGGTGGATCTGCCGCGCGGTGTTGTCGGCCAGGTCTTCGCCGCGCACCACATGGGTGATGTGTTGCTCGGCGTCGTCCACCACCACGGCCAGCTGGTAGGCCCACAGGCCATCGGCGCGGTGCAGGACGAAGTCACCCACGGCCTGGGTGAGGTTTTGCGTTTGCTCGCCCAGGCGGCGATCCGTCCAGTCGATGTGGATGTCTTCGCCTGTTGGCGTGCAGGTGCGCAGCCGCATGGCACGGGCTGGCTTGCCGTGCAGGCCATGGCGGCAGGTGCCGGGGTAGACCAGTTCGCCGTGGCGCGGCTTGCTGTGGCCCGAGGCCGCCAGGGCCTGGGCGATGTCGCGGCGGGTGCAGCCGCAGGGGTAGGCGTGGCCTTCGGACACAAGCCGGTCGAGCGCCGCCTGGTAGAGCGAGGCGCGCTGCGACTGCCACACCGGAGGTTCGTCGGCGTGCAGGCCGCAGGCGGCGAGTTGCCCGAGGATCTGCCGGTCGGCACCCGGTATGCAACGCGGCGTGTCCACGTCTTCGATGCGCACCAGCCACTGCCCGCCGTGGGCCTTGGCGTCGAGCCAGCTGGCCAGCGCGGCCACCAACGATCCGGCGTGCAAGGCGCCGGTGGGTGAGGGCGCAAAGCGGCCTCGGTACATCAAGTCAGGCGCCGCCCAGCGGCATGCGCCCGGCGTGGCGTTCCAGCAGGGCCTTGCGGGTGGCGGGGCTCTCCAGCTGTTCGAGCCACCAGCGCAAGGCCAGGCCCTGCTGCGGCTTGCGGCTGCCTTTGCCGAGCGGCTCGCCGCGCCAGGCGTAGCCCATGCGCGCGATGAGGGGCGGGCGCTGCACGGCCTTGGCCACCAGGTGGCCGGCGGCGAGGTGCTCGCGCACCATCGGCTCGGGGATGAAGCCACAGCCCATGCAGCGCAGCATGGCCTCCACCTTGGCGGGCATGGTGGAGACGGTGAGCACGTCCTGTCCCGGCAGCAGGTTGACGGTGAGCGGCGCCAGGCGCTGCGCCGAATCGGCCACGGCGATGGCGCGGTGGCGCATCAGCTCGGCGTCGGTGATGGGCTGGGCGCTGGCGGCCAGCGGGTGGTGCGGGGCGACGGCGAACACGAAGGGAATGGTTCCCAGCGGCTGCAGCTGCACGCCGGCCGGCGGCAGTGTGTCGGTGCCCACGCCGATGGCCAGGTCGGCCTGGCCGCTGAGCAGGGCCTCCCAGGTGCCTGCCAGGATCTCGGTGCGCAGCCGAAGGCGCGTGCCCGGCCCGCTGCGCTCGGGGTCGCCGCTCTCGGCCTTGAGGGCGTAGAAGGCTTCGCAGATCTCGAACACCGTCACGCGCGAGATGGCGCCGTCCACCGCCACGGTGAGCTGGGTCTCCCAGCCGGTGGCGACGCGCTTGACGCGGTTGGCCACTGCATCCACCTGCTCCAGCAGGCGCCGGCCTTCGTTCAGCAGCTCCTCGCCGGCCGCGGTGAGCTTGGCCTGGCGCGAGCGACGGTCGAAGAGCAGCACGTCGAGCGCGTCTTCGAGCTGGCGCACGTTGTAGGTGAGGGCCGAAGGCACCTTGCCCAGCTCACGGGCCGCCGCGGCAAAGCTGCCGGTGCGGGCGATGACGTCCATCATCGCCAGGGCTTCTGGGGTGAGCACATTGCGGGCATTGATCATGGGGCAGGCAGGTGGGAGCGGGTCAGGTTCATCTTATTTGAACGGACGCTTCAATGCCCCATGGCCCCGGCTGCGGCGTGCGCGCCTAAATTGAGTGCCATCGACGCAACACAAGAAAGGGGCTCCGCATGATCAACGTCCGCAAGTCTTCCGAACGAGGCTACGCCGACCACGGCTGGTTGAAGTCGTTCCACAGCTTCTCGTTTGCCGACTACTACAACCCCGAACGCATGGGCGTGGGCAACCTGCGCGTGATCAACGAAGACCGCATCGCTCCGGGCACCGGCTTCGGCACGCACGGGCACCGCGACATGGAGATCATCTCGTACGTGCTCGAAGGCGCGCTGGGCCACAAGGACAGCATGGGCAACGGCGCGCAGATCGTGCCGGGCGACGTGCAGCGCATGAGCGCCGGGCGCGGCATCCAGCACAGCGAGTTCAACCATGCGCCCAACGACACCACGCACTTCCTGCAGATCTGGATCATGCCGAACGAGCGCGGCGTGCAGCCCGGCTACGAGCAGAAGCGCTTCGACGCGGCGAGCAAGCGCGGTCGTCTGGCACTGGTGGCCAGCCCCGATGGCCGCGAGGGATCGGTGAGCATGCACGCCAATGCGCTGATGTACGCCGGCTTGTTCGATGGCAGCGAATCGGCCGAGCTCGCCCTCGACGCCAAGCGCCAAACCTACGTGCATGTGGCGCGCGGCCGCGTCAACGTCAATGGCAACGAGGTGCAGGCC
>NZ_DASSRA010000456.1:0-6170 GCF_035702065.1 Rhizobacter sp.
GAGATCTACCAGCTGCTGCGCCGCCTGGCCGACGAGGGCGCGGCCATCCTCTTCTACTCCACCGACTGCGACGAACTCATCGGCTGCTGCGACCGCGTGCTGGTGATGTTCGAAGGCGCGATCACGCGCGAGCTGGTGGGCGCCGAGATCACCGAGCACGCGCTGGTCAGCAGCGCGCTTGACCTGAGGCAGGCCGCGTGAAGCCCGGCGATTGGTCGTACCTGCTGCGCGAGCACAAGGGCACGCTGCTCGCCTTCGCCGGCTTCATCGTGATGTTCGCGATCTACGCCGCCAACCACCCGGCGGGCCTCAACGCCAACGTCGCCACCACCGCCGCCAACAAGGGCGTGCTGCTGGCCATCGTGGCGATGGCGCAGACGCTGGTGGTGCTCACCTCAGGCATCGACCTGTCGGTGGGCATGGTGCTGGTGCTGTCCAACTGCCTGGCCTCGCACCTCGTGGTGGGTACGCCCGGGCAGGCGGCCCTGGGCGTGCTGGGCGTGCTGCTCACCGGTTGCCTGTGCGGCGCACTCAATGGCGCGATCGTGATCTACGGCCGGCTGCAGCCCATCGTCACCACCATCGCCACCGGCGCCATCTTCTTCGGCCTCGCGCTCGCCCTGCGCAAGGTGCCGGGCGGCGACGTGCAGGCCGGGCTGGCCGATGCGCTGACCGGCCAGCTCTTCGGCACCGTGCCCGCAGCGCTGGTGCTGCTGCTCGGGCTGGTGCTCGTCGTCTGGCTGCCCTACCGCCGCTCGGCCATCGGGCGGGCGGCGCTCGCCATCGGCTCGTCGGAGATGGCGGCCTACATGTCGGGCGTGCCGGTGAAGCGCGCCAAGTTCATGGCCTACCTGCTGTCGGGCCTGCTGGCTTCGGTGGCCGGGCTCTTCGTCACCTGCATCACCTACTCGGGCGAGGCCTCGGCGGCCAACGGCAGCACCTACACGTTGTTCTCCATCGCCGCGGTGGTGCTGGGCGGCGTGTCGCTGTTCGGCGGCTCGGGCAGCGCGGTGGGCGCCATCTTCGGTGCGCTGATGTTCCGCACCATCGGCGACCTGATGTTCGTGTTCAACCTCGATCCGCTGTGGCAGCCGCTGTTCCAGGGCGTGGTGCTCACCGCCGCCATCTCGCTCGGGGCGGTGAGGCTTCTTCGCGTTCGCAACCGCCTGGACCTCTATGGTTGAAGCCCGCATGCCCCGACCCTGGTTGCCTGCCTTCGTCCGCCGCTGGCGCATCGACCCCGCCATCGCCTCGGCCTTCGGCTGCATCGCGCTGCTCCTGCTGGTGGGCAGCCTCTACTCCAGCAGCTTCCTCTCGCCGGAGTACCTGCTGCAGCAACGGAAGGTCGCCTCCTTCCTTGGCGTGATCGCCTCGGGCGCGATGCTCGTGATCCTGCTCGGCCAGATCGACCTCTCTGTGCCTTGGGTGGTGGCGGTGGGCGGCATGATGGCCACCGCCGCCACCGGCTGGGGGCCGGTGGGCGTCGCCCTCGCCATCCCCTTCGGCATCGCCTGCGGCGTGGCGCTGGGCCTGCTCAATGGCTTCGGCGTGGCCTTCATGCGCATCCCCTCGATGATTGTCACGCTCGCGGTCAACGCCATCGCGCAGGGCCTGATGGTGGTGCACACCGGCGGCTTCTCGCCGCAGGATGCCTCCTCGCCGGCCATGCGCTTCCTGGCCACCGGCCACAGCCTGCTCGGCATCCCCAACGCGCTGCTGGTGTGGGCCGCCATCGGCGCGGCGACAATCTTCCTGCTCAACCGCACCACCTTCGGCCGCACGGTCTACGCCATCGGCAACCGCGAGCGCGCGGCCTACCTCTCGGGTGCCCGCACGCGCCTGGTGGTGATGGCGGCCTTTGCCCTCTCGGGCGGTCTCTCGGCCTTCGGCGGCGTGCTGCTGGCCGGCTACGCCAGCAAGGCCGCGCAAGCCATGGGCGACCCCTACCTGCTGCCCGCCATCGCCGCGGTGGTGCTGGGCGGCACCTCCATCCTGGGCGGGCGCGGCCACTACATCGGCACCGTCGCCGGGGTGATGCTGATCACGCTGCTGCAGTCCATCCTCTCGGTGATGCAGATGGAAGAATTCGGCCGCCACATCATCTACGGCGTGGTCATCATCGCGATGCTGCTGGTCTACGGCCGTGGCCAGCGAACGACAGGCTAGGAGCACCCGCACCATGACCCTGCAACTCAGCGCGGACTTCGACGTGCTCGACCCGCGCTTTCGCCAGCTGGCGTTCCCCTACGTGCGCGTCGACAAGCTCTACACCGGCTGCCGCTGGGCCGAAGGGCCGGCCTGGTTCGGCGCCGGGCGCTACCTGGTCTGGTCCGACATCCCCAACGACCGCGTGATGCGCTGGGACGAGACCGACGGCTCGGTCTCGGTGTTCCGCCAGCCTGCGCTGCACAGCAACGGCCACACCGTCGACGGGCAGGGCCGGCTCATCTCGTGTGAGCACAGCGGCCGCTGCGTCTCGCGCACCGAGCACGACGGCAGCCGCACCGTGCTGGCCACGCAGTTCGAGGGCAAGCGCCTGTGCTCGCCCAACGATGTGGTGGTCAAGTCCGACGGCAGCATCTGGTTCAGCGACCCGAGCTACGGCATCGACTCCGACTACGAAGGCATCGCCTCGCCCAACGAGATGGGTACGCAGGCCGTCTACCGCATCGATGGCACGAGCGGCGCGGTGACCCGCGTCGGCAACGACTTCGTGCAACCCAACGGCCTGGCCTTCTCGCCCGATGAATCGCTGCTCTATGTCACCGACACCGGCGCCACCCACCGCGCCGACGGCCCGCACCATGTGCGGCGCTTTCGCGTCAATGCCCACGGCAGCCTGAGCGGCGGCGAGGTGTTCGCCACCTGCCCGGTCGGCCTCTACGACGGCCTGCGCGTCGATGTGCACGGCAACCTCTGGCTGAGCACCGGCGAGGGCGTGCACTGCCACGCGCCTGACGGCACGCTGCTCGGCAAGATCCTCATCCCCGAGCCGGTGGCCAACCTGTGCTTCGGCGGCGCCAGGTACAACCGGCTCTTCATCTGCGCGACGAGTTCGCTGTACGCGGTGTACCTGAACACGCGTGGGCGCTGACCTCGTAGGGGCGAACCCAACTAGCCTCGGCTCGCGAGCGCAGCGGCCGCCGCGCGCGTCTCCACCCCGAGCTTCTCGAACACATGCTCCAGGTGCTTGTTCACCGTGCGCGGGCTCATGCCGAGGATCTCGCCGACGTCGCGGTTGGTCTTGCCCTTGGCCACCCACGACAGCACCTCGGCCTCGCGCGGCGTGAGCGCGGCCGTGCTGAGCCGGCTGGCCGCAGCACTCGGCTCCGCGCGGCGCTGCAGCAGCAGCATCTGCTCGCCCAGGCCGACCGGCCCGAGGTTGCGCAGCAGCAGCACCTGGCCGTTGGTACCGGTGCTGCTGTGCTCGGCGGATTGACCGGCCGCCAGCCAGGCCAGCCAATCGGACGGCAGGCCCCCGGCGCTGCCAGGGAACAACGCGTGCAGCCAGCTCGCCGCCTGCGGTGAGCGCCAGGCAATGCGCGACTGCGCGTCGATCACCAGCACGCCATGCCCGCCCACGTCGATGGCCTCGCGCGCTTGGCGCACCGCGCGCGCGTTGCGCACGTGCGTGGCCAGGCGCACCAGCACCTCCTGTGCACGCACGGGCTTGACGACGTAGTCGACACCGCCGCTCTCGAAGTCTTCGACGATGTGCGCGGTCTCCGACAGGCCGGTCATGAAGATCACCGGCACATGCGCCAGCGCCGGCTCCTGCTTGATGTGCCGGCACACCTCGAAGCCCGACAGCCCGGGCATCAGCGCGTCGAGCAGGATGGCATCGGGTGTGACGAGGTCGAGCCGCGCGAGTGCCGATTCGCCGTCGCGCGCCACGATCACGGTGTAGCCGTCGTCGCCCAGCGCCTGACACAGCGGCCCGAGCGACTGCGGTGCATCGTCCACCACCAGCACCACCGGCGCGCTCACAGCGGGCTCTCCACGTCGGCGCCCTGCAGGTTCTTCACCAACTGCTCCAGAAAACCTTCGAGGTCGAAGCGGTCGAGTCGCTCGCCCAGGCGCTGCAGCTCGGCCTGGCAGGCGGAGTGGCTGAGCACCGCCGCGTCGAGCGCACTGCGCAAACCCTGCACATGGCCCAGCCGCGCGAGTCGCACCAGATCGCCCACCAGCGTGGCCGGCAGGCGCTCGGTGGGCTCTTCGGAGACCACCGAACCACTCCACGCCGGCAGCGCCAGCTCGGCCAGCCATTCGATCTGCAGGTGGCGCTGCAGCGCGGCGAGCAGCTCCGATTCGATCACCGGCTTGTCGACGAAGCCGTGGCAGCCGGCCTCTTCCAGCTTGGCCGGTTGGTTCTCGAAGGCATTGGCCGACACCATGATGATGGGCACGTCGGCAAAGCCCGCCGCGCGGATCTCGCGCGCCGTTTGCCAGCCGTCCATGTCGTCCATCGAGATGTCGAGCAGCACGGCGTCGGGGCAGCGCTCGATCACGCCTTCCAGGCACTCGCGCCCGCTCGCCGCCTCGCGGATCTGGAAGCCCAGCGGCATCAAGAGGCCGACCAGCATCTGCCGCTGCGTGGGCTGGTCGTCCACCACCAGCAGGGTGCGGCGCGCGCCCAGGTAGCCAGTGACGGGGCGGTGCGTGAGGCGCGCCTTCGTGGGCGCGGCGATCTCGCGCAGGTACAGGCGCGCAGTGAAGGTGCTGCCCATGCCCGGCGTGCTCTTCACCGTCAGCTCGCCGCCCATCAGCTGGGTCAGCAGGTGCGTGATGGTGAGGCCCAGGCCGGTGCCCGAATCTCCCGTGCGCCGGCCGGCGCTGCCCCGCTCGCAGGGCAGGAAGATGCGCTCCTGGTCCTGCGCGGCGATGCCGATGCCGGTGTCGATCACCTCGAAGCGCGCCACCTCGCGGCGGTGGTCCAGGCGCAGCGTCACGCTGCCGTGGTCGGTGAAGCGCACCGCGTTGCTCAGCAAGTTGATGAGGATCTGCCGCAAGCGCTTGGCGTCGGCGTTCACGTGGTCGGGGATGCGCCCGCTGGTCTCCAGCTTGAAGCTCAGGCCCTTGGCCTCGGCCTGTGGCGCGACCATGCGCACCAGGTCGTCGAGGAACTCGTGCACCGGCAGCGGCGCCGGGTCCAGGCGCAGGCGGCCGGCCTCGATGCGCGCCAGGTCGAGCAGGCCGTCGATCAGCCCGTGCAGGTGCTCGCCGCTCCTGTGGATGGTGGCCACCGAGGCGCGGCGCGCGCCCTGCACCCGCTCGTCCTTGAGCAGGATCTGCGCGTAGCCGAGGATGCTGTTGAGCGGCGTGCGCAGCTCGTGTGTCATGCCGGCCACGTAGCGCGTCTTGGCCTGGTTGGCGGCTTCGGCCAGGTCCTTCGCGGCCTGCAACGCTGCGTCGGTGCGCTGGTGGGCCTCGATCTCGCGCGTGAGCAGCTGGTTCTGGCGGTTCGATTCGTCCTGCGCCATGTGGCGGCTCTCGCTGCCCAGCACCACCCACCACGCGCCCACCGCCGCCGCCAGCGAGAGCAGCGCGAACACCTTGATGAAGGGCGCCTGCAACGCGAACTGTTCGGAGGCGCGCAGCACGCCCTGCTGGTCGTAGACCACGCCCAGCACCACGCCCAGCAGGCCGATGAGCGAGGCCAGCACCACCAGGTAGTGCGCCACGCGGGAGTTGACGCGCCCGGCCAGGCTGGCCGGCAGCACCGTGGCGAGCGCCGAACTCACCTGCTCGGCCGCGCGCGAGTTGGTTTTGCAGCGGTCGTGGCAGCGCGATTCGAGCGTGCAGCACAGCGAGCAGATGGGCGCGTCGTAGGCCGGGCAATGGGCCATGTCTTCCGACTCGAAGGCGTTGTCGCACACCGAGCACACCACGCTCTGCCCCGGCGACCAGCGCGTGGCGCTGCGCCGCGCCAGGTAGTAGCGCCCGCGCGTCGCCCAGGCCAGCAAGGGCGACAGCAGCATTGCCGTGACCAGCGCGATGAAGGGCGCAAAGGCCTCGGCCTCGGGCCCCAGCGCACCGGCATAGGCCACGATGGCCAGCACCGCGGCGCTCAGCATCGCGCCCAGACCCACCGGGTTGATGTCGTACAGGTGGGCGCGCTTGAACTCGATGTGCTTCGGGCTCAGGCCCAGCGGCTTGTTGATGACGAGGTC
>NZ_DASSRA010000457.1:0-2957 GCF_035702065.1 Rhizobacter sp.
GCCCCTTCCGACCGGCCAAGGGTCCGTCGTCTTAAGTGCATCCACTAGCTGTCACCGACCGGCACATATGAGCCACCTCGTGAGCGGCATGTAGGAGCCAGTCGATGATCGGCATATTGGAGCCAGTGCGTGATCGGCGCATAGGAGCCACCCGATGATCGGCACATTGGAGCCACCGCCGAGGCGGTAAACGGCATCGCGAATCAACCGCCATCGCTACCTTGCGGACCTTTTGTCCGCGAGGGGAAGCGATGGTTCGCAGGAGATTCGAGATGCATCAGTACCGACAAGCCCTGCTGCGCATGCGGCAGGGAGACAGCGACCGCCAGATCGCGGCGGCGCAAGTGATGGGCCGGCCCAAGGCAGCGCAGTTGCGGGAGCTGGCCCAGCAGCACGGATGGCTTGCTCCCGAGCAGCCGTTGCCCGGGGACGAGGCCATCGCCGCGGCACTGGGCGCACAGCGGCGCCCGGCCAGCACGATCTCAAGCCTGGAGGAACACCGCGCGCGCATCGTCGAGTGGGCCCAGACGGGGATCTCGGGCGTGGCGATCCATGCGGCGCTCAAGCGCGAGCACGGCTTTGCCGGCAGCTACTCGGCAGTGCGGCGCATGCTGGCCGACATCGGGCGCAACGAGCCGGTGGACGTGACGTGCCGGCTGGACTTCGAGCCCGGCGAGGCCGCGCAGGTGGACTTCGGCGCCGGCCCCATGCTGACCCACCCCGATGGGCAGGAGCGGCGCACCTGGGCATTCGTGATGACGCTGTGCTTCTCGCGCCATCAGTACGTTGAGTTCGTCTGGGACCAGAGTAGCGCCACCTGGCTGGGCTGCCACCGCCGCGCCTTCGAGTGGTTCAACGGCGTGCCTCGGCGCGTGATCATCGACAACGCCAAGTGCGCCATCACCAAGGCCTGTGCGCAGGACCCGGCCGTGCAGCGCGCCTACGCCCAATGCGCCGAGGGCTATGGCTTCAAGATCGATCCCTGCCCGCCGCATGACCCGCAGAAGAAGGGCATCGTCGAATCGGGCGTGAAGTACCTCAAGAGCAACTTCCTGCCGCTGCGCACGTTCCGCGACCGGGCCGACCTGAACGCACAGGCCAGCACCTGGGTGATGGAGGAGGCCGGCCAGCGCATCCACGGCACCACGCGCAAGGCACCGCTGGCGCTGTTCGAGATCGAGCGCGCACTGCTGCTGCCCCTGCCGGCCATCGCGCCGGACCTGGGTACCTGGCACCTCGTGAGCGTGCATCGCGACTGCCATGTGCAGTTCGAGCGCGTGCTGTACTCGGCCCCCTTCACCCTGGCCGGCAAGACCTTGTGGCTGCGTGCCACCGACGCGGCGGTGGCGCTGTACGAGGAGCATCGCCACGTGGTGACGCACCTGCGCGGCCGACTGGCCGGCCAGCGCGTCACCGTGCGCGACCACCTGCCGCCGCAGGCCCAGGCATTCTTCGCTCATGACCGCGCCTGGTGTGTCGCTCAGGCCGGCCGTGTCGGCCCCTCGTGCCGCCAACTGGTCGAGCACCTGCTGAGCGACAACATCCTCGAGCGGCTGCGCACTGCCCAAGGCCTCATCGGATTCGGCAAGCAGTACAGCCCGGTACGCCTGGAGGCAGCCTGCGCACGCGCACTGGCCCACGACTCGCCGCACTACCGCACGGTCAAGACGATCCTGAGCACCGGCGCGGACCTGCGCCCCTTGCCGGCCCCCGCCGACACCCCGGCCGGCTATGCCAAGCCGCGCTTTGCGCGCGATGCGGCCAGCCTGTTCGCCGGCATCCCCGTGCAGATGGACCTGCTGCATTGACATCGGCCTTGGTGCTCATCGCAGTTGACCTCCCTGTGTTCACGCAGACCGACCCGCCCAGCTTGATGCCAGCAGCCGCGCAAAGCCTGGATGGCCGTAGGCGCTCAAATGCCGCGCCCACAGCCATCCGGCAGCGTATGCGCCTCTACGCAGCGTCAAGGGTTCGCTGCGCCGGGCTTGCGCCCGCCCTTGACCCTGCTCCCAGGCGTGGGTGCCGCCCGCGCAAGTCAGCGGCGGCTCGGTTCTCGTGACCGCAATGGATCAGCTCCTGTGAGCGCCAAGGCGCAGAGGCATCTGCGGCATGGAGCAAGGAGGCCACCCCCACAGCAACCACCTCACCACCACCACCACACACCCACCGGCAAGACCCACAACCCATGACGACACACACCATGAACACCGATCGATTCAACCCCGCCCCCGAACTGCTGCCCCAACTCAAGCAACTGCGCCTGTCGGGCATCCTGGACTCGCTGGAGGCACGCAACCGCCAGGCCCTCGACGCCAAGCTCGCCTACACCGAGTTCCTCGCCTTGCTCATCGGCGATGAGATCGCCCGGCGCGAGCAGAAGAAGTTCGGCTCGCGGCTGCGCCGCGCACAGTTCCGTACCACCAAGACGCTGGAGCAGTTCGACTTCGAGCGGCTGCCTCAGCTCAACCGCACCCTGGTGCACGACCTGGCCACCGGGCGCTACCTGCAGGAGAAGGCACCCGTGCTCATCGTCGGCCCTTGCGGCACCGGCAAGAGTCACCTGGCGCAGGCCCTCGGCCACTGCGCCGTGCGCCAAGGCATCGACGTGGTCTTCACCACCTGCGCCAACCTCACCCAGAGCCTGAACGCCGCCCGCGCCACCGGCACCTATGAGCGCCGCCTCGCCGCCCTGGCGCGCGTGCCCCTGCTCATCATCGACGACTTCGCCCTCAAGCCGCTTCGCACCCCGGCCGACGAGGACTTGCACGACCTCATCGCCGAACGCTACGAGCGCACCTCCACCATCGTCACCAGCAACCTGGACTTCCCCGAGTGGGATTCCGCCTTCCCGGCCAACCGCCTGCTCGCTTCCGCCACGCTGGACCGCCTGCGCCACAACGCCTACTGCCTGGTCCTGGACGGGCAGTCCTACCGGGCGCCAAAACTGGCTCCGGCGG
>NZ_DASSRA010000458.1:0-3582 GCF_035702065.1 Rhizobacter sp.
TAGCCGCGCCCGGCGATGCGGTGGCCAAGCGTCGGGTCACGCCCTTGGAGGAAGGCGAGGGTCGGGCCGATGGTCGCGTGGTAGCGGTCGAACTGCTCGATGAACGAGCGCACCTGCGGCGTGTGCCGGTCCACCGGCACCGCCTCGATCTGCACGCGGATCTGCAGCAGCCCCTCGGCCGACAGCAGGCGCAGCACCAAGGCCAGCGCCAGGTCTTCCTGCACGGCATCAACACCGCGCGAACGCAGAAAGCCCGTGAGGTAGGCGGTGGAGGGGTACGGCGTGTTGAGCTGCGTCATCGGCGGGATGACGGAGAGCACGCGCGGGGGCGAAGTGAGCATCGCCCGAGTCTGCCACGCCACCACCCGTCATCCCGGCGAAAGCCGGGATCCACCCGTGGCATGTCACCGCTTGCTTGCAGTGGATCCCGGCGTTCGCCGGGATGACAGGCGCCTCAGTCCACCGTCGCCCGCCTCAGATCCAGCGTGAACGGGAAGTTCGGGTTGCGCTCGTCCTTCGGCACCTTCATCTCGCCCGGCGTGTGGCCCACGCGGAAGAAGCGCGCCAGCCGCCGTGCCTCGGCCTCGTAGGCATTGACCGGCGCGGTGTCGTAGTTGCGCCCGCCCGGGTGGGCCACGTGGTACTGGCAGCCGCCCAGCGAGCGGCTCATCCAGGTGTCGACCAGGTCGAAGGTGAGGGGCGCATGCACGGCGATGGTGGGGTGCAGGGCCGAGGGCGGGTTCCAGGCGCGGTAGCGCACGGCGCCGACGAACTCGCCCACCTTGCCGGTGGGCTGCAGCGGCACCACGCGGCCGTTGCAGGTGAGCACGTGGCGGTCGCTCACGAGGCCGGTGGCCTTCACCTGCACGCGCTCCACCGACGAATCGACGAAGCGCACGGTGCCGCCCGGAGCACCCTCTTCGCCCATCACGTGCCAGGGTTCGAGCGCGAGGCGCAGCTCCATCTCCACGCCCATGGCGTTGAAATCGCCCAGGCGCGGGAAGCGGAAGTTGAGGTGCGGGGCGAACCAGTCGGCCTTGAGGCCGTAGCCGAAGGTGTTGAGCTCGTCGATCACGTCGCACAGGTCGTGCCACACGAAGTGCGGCAGCATGAAGCGGTCGTGCAGTTCGGTGCCCCAGCGCTTGAGGCGCGGCGGCTGGTAAGGCTGCTGCCAGAAGCGGCTGATGAGCGAGCGCATCAGCAGCTGCTGGGTGAGGCTCATGCGCGCGTGCGGCGGCATCTCGAAGGCGCGCATCTCCAAGAGGCCCAGGCGGCCGGTGGGGCCATCGGGCGAGTACATCTTGTCGATGCAGAACTCGGCGCGGTGGGTGTTGCCCGTCACGTCGATCAGCAGGTTGCGCATCAACCGGTCGATCAGCCAGGGCGGGCAGGCGGCGGGCCCCTCGGCCGTCTTGCGCTGCAGCTCGGCAAAGGCGATCTCGATCTCGTAGACCGAGTCGTTGCGCGCCTCGTCCACGCGCGGCGCCTGGCTGGTGGGGCCGATGAAAAGGCCCGAGAACAGGTAGCTCAGCGCGGGGTGGTTGTGCCAGTAGGCCACCATGCTGGCCAGCAGGTCGGGCCGGCGCAGGAAGGGCGAGTCGGCCACGGTGGCACCGCCCAGCACGAAGTGGTTGCCGCCGCCGGTGCCGGTGTGGCGGCCGTCGACCATGAACTTCTCGGTCGACAGGCGCGTCTCGTGCGCGGCCTGGTAGAGGTGGGTGGTCTGCTCGACCAGCTCCTCCCAGCTGTGCGCAGGGTGGATGTTGACCTCGATCACGCCGGGGTCGGGCGTCACGCGCAGGGTGGACAGGCGCGGGTCTTTCGGCGGCTCGTAGCCTTCGAGGATCACCGGCAGCTTCATCTCCACCGCCGTGTCCTCCACCGCGGAGACGAGTTCGAGGTAGTCCTCCAGCGCCGCGACCGGCGGCATGAAGATGTAGAGCTTGCCCTGGCGCGGCTCGGCCGACATGGCGGTGCGCGTGACCCAGCCGGCGGACTCGAAGCGTGCCGGTTGCTTGGACGGCACGGCCGCGGTGGCCGGCGCTGCGGGCGCATTCAACGCCGCGCGCGAGCGCTCGCCGAAGCTGCCGGGCGCATGGGCCGCCGCGCTGCTGGTGCTGGTGTCGAGCCCTGCCCCTCCGCCCAGCTCCGTGCCACCCACCGCATAGCGCAGCCGGCGGTACGGCGGCAGCGGCGCGAACGGCTGCGTCTGGTCGGGCGGCAGCACCCAGGGGTAGTCGCTGGGGGCCGCCCACGGCTGCGAATCGAGCGGCAGGCGATAACCCATCGCCGAGTCACCGGGGATCAGGTAGCAGCGTTCGGTGCGCAGGAACCACGGCCCGGTCTGCCAGCGCGGCGTGCCGGCGGGGTGGCGCGCGACGGGCAGCACATGGCCCACCACCTTCTCCAGGCCCTGCGTGAAGACCTTGCGGATGCGGTCGCGCTCCAGCTCGTCGGACAGGCGCGCGTCGAAGGGGTCGACGTTCGTCGGCAGCTTGCGCTCGCGCCACAGGTAGTACCAGGCGTCTTCGTAGGCCGGGAACACGTACTTGGGGTCGAGCTGCAAGCGCCTGGCCACGCCGGCCAGGAACTGCTGCGCCTTGGCCTCGGTGAGGCCGTAGTCCTGGCGCTCGTCGGCGAAGAGCTCGGGGTGCGTCCAGATCGGCTCGCGGTCCTTGCGCCAGAAGAGGTTGAGCGACCAGCGCGGCAGCTGCTCGCCCGGGTACCACTTGCCCTGGCCGTAGTGCAGCAGGCCCCCGTCGCCGTACTTGCGGCGCAGCTTGTCCATCAGCTCGGCGCTGAGCAGGCGCTTGGTGGGGCCGAGCGCGTCGGTGTTCCACTCGGCGCCGTCGCGGTCGTCGACCGAGACGAAGGTGGGCTCGCCGCCTTGCGTGAGCCGCACGTCGTTGCGCCGCAGGTCGGCATCGACGCGGTGGCCCAGGGTTTCGATCTCGGCCCACTGTTCGTCGGTGTAGGGCAGCGTGACGCGCGGCGCCTCCCACACGCGGGTGACCTGCATGTGGTGCTCGAACTCGGTCTCGCATTCGTCGAGCGCGCCCGTCACCGGCGCAGCCGACGAGGGGTCGGGCGAACACGCCAGCGGGATGTGGCCCTCACCGGCCAGCAGGCCCGAGGTGGGGTCGAAGCCGATCCAGCCCGCACCTGGCAGGTAGACCTCGCACCAGGCATGCAGGTCGGTGAAGTCGACCTCGGTACCACTCGGCCCGTCGAGTGACTTCACGTCGCTCTTGAGCTGGATCAGGTAACCCGAAACAAAGCGCGCCGCGAAGCCCAGGTGGCGCAGCAGCTGCACAAGCAGCCAGCCGGAGTCGCGGCACGAACCCGAGGCGTTGACCAGCGTCTCCTCGGGCGTCTGCACACCGGGCTCCATGCGGATGAGGTAGCTGATGTCCTTCTGCAGGCGCTGGTTGAGCTCGACGAGGAAGTTGGTGGTCTGCTTCTTCTCGCGCGGGATGGCCGCGAGGTACTTGGCCAGCGCCGGCGTCAGTTCACCCTTCAACCGGTACGGCGCCAGCTCGTGCGCCAGCGAGGGGTCGTACTCGAACGGGAAATGTTCGGCCG
>NZ_DASSRA010000459.1:0-10663 GCF_035702065.1 Rhizobacter sp.
ATCATCCTGGGCGCCAACGACGTGGTGAACCCGGCGGCGCACACCAAGGGCAGCCCGATCTACGGCATGCCCATCCTGGAGGCGTACAAGGCCAAGACCATCATCGTCAACAAGCGCTCGATGGCTGCCGGCTATGCCGGCCTCGACAACGAGCTCTTCTACATGGACAAGACCATGATGGTGTTCGGCGACGCCAAGAAGGTGGTCGAAGACATGGTGAAGGCGGTCGAGTAGACCAAGCCCTCGCCCCCACGGGCCACGCCGGAGCGATCCGCGTGGCCTTTTTCTCGCCGACTCAAAAAACGAACGTTCGTTCGACGCTCGAAAGCCCTGATGTTCCGGCTGTCAGCCATGCGTCAGAATCGCGCACTTTCACGAGATAAGAAGCACCGGAGAATCTGATGGAAAAGACTTGGCTCAAGCAGTACCCCGCAAGCGTGCCTGAGCAGATCAACTTCAATGAGTACGCCTCGCTGACGGCGCTGATTGAAGAGGCCCTGAAGAAGCACGCTGCCGCCACGGCCTACAAGTTCATGGGCAAGAGCTACACCTTCGCCCAGGTCGACGAGCAATCGCGCGCCTTCGCCGCCTACCTGCAGTCGCAAGGCCTGGAGAAGGGCGACCGCGTCGCCATCATGATGCCCAACGTGCCCCAGTACCCGATCGCCGTGGCCGGCATCCTGCGCGCCGGCATGGTGGTGGTGAACGTCAACCCGCTGTACACGCCGCGCGAGCTGGAGCACCAGCTCAAGGACTCCGGCTCCAAGGCCATCGTCATCATCGAGAACTTCGCCGCCACGCTGCAGGCCTGCTACGCCGCCGTGCCGACCAAGAAGGTGATCCTCGCCGCCATGGGCGACATGCTCGGCTTCCCCAAGGGTGCCATCGTCAACTACGTGGTGCGCAACGTGAAGAAGATGGTGCCGGCCTTCACGCTGCCCGGCGTCGTGCGCTTCAACGACGCCGTCGCCGCCGGCCGCAAGGCGGCCTACCGCTCGCCCGACCTCAAGCCGACCGACATCGCAGTGCTGCAGTACACCGGCGGCACCACCGGCGTGAGCAAGGGCGCCGTGCTGCTGCATCGCAACCTGGTGGCCAACACGCTGCAGTGCGAAGCCTGGTACCAGCCCGCGCTGAAGAAGATTCCCGCGGGTGAGCAGACCATCACCGTCTGCGCACTGCCGCTGTATCACATCTTCGGCTTCACCTCGAACATGATGCTGTCGATGCGCACCGGCGGCTGCAACATCCTGATCCCCAACCCGCGCGACATCCCGGCGGTGTTCAAGGACATCGCCCGCGAAGGCGTGCACAGCTTCCCGGCCGTCAACACGCTGTTCATGGCGATGGCCAACCACCCCGACTTCAACACCGTCGACTGGAGCAAGCTGAAGATCAGCGTCGGCGGCGGCATGGCGGTGCAGCAGGCCACGGCCAAGCTGTGGCTTGAGAAGACCGGCTGCCCGATCTGCGAAGGCTATGGCCTGTCGGAGACCTCGCCCTCGGCCACCTGCAACCCGACCGACAGCGAAGCCTTCACCGGCACCATCGGCCTGCCGCTGCCCAACACCGAACTGGCTTTGCTCGACGACGACGGCAACGAGGTCGCGGTCGGCATGCCGGGCGAAATCGCCATCCGCGGCCCGCAGGTCATGGCCGGCTACTGGCAGCGCCCCGACGAGACCGCCAAGGTGATGACGGCCAGCGGCTTCTTCCGCACCGGCGACATCGGCACGGTGGATGCGCGCGGCTACTTCCGCATCGTCGACCGCAAGAAGGACATGATCCTGGTGAGCGGCTTCAACGTCTACCCGAACGAGATCGACGACGTGGTGACGCAGATGCCCGGCATCCTCGAGTGCGCCGCAGTGGGGGTGCCCGACGCCAAGACCGGCGAGGCCGTCAAGCTGGTGATCGTGCGCAGCAACCCGGCCGTCACCGAGGCCGACGTGCGCGCCTACTGCGAAGCCAACATGACCGGCTACAAGCGACCGAAGATCATCGAGTTCCGCAACGAGCTGCCCAAGACGCCTGTGGGCAAGATCCTTCGCCGCGAACTGCGCGACAAGGCCTGAGCCCGGGAGTGCATGGCCTGCAACGAAATGCCGTTGCAGATGGCGGGAAATGTGACAATTTCCCGCCTTGCCGGTTCTAATGCGGAACGCTGCCGGACAGGACGGCACCCAAGCCCTTCAGGTTCGCGCAATGCGCGCACACTGGAGGCGCAGTCACCCACGGAGGTCAGCAGTGATCTGGTCCAAGACAGATGCGGGACGAGTTGAGATGCAGACCCGTGCCCTGGTCAAGGAGCGCCACCAGCGCAACCTCCTGCTGCTGATCGACGGGGTGAAAACCGAAGAAATGCTGCTGGCCAATGTGGTCGGCCTGAAGCCCGAAGACTTCAAGTTCCTCGAGTCCCTCGACCTGATCGCGCCGGTGCATGGGTCGTCCAGCCGCACGGCATCGGCCAACACGGCACCGTCGCCGCTCAACACCCGGCCGGCACCGCTGGGCGACGACACCGCCACCGACCAGCCCCTCGACTACGCGCAGTTCACCGCCACGCTCACCAAGCTGATTTCCAGCGAACTGGGCTTGCGTGGCTTCACGCTGACCCTCGCGGTCGAGAAGGCCAGCAGCATCGAGGAACTGCGCGACGTGGCCAACCGCGTGCTTGAACAGATCCGCGAGCGCAAGGGCTTGCCGGCCGCCGAGAAGGCGCGCCGTTCGCTGTTCGGCACCTGACCCCCGGCGGCCTGGTTCTTCCTCTCCCGCCATGACGTTCTGGCGCGCCTTGCGGCGTGCACTTCGTGCGGTGCTGCTGGCGCTGGCGGCCGTCATCCTGTTCATCGAAGAGTGGGGCTGGCGGCCGCTCACTGCAGCGGTGGCCTGGTTTGCACAGTGGCCGCCGCTGGCGCGGCTCGAAGCCGCGCTGCGCCGCGTGCCGCCCCGCGTCGCGCTGGCGCTGTTCCTGGTGCCGGCGGTGCTGCTGTTCCCGGTCAAGCTGCTGGCGTTGTGGCTCATCCACCTCGGCCACGCGGCGCTGGGCCTGGGGGTGATCGTGGCGGCCAAGCTGCTGGGCACGGCCCTGGTCGGCCGGCTCTTCGTGCTGACCGAGCCGCAGCTGGTGCAGTTCGCGTGGTTTGCGCGGGCGCTGGGCTGGTGGCGCGCCACCAAGGCGCGCATCAAGGCGGCGGTGCTGCGTTCTGCCGGCTGGCGTGCCGTGCAGGTCGCGAGGCGGCGGCTGCGGGTGGTCTTCCGCCGTTTCGGGCGCTAGCGCCTGAAGCTGGGCAGCTTGCGGCGCCGGCCTTCGAACCAGTCGGTCAAGCCGGCGTCGTTGAACTGCGCGGCCAGGACCTCGGCGCGCGTGAGGGCGCCGTGTGCTTCGTCGGCCATGCCCAGCCATTGGCAGGCGTTCCAGCGTTCGAGCTCCAAGAAGGCGCGGTCGACGTTCTCTTCATGCGCACTGTCATGGGCATCGAGCAGCGCGAGCCCGGCGAGCGCATGTCGGCGCGTGCCGTGCGGCTCGCCGAGCGCCGTGCAGGCCAGGGCGCGCAGGTAGAGCGCGCGCTCCTGCTGCACCCAGGTGCCGGCGGCTTGCCACAGCCGCAGTGCGATCTCGGCACCGTTGGCGAGCGCGGCGCGCAGGGGCGCGTTCTGCAGCTCGGCTTCGGGCCGGGAGAGCAGGTCGTTGGCGAGGTTGTTGGCGCAGGCCGCGGCCTGGGCGTCGAGCGCGCTGCCGGTCGGCCAGTGGATGGCGTCGAAGGGCACGAGGGCCTTCAATGCGCCGACACCGGCCTCACCGGCCGGGCGCGAAGGCATGAGGTACATCGCGGCGCTGAGCGCCAGCAGCTCCTGCACGCGCTCGGCTGATGCGCCGCTGCCGGCCACCAGCGCATCGGCGGCCAGCGCGAGCGGCGCGCCCGCATCGGCCACCAGCGCGGCCGAGCCCAGTTGGCGCCACAGCACCAAGGGCGGTGCGGGCTGTGCGAGGGCGATCAGCTGCTGTTGCCGTTGCAGGGCCTCGGGCCAGGCGAGCAGCTTCTCGCCCAGCACGTGGTTGAGCAGGAAGGCGAGGCGCGGCCGGCGCTCGGCGGGCAGTTGGGTCGCGTCGATCTGGCGCAACAGGGCTGCGCCGCGAAGCGGCTCCGCGTCGTGGCAGGCGTCGGCTTCGCTCAGGCGTTCGATGTCGGTGCTCATGTCGGTGCTCATGGCGGCGACTCTAGCTGAGGCACACTCGCCCGCATGCCCGCACGCCTCTACATCGAGCATCCGCTCGCTGCCGACACCTCTCTCAGCCTGCCGCCCGGCCCGGCGCGCCATGTGCAGGTGCTGCGCCTGCAGCCCGGCGAAGAGATCACGCTCTTCAATGGCCACGGCGGCGAGTGGCGCGCCACCGTGCTGCAGATGGGCCGCAGCGAGGTGCAGGTGCAGGTGCACGCACACGATGCGGCCGAGCGCGAACTGGCGCTGCCGATCACGCTCGCCGTCGGCATGCCGGCCAACGAGCGCATGGATGCGCTGGTGGAGAAGGCCACCGAACTCGGCGTGCATGCGATCCAGCCGCTGATCACCGAGCGGTCGGTGCTGCGCCTGAGCGGCGAGCGCGCCGAGCGGCGGCAGGCGCATTGGCAGGGCGTGGCCATCGCCGCCAGCGAGCAGAGCGGGCGCACCCGCGTGCCCGCGATCGCGCCGGTGCGCACGCTCGCCGAGTGGCTGCGTGGCCTGCCAGCGGCCAACGGCGAACAGCGCTGCCTGCTCAGCCCGCGCGCCACGCAGCCACTGGCTGCACCCGAGCGCGCCGTGCTGTTCCTGAGCGGCCCCGAAGGCGGCCTGAGCGACGGCGAAGAAGCCCAGGCCGTGCAGGCCGGCTTCGCGGCGGTGAGCCTCGGCGCGCGCGTGCTGCGTGCCGACACCGCACCGCTGGCGGTGCTCGCGCACCTGGCGCTGTCTTCCCTCTGAAACGGATCTCGCTTCCATGAACGCCCCCTTGCTGTGGCTGACCCTGTGCCAGGGCCTCTTCCTGATCAACAACGTGACCTTCATCGCCATCAACGGCCTGGTGGGCCTGCAGCTCGCGCCCACGGCCTGGCTCGCGACCTTGCCGGTGATGGGCTATGTGGCGGGCGGCGCCCTCTTCACAGCGCTGGTGGCGCGGCACCAGCGCCTCTGGGGCCGCAAGCGTGCGTTCCAGGCCGGGCTGGTGGTGGCGATGGCCTCGACCGCGGTGTGCGCCTGGGCCGCCATTCACCACGAGTTCTGGCTGCTGGTGGCGGCCACGATGGTGGCCGGCTACTACAACGCCAACGCGGGCCTCTACCGCTTCGCGGCCGCCGAGCTGGTGGCGCCGGCCTTCAAGGAGCGTGCGATCTCGTGGGTGCTGGCCGGCGGCATCCTCGGCGCCGTGGTCGGGCCGCAGCTGGCCAGCAGCACGCGTGACGTGCTGCCCGCGCCCTTCGCCGGCGCCTACGCCGCCCTGGTGGGCGTGGCGCTGCTGGCCTTCGCGGTGCTGTCGTTCATCCCTTTCCCGCCGCTGCCGGTGGCCACGGCCGAGAAGCCGGGCCGGCCACTGCGCGAAATCGCGCGCCAGCCGGAGTTCATTGTCGCGGTCGCGGCCAGCTCGCTGGGCTACGGCGTGATGAGCCTGCTGATGACGGCCACTCCCATCGCGATGGCGCAGTGCTCGCATCCCTTCAAGAGCGCGGCCCTGGTGCTCGAATGGCACGTGCTCGGCATGTTCGTGCCCAGCTTCTTCACCGGCAGCCTGATCAAGCGCTTCGGCGTGCTGCCCATCCTCGTCGTGGGCCTGCTGCTCAACATCGCGTGCGTCGCGATCGCGCTCTCGGGCGTGGACCTGATGCACTTCGTCAGCGCGCTGCTCCTGCTCGGCGTGGGCTGGAACTTCCTCTTCATTGGCGGCACGACCTTGCTCACCCAGGCCTACCGGCCCGAGGAACGCACCACCGCCCAGGCGGCGATGGACTTCTGGGTCTACCTCACCACGACGCTCACCGCCTTCAGCTCGGGCGCGCTCGTCACCACCGGGGGCTGGACCTGGATGAACCTCGGCAGCCTGGTGCCGCTTGCCCTGCTGGGAGTGGCCTTGGTGTGGCTGAAGACACGCAGATCGGGGGAGGCTGCGGCGGCTACTGGTTTGTCCTAGACGCCGGGCGAGACATTCCATCGTTCACTGGGATCTCGCAGGCCCTGGGCAGGAGGCGCGGCGCGCAATGCAATCCATGGAGGTCTATGCCGTCGCGGGGGCAATCGCCCTCGGCGTGCTCTCGCTGCTGTATGTCGTGGTGTGGCGCCGCCAGCGCCTGGAGTGGTCGGCCTGCTTCGCCCTGGGCTACGGCGCCGTGGCGCTTGTCTATGCCTTCGACCGTCACACGCAGCCGGTGGCTGGGCGGCCCCACACATTGGCCACGCTGGTTGGCATGTTCACGGTGGCAATGGTGACGCTGGGTTTCCTGCGCTACGCGCAGATTCCGCAGCCGACGCAGCGGCGCATCGACCGCGCGGTGCTCGGCATCTCCCTCGTGTTCGCGGCGCTGGTGCTGGCTGGTCTTGTCAGCCGTCTCGTGGGCTTTACCGTCTTCGCCAGCTTCCTTGGTTTCCAGTCCCTGCTGGCGCTGTGGGCCATGCGGCGCGAGCCGGGGCACGGGCACGCACTGGTCTTTGCCGCGCTGATGCTCTACCCCGTGCTGGCTGCGGTTGCGTGGGCGGGCTGGATCGAGGTGTCGGTGCTGCGCTATGCGGCCATCGTGCCGGTGACCGTCAGCGGCATGACCATCCTCACCACCGGCCTGCTGCGCGCGCAGCGCATCGCCGCCGACGAGCTGGCGCGGCGGCGCGAGGCCGAGGTGGCGCTGCAGGCGCTCAACGATTCACTGGAGCAGCGCGTGGCGCAGCGCACCGCCGAGCTGCACGAGGTGGTGGCTGGCCTGGAGGGCTTCAACCGCAGCATCTCGCACGACCTGCGCGGGCCGCTGGGCGGCATCGCCGGGGTGTCGCGGCTGGCGCAGGAGGCGCTGGGCCGGCATGACGCCGCCACCGCGCAGCGCATGCTGACGGTGATCACCTCGCAGGCGGAGGCGAGTGCCCAGCTGGTGACCGACCTGCTCTCGCTGGCCCGCGTGGCCGAGGCCGACCTCACGCCGCAACCCATCGACCTGCAGGCCTTCGTGCGCGACACGCTCGAGCAGATGCGCCTGGCGCAGCCCGACATGACGCCACCGCCGATCGATGTGCGCGAGCTGCCGGTGGTGGAGGCCGACCCCGGCCTGCTGCGCCAGGTCTACGTGAACCTGCTCGGCAATGCGATCAAGTTCAGCCGCGATGCACAGTCACCGCGCATCGAGGTGGGCGCCTTCGAGCGCGAGGGCGAACAGGTCTGCTATGTGCGCGACAACGGCGTTGGCTTCGACGCCGACCAGGCCGAGCGCCTGTTCCAGCCCTTCCGGCGCCTGCATGGCCAGCGCTTCGCCGGTCATGGCGTGGGCCTGAGCATCGTCAAGCGCATCGTCGAGCGGCACGGCGGCCAGCTGTGGGCCCAGGCTCAGCCGAACGCGGGCGCGACCTTCTTCTTCAGCCTGCCGGCGTCGAACGCGTCACCCCACTGAACGTGCCGAACCGGCCACCAGGTCGAAGCGGAACAAGCGGCATTCGATCGGCCCGTTCCACATCGGCACGCGGCGCGATTCCTTCAGGCGCATCGCGCTCGGCAGCTTCATGTCGGGGCTGAGCACCCAGGCCGTCCAGCCCGCGGGGTGCTGCGTGTAGGCGCGCTTCCAGTGGGCCGAGAGGCGGGGGAAGAAGTCGTCGGGAGCGGCTCTGTTGTCATCCGATCGATCTTGCGCCGAGGGCCGCGCCGCCTTGCCCGCCACGTCGATGCGCTCGCCATAGGGCGGGTTGATCATCAGGGTGCCGTGCAGGTGTTCGGGCAGCACGGGCGCAGGCCGTTCCAGCGCATCGCCGCCGTTGAACTGGATCGCATGCTCCACGCCGGCTCGCTGCGCATTGCGGCGCGCGAAGTCGACCATGCGAAAGGCCACGTCGCTGGCGTAGATCGGCACGGCGTTCGCATGGATGCGTGCCTGCGCGTGGCTCTTCAGGCGCTGCCATTGCGCGCGCGACTCGCTGTCGGCAAAGGGCAGCAGGCGCTCGAAGGCGAAGCGGCGCTTCAGGCCCGGCGCGATGCCGCAGGCGATCTGCGCGGCCTCGATCGCGATGGTGCCGCTGCCGCAGCAGGGGTCGTGCAGCGCGCCACCTTCTTCGGGCGTGCCGCGCCAGCCGGCCGCGGCCAGCATGGCGGCGGCGAGCGTTTCCTTCAGCGGGGCGTCGCCCTTGTCTTCGCGCCAGCCGCGCTTGAAGAGCGACTCGCCCGAGGTGTCGACGTACAGCGAGGCGTGCGTCTCGCCCAGGTGCAGCACCAGCTGCAGGTCGGGGCGCTGGGTGT
The DNA here is from genome assembly GCF_035702065.1 of Rhizobacter sp. Classification (GTDB taxonomy): domain Bacteria; phylum Pseudomonadota; class Gammaproteobacteria; order Burkholderiales; family Burkholderiaceae_C; genus Rhizobacter. The sequence continues at coordinate 8,459 of NZ_DASSRA010000459.1, forward strand.
CGACGCTCGGGCGCTCGCCGGTGGCCTCGCGCAGCTGGTCGCACACGGCGTCCTTCACGCGCAGCGCAGCGAAGTTGAGGCTGCGCAGCGGGCTGCGCTGGGCGGTGGTGTCGACGCGCAGCGTGTGCTGCGGCGTGATCCACTGCTGCCAGTCGACGCTGCGCGCCAGCGCGTACAGATCGTCTTCGCTCTGGTACGGCCCGGCCGCGACTTCGGCCAGCACGCGCTGCGCAAGCCGGCTCTCCAGGTTGAGCGTCATCACGTCGAGCGGATCACCGTCGACGCCCACGCCGCCGCGGCCGGTGTGCACGCGGGCTTGCGGAAGGATGCGCTGCACCTCCTCGGCCAGCCAGGCTTCGACGCCGGCGGCGCAGGGCAGGAACAGGGGCAGGGCCATTACATCGTCCGCCGCAGGTTGGCCGGCGCGATGCGCAAGGCCTCGCGGTACTTGGCGACGGTGCGACGCGCCACCTGGATGCCCTGCTCTTCGAGCATCTTCGAGAGCTGGCTGTCCGACAGCGGCTTGGCCGGGTCTTCGGCGGCCACCAGCTGCTTGATGAGCGCGCGCACCGCGGTGCTTGACGCGTTGCCGCCGGCCTCGGTGTTGAGCGAGGAGCCGAAGAAGTACTTGAGCTCGAAGGTGCCGAACATGGTCGCCATGTACTTGGCGGTGGTCACGCGCGAGATGGTCGACTCGTGCAGGCCCAGCTCGTCGGCGATCTCGCGCAGCACCAGCGGCTTCATCGCGATCTCGCCGTGCGTGAAGAAGCTCTTCTGCCGCTCGACGATGGCCTGGCTCACGCGCTGGATGGTGTCGAAGCGCTGCTGGATGTTCTTCATGAACCAGCGCGCCTCCTGCAGGCGCGAACTGAGCGCGCCATTGGCGCCGCCCGAGCCACGGCTGCCGCGGATGGCCTGGGCATAGAGGTCGTTGATGCGTAGCTTGGGCATCACGTCGGGGTTGAGCACCACCTTCCAGTTGCGGCCCGACTTCTGCACGATCACGTCGGGCACGATCACGTTGGCCTCGGCGCGCGTGAACGGGCGGCCCGGCTTGGGCTCGCAGGCCACGATCTTGGCCTGTGCCTCCTTGATCAGCTCTTCGTCGGCACCGGTGGCGGCCATGAGTTTCTTCATGTCGCGCTTGGCCAGCAGCTCCAGGTGCTGCTTGCAGATCATGATGGCGATCAGCTGTGCCTCGCAGCGCGCCTGCGCACGCAGCTGCAGGATCAGGCACTCGCCCAGGTCGCGCGCGCCCACGCCCAGCGGCTCCATGTTCTGCAGCCACTTGAGGGCGCAGTGCAGGCGCTCGAGCAGCTCCTCGCGCTGCTCGTCGTCGCTGGCGAGTTCGGCGGCGATCTCTTCCAGCGCATCGGCCAGGTAGCCGTCTTCATTGAGCGATTCGATCAGCACCGTCACCGCCGCCGCATCTTCCGGGCTCAGGCGCATGCCCAGCAGCTGGCGGCGCAGGTGCTCCTGCAGGCTGATGCTCTCGCTGTTGCGCTCGTGCGGGTCGAAGTCGTCGTCGCTGTCGTTGTTGCTGCCGGTGCCGCTGCCGCTGGGCAGCTCGCGGATGCCGTCGAAGTCGTCGCGCTCGGTGCCGTTTTCCCAGTCCTCGCGCTCGGTGGTGCCGAACTCGGCGCTGTCGACGCCGGGAGTCTCGTCGCCACCCGCGTCGCTGCCGGCGGTTTCCGAGACGCGTTCGGCTTCGCGCTCGGCCACCTGCTCCGAGGGCGAGCTGCGCTCGGTCATCGGTTCGAAGGCGGGCGCGGCGTCTTCCTCAGCTTCGAGGAAGGGGTTCTGCTCCAGCATCTGCTCCACCTCCTGGTGGAGTTCGAGTGTGGAGAGCTGCAGCAGGCGGATCGACTGCTGGAGCTGCGGCGTCAGCGCGAGGTGCTGAGACAGGCGAACCTGTAGTGACGGTTTCATACTGCTTGGTCCGTCAAGAGATCACATCCTGAAGTGTTCGCCGAGGTAGACCTTTCGAACGTCGGCGTTCTCCACGATCTCACCGGGTGTGCCTTCCGCCAGCACCCGTCCCTCGCTGATGATGTAGGCGCGGTCGCAGATGCCCAGCGTCTCGCGCACGTTGTGGTCGGTGATCAGCACGCCGATGCCGCGTGCCTTCAGGAACCCGATGATGCGTTGGATCTCCAGCACCGCGATCGGGTCGACGCCCGCGAAGGGCTCGTCGAGCAGGATGAA
>NZ_DASSRA010000460.1:0-5368 GCF_035702065.1 Rhizobacter sp.
GCGAAGCTCGTGCTGCTGGCCCATCACCAGCGCGACCAGGCCGAGACCCTGTTGTTGCAGGCTTTGCGCGGTGCCGGCGTGGCGGGGCTGGCCGGCATGCCGCGCAACATCGAGCGCGAAGGCATCACCTGGGTGCGCCCCTGGCTCGACCATCCGCGCGAACGGATCGAAGCCTATGTCCGCCATCACCGTCTGCGCTACGTCGACGATGACAGCAATGCCGATGCGAGGTTTGCGCGCAACCGGCTGCGCTGGCAGGTCTGGCCCGCATTGAGCAAGGCGTTTCCACACGCCGAGGCGAGCCTCGCGTCGGCCGCGGGCTGGGCTGCTGAAGCCAGCGCCTGTCTCGACGAGCTGGCGGCGCAGGATCTGGTGACGCTGTCGAGCCAGGCTGGTTTGAACCTGAAGGGCTGGCAGAGTCTGAGCCCACCACGGCAGGCCAATGCCCTGAGAAGCTGGCTGAAGCGGCAGACCGGGCAGGTGGCGCCAGCCAGCCTGGTGCTGCGCCTGCTGGAGGAACTGCCGGCAGTGGGCTCCGCGCAGTGGGATGCCCCCGGTGGCCGGTTGCGCCGCTACCGCGGCCAGTTGCGTTTCGAGGCCGCAGACAGGGCTCCGCAAGACGATGCGGCGCGCGAGACCGTGCTCAGCATCCGTCGCGCCGGCCGATTTGCCTTGCCCGGCTGGGGCGGGCACCTGATTGCCAGCCGGGTGAAGGAGGGCGGGGTGCCGCTGGCCTGGCTGGCTCACCTGGAACTGCGGCCTCGTCAGGGTGGGGAGCAGTTTCAGGCCGGCATCGGGCGCCCGGCCCGCAGCCTGAAGAAGCAGTTCCAGGCGGCCGAGTTGCCGGAATGGGAGCGCAGCGGCCCGCTGGTCTACAGCGGTGGGCAGTTGGTCTTCGTGCCAGGCCTGGGCCTCGATGCCAGGGTGCTGGCCCTGCCAGGCCAGCCGCAAATTGGCTTGCACTGGCACAGCGGCTAAAATGCGCGGTTGCTCCGTACGGGGCAATCCCTCCGATTTTCGCGAAACCAGTTTTCATGGCACTCATCGTTCACAAATACGGCGGCACTTCCATGGGCTCCACGGAGCGCATTCGCAATGTCGCGAAACGCGTGGCCAAGTGGGCCCGCGCCGGCCACCAAATGGTCGTGGTGCCCTCGGCCATGAGCGGCGAAACCAACCGTCTGCTCGGCCTGGCCAAGGAGTTGTCGCCCGAGTTGGCCGGCGAGAGCATCCAGCGCGAACTCGACATGATCGCCTCCACCGGTGAGCAGGTCTCTGTCGGCTTGCTGTCCATCGCCCTGCAGGCTGAAGGCATGGAAGCCGTGAGCTACGCCGGCTGGCAGGTGCCCATCGCCACTGACAGCGCGTACACCAAGGCGCGTATCCAGAGCATCGACGACAAGCGCGTGCGCGCCGACCTCGCCGCCGGCAAGGTGGTCGTTATCACCGGCTTCCAGGGCATCGACGACAAGGGCCACATCACCACGCTGGGCCGTGGCGGCTCCGACACCTCGGCCGTGGCCGTGGCCGCGGCCATGAAGGCCGACGAGTGCCTGATCTACACCGACGTCGATGGCGTCTACACCACCGATCCGCGCATCGTGCCCGAGGCGCGCCGCCTGCACACTGTGAGCTTCGAAGAGATGCTCGAGATGGCCAGCCTCGGCTCCAAGGTGCTGCAGATCCGCTCGGTGGAGTTCGCCGGCAAGTACCGCGTGCCGCTGCGCGTGCTGTCGAGCTTCACGCCCTGGGACATCGACCTCGCCGAAGAGGCCAAGTCGGGCACCCTGATCACTTTTGAGGAAGACGAAAAAATGGAACAAGCCGTTGTTGCAGGCATCGCGTTCAACCGCGACGAAGCCAAGATCTCCGTGCTGGGTGTGCCCGACAAGCCCGGCATTGCCTTCCAGATCCTCGGCCCGGTGGCCGATGCCAACATCGATGTCGACGTGATCATCCAGAACGTCTCCCACGACGGCAAGACCGACTTCTCCTTCACCGTGCACCGCAACGACTACGCCCGCACGATCGACCTGCTGAAAAACAAGGTGCTGCCGCAGACCGGTGCTGCCGAAGTCAGCGGCGACGCCAAGATCTGCAAGGTCAGCATCGTGGGCATCGGCATGCGCTCGCACGTGGGCGTGGCCAGCAAGATGTTCCGTTGCCTGAGCGAAGAGGGCATCAACATCCAGATGATTACCACCAGCGAGATCAAGACCAGCGTGGTGATCGACGAGAAGTACATGGAGTTGGCGGTGCGTGCGTTGCACAAAGCCTTCGACCTTGAGCAGGCGGCTGCATAAACTGGCTTAGAATCTGCGCCTCGTGCTGGAGTCGTGACCGAGTGGCCGAAGGTGCTCCCCTGCTAAGGGAGTATGTGGGCAAAACCTGCATCGAGGGTTCGAATCCCTCCGACTCCGCCAACCAGCCTTGCAAGAAGCCCCACTCGATGGGGCTTTTTTGTGCCCGCTCGTCATTGAAGGGCAGGCGGCGACACCCATCTACCGGTGCTTCGCACTGCACCTGGAGAGCGTGCTCATGCCAATCAATCCATTGATCTTGCTGTCGGCTCTGCTGCATCTGTACATCGGCTGGCGGCTGGTGCCGGATCTGGCGCAGCCGTGGATGGCGTGGTCGCTCGGCTCCGTGCTGGTCGCGTCAGCCGCCTTGATGCCCATGGGCCTGCTCGCACGGCGCGTTCGCAATCGGTCCTTCTCGGAGGCGCTCGCCTGGGCCGGGCTGCTCTTCATGGGCCTGTTCTCTTCGCTCTTCGTGCTGACGCTGCTGCGCGACGTGGCCTTGCTGGTGGTAGGCGTCGTGATGAACTCGACAGCAGGCCTCTCGGCCTGGACCGCCGAAGCCGTGCCCGTGGTCGCCGCGCTGGTCACGCTGTGGGGTTACGCCAATGCGCGCCGCCGCGCCAAGGTGGTGTCGGTCGACGTGCCGATCCACGGCCTGCCGCCGGCCCTGGAGGGCTTCACCATCGCGCAGATCAGCGACATTCACGTCGGGCCCACCATCAAGGCGCCGTACCTGCAGGCCATCGTCGATGCGGTCAATGGGCTGGAAGCCGACATGGTGGCGGTCACCGGCGACCTGGTCGACGGCAGCGTGCGCGAGTTGTCGCCGCATGTGGCGCCGCTGGCTGGTCTGAGTTCGCGCCACGGCACCTTCTTCGTCACCGGCAACCACGAGTACTACTCCGGTGCCCACGCCTGGATTGCCGAGCTGCGCCGGCTCGACATCCGCGTACTGATGAACGAGCACACGGTGCTGCAGCACAACGAGGCCTCGCTCGTGGTGGCGGGTGTCGCCGACTTCAGTGCACACCACTTCGACCCTTCCCACCGCAGCGACCCGCACGCTGCCATCGCAGGCGCACCGCTCGACGCACTGCGTGTGCTGCTCGCCCACCAGCCGCGCAGTGCCGAGGCCGCCGAGCGCGCCGGCTTCCATCTCCAGCTTTCCGGTCACACGCACGGCGGGCAGTTCTTTCCCTGGAACTTCTTCGTGCCACTGCAGCAACCCTTCACCGCCGGCCTGCATCGGCTGAAGAGCCTGTGGGTCTACACCAGCCGCGGCACGGGCTACTGGGGCCCACCCAAGCGCCTGGGTGCGCCTTCGGAGATCACGCGGCTGCGCCTGGTACCGGCCGCTGCCTGAGGCGATTTGTCCTCTCGTGCGCGGCAGGACATGCGGCTAAGCTGCGGCGCATGAATCGTCTTTCCGTCTTGCTGAAGGGATTGCTGAGCTTCTCGATCTGGGTGTCCACGCAGGCGTTCGCGGCGGACGATGGCATGGCGCAACGCGTGCTCGCCTGCACCGGGTGCCATGGGAAGGAAGGGCGCGCCACGAGCGACGGCTACTACCCGCGCATCGCCGGCAAGCCCGCGGGCTACCTGCAGCACCAGCTGCTCAACTTCCGCGATGGCCGCCGGCAGTACACACCGATGGCGCGGCTCATCGAGCCGCTGAGTGACGCCTACCTGCAGGAGATGGCCGCGTACTTCGCCGCGCTCGAGTTGCCGTACCCGCCCGCACAGCCGGCCACGGCGTCGGCCGAAGTGTTGCGCCGTGGCGAAAACCTGGCGCAGCATGGCGACACGGCGCGCGGCATCCCCGCCTGTGTGCAGTGCCACGGCCCCTCACTGACCGGCTTGGCGCCTGCCGTTCCCGGCCTGCTGGGCTTGCCTCGCGACTACCTTACTGCGCAACTCGGTGCCTGGAAGACCGGCACGCGCCGTGCGCACGCGCCCGATTGCATGGCGCAGATCGCCCAAGCCCTGGCGCCCGACGACGTGGCTGCCGTGTCGCAATGGCTTGCCGCACAGCCGATGCCTGCGCAAACCCAGGCCGTGAGCGCACTTGCGGCGCCTCTGCCCATGCCCTGCGGTGGCGTGAGCGAGGGAGTGCGATGAAGCGCTTTCTGTGGGCCGCAATGGCCGTGTTGCTGTTGCTGGGTGCCGCGGTGCTGGCGCTGAATTTCCGTGGTGAAGACCCGATCGACGAAGCATCGGCCCCGGCCTCTGCCACGCCGGAGCGGGTCGCACGCGGCGCGTACCTCGCACGCGCAGGCAATTGCATGGGCTGCCACACCGAACGCGGCGGCGAGCCCTATGCCGGCGGCCGCGGCATCGACACGCCCTTCGGTACCGTCTATGCCTCCAACCTCACGCCCGACCCTGCCACCGGCATCGGCACCTGGTCGGCCGACCACTTCTGGCGCGCGCTGCACAACGGCCGTTCGCGTGATGGGCGGCTGCTGTACCCCGTCTTCCCGTACACCAACTACACCGTGGTCACGCGGCCCGATGCCGATGCGATCTATGCCTACCTGCGCAGCCTGAAACCGGTGGCCCAGCCCAACCGCACGCATGGCCTGAGTTTCCCGTTCAACACGCAGGCGGCCTTGGCGGTGTGGCGCGCGCTCTACTTCAAGCCGGGCGAGCAGCCAGCCGACACCACGCAATCGGCCGACTGGAACCGCGGCGCCTACCTCGTGCAAGGCCTCGGGCACTGCAATGCCTGCCACGGCAGCCGCAACGCCCTGGGCGCTACCGCTGGCCCGCTGGACCTGGGTGGTGGCCTGATCCCCATGCAGAACTGGTATGCGCCCTCGCTGAGCGACCCGCGCGAAGCCGGCGTGGCCGACTGGCCGCTGCCCGACATCGCGCAGCTGCTCAAGACCGGCGTGAGCCCGCGCGCCTCGGTGCTCGGGCCCATGGCCGAGGTGGTGGGGCGCAGCACGCAGCACCTGTCGGAGGCCGATCTGAACGCCATCGCGGTCTACCTCAAGGCCTTGCCGCCCAGCCATGCCAACGCCGCACCACCCACCGGGCCTGCGCCCGCGTCGAACGGCGCCAAGCTC
>NZ_DASSRA010000461.1:0-6956 GCF_035702065.1 Rhizobacter sp.
CACGGCTTCATCGTCATGGGCGGGGTGCTCGACACCGCGCGCGAGGCGGTGGCCGATTGCTGCGCGGCGCTCACCGCGCGATTCGAAAAGGTCAGCGCATGAAATCCGATCTGAAGACGCGCCACGGCGGGAAGATCCTCGCCGACGCGCTCGCCGCGCAGGGCGTGAAGCTCGCCTTCGGCGTCCCCGGCGAAAGCTACCTGGCCGTGCTCGACGGCTTCCACCAGCACCGCGAGCAGATCCGCTTCATCGCCTGCCGGCAGGAAGGTGGTGCGGCCTTCATGGCGGAGGCCCAAGGCAAGCTGAGCGGCCGCCCCGGCGTGTGCTTCGTGACGCGCGGGCCGGGCGCCACCAACGCCAGCATCGGGGTGCACACCGCGTTCGAGGATTCGACGCCGATGATCCTCTTCATCGGCCAGGTCGCCAGCGACCAGCGCGACCGCGAGGCCTTCCAGGAGGTCGACTACCGCCAGATGTTCGGCCCCGGCACGTTGGGCTTCGCCAAGTGGGTGGGCGAGGTGCATGACGCCGACCGGCTGCCCGAGTACGTCTCGCGTGCCTTCCACACCGCGATGCAGGGCCGCCCCGGCCCGGTCGTGCTGGTGCTGCCGGAGGACATGCTCACCCGCCCGACCAGCGCCCCGGTGCTGCCACGCGCCGAGCCGGCGCATGCCTGGCCTGCACCCGGCGCCTTGCGCGAGGTGCGCAGCATGCTGCTGGCCGCGCAGCGCCCCTTCGTCATCGCCGGCGGCAGCGGCTGGGACGCCGCGGCCTGTGCCGCGTTGCAGCGCTTCGCCGAGAACTGGAAGCTGCCGGTGGGCTGCGCCTTCCGTTTCCAGGACACCTTCGACAACAACCACCCGCAGTACGCCGGCGACGTGGGCATCGCCATCAACCCCAAGCTCGCCGAGCGCATCCGGCAGGCCGACCTCGTGCTCGCCATCGGCCCACGCCTGGGTGAGATGACGACGAGCGGCTACACGCTGCTGCAGCCGCCGCGGCCGGTGCAGAAGCTCATCCACATCCACGCTGGGCCCGAGGAACTGGGTCGTGTGTACGCCGCCGACCTGCTGCTGCAGTCGTCGATGGCCAGTGCCGCCAAGGCGCTCGAAGGCCTCGCCGCACCGCCACAGCTGCCTTGGGGCGATTGGACGGAGCAGGCCCACGCCGACTACGAGACCAACCACGTGGCCCCCGCCGTGCAACCGCTCGACATGGCGGTGGTCATCAAGACCATCCAGCGCCTCGCGCCGGCTGACACCGTCTACACCAACGGCGCCGGCAACTACGCCGGCTGGCTGCACCGCTACTGTCGCTATGCCGGCCTGCAGCACCACGGCCGCACCCAGCTGGCGCCGACCTCGGGCGCCATGGGCTACGGCGTGCCGGCGGCGGTGGCGGCCTCGCTGCTGTACCCGCAGCGCACCGTGGTCAACATCGCCGGCGACGGCGACTTCCTGATGACGGGGCAGGAGCTCGCCACCGCCACCGGCTACGGCGCCACCCGCCTCATCAGCGTGGTGGTCGACAACGGCACCTACGGCACCATCCGCATGCACCAGGAGCGCGAGTTCCCCGGCCGGGTGAGCGGCAGCGATCTCTTCAACCCCGACTTCGCGGCGCTCGCGCGGGCCTACGGCTGGCAGGCCTTCACGCTGTCGCGCACCGAGGAATTCGAGCCCGCCTTCGCGCAGGCACTGGCTGCGGCGAAGCCCGCGTTGCTGCACCTGAAGCTCGACGCTGACGTGAGCACGAGCCGCAGCACCCTCGCGGCCATCCGCCAGGCGGCGCTGGCGCGCAAGACGAGCTGATTCAGCGCGGTGGTGCGCTCGCCTGCGCCACGTAGCGGGCCAGCAGCGCGATCTGCTGCTCGGTCAGCTTGTCGCGAAAGGGCGGCATCACGCCCAGGCCGGTTCGCAGGACATTGGCCACCCGCGCCTCGTCGGGTTGCAGTTCGTCGAGCACCGGGCCCACCGCGCCTTCCGCGCCGGCATCGCGCAGGGTGTGGCACACCGCGCAGCTCGGTTGCGTGCCGCTGTTGAAGAGCTTGCGGCCCGCTTCGCGCTCGGCCTCGCCCGCCGCTTGGGCGGCGAAGCCTACGCACCACAGTGCTGCGCCCAGCAAGAGATAACGCCGCAAGAGATGACGCGGCAAAAGATGATGAGCACTCACGCGACGGTGACGCTGACCGCGTGGTCGGCCCAGCTGTTGTTGTTGTAGCCCTGGGTGTTCTCTTCGCGCTCCTGCGGCTGCACGTTGCCGGCAGCATCGGTGGCGCGGCTGGCCAGCACATGGGTGCCGGCCGGCAGGTTGGCCTGCAGCACGAACTGGCGCCACGCGAAGGGGCCGAGATCGGGGCCGATCAGCTTGGCGGTGCGCCAGGTCTTGCCGCCGTCCACCGACACCTCGACGCGCTTGATGGGCCCCGAGCCACTGAAGGCCACCCCGAGGATCTGCGTGGTGCCTGCCGCGACCGGCCCGCCATCGGCATTCGGCGAGTTGACCCACGACTTCACGTTCATGCGCAACACCGAGGCCTGCGACGGGTCGGGCTTCTGCCCCGGCGGCGTCATGCGGTAGCCGTGCGACATGATCTTGGCGCTGCTTTCGGTCGTGCCGAGGGCGATGCGCTTCACGTACTTGATGTTGTTGACGCCCTGGAAGCCCGGTACCACCAGCCGCAACGGGCCGCCGTGCGCCAGCGTGAGCGGTGCACCGTTCATCTCCCAGGCCAGGATCGCGTCATTCAGTGCCGTGATCGGCACCGAGCGCTCCACCACCACGCTCAGCGGGTCCACACCATCGGGCAGCTTCTCGCCACCGGTGCCGGTGATGTAGAGCGCGCCTGCAGGCACACCGCCCAGCGCGTCGACCACCGAACGCAGCGGCACGCCGCTCCAGAGCACGCAGCCGGCCGCGCCCACCTTCCACGGCGTGCCGCTGGGTTTGCTCGGGAAGAAGCCGCGCCCGTTGCCACTGCATTGCAGCACCGTGGCCACCGTGGTCACGTCGATGGACTTGAGCTGGCCCAGCGTCAGAGTGGCCGGCGTGGCGAGACCTTCGAAGCTGACCTGCCACGCGTCGCGGTTGGCGACGAGGTTGTCGGCCGGGGCCGGCAGGTTGTTCCGCACGAAGAGGCGCTCTGCAGGGGTGATCACGCTCGACCCCATCGCGCTGCGCTTGGTCTCGATGGTGCCGGCGCTGTGGACGATCAGGTTGTCGGCATCCTTCCAGGCCACGTAGGGCGGCAGTGCTTTCGCCTGAGCGCCGGCGGAGCCAGGCAGGCCGGCAAGTGGCACCGCTGCCAGGGCGCCAGCCGTGCCGGCAAGCAGTTGACGGCGACGAAGTGGGTGCGCGATGGTCATGGAAATCTCCCGTGGATGGTTGTGATGGTGGGCGCAAGCATGGCCCCGCCAGGCAGCCGGGCGCATCGGGTCGAATCCGGAGTGTCAGATGGCAAACTCGGGGCATCGCATCTGTCATGAGAAGGTAGCCACTCCGATGACCACGACCCCAGCTGCTGTCGACTTCGCCACCTGCGACTTGTGCGACGTCCACAAGAACAGCACCGATGGCAGCTTCCGCGTGCTGCCGCCGGCGTTCCACGACTTCGGCAAGCGCCGCAAGTTCTCCGGCCGCGTGACCACCGTGAAGTGCTTCGAGGACAACTCGCTGGTCAAGGCCGCGCTCGACACGCCGGGTGAAGGCCGCGTGCTGGTGGTCGACGGCGGCGCCTCGCTGCGGCGCGCGCTGGTCGGCGGCAACCTCGGCGCAGCGGGCGCGAAGAACGGCTGGGCCGGCATCGTGGTCGATGGTTGCGTGCGCGACAGCGCCGAGCTGGCCGCCTGCGACCTGGGCATCCGCGCGCTCGCCCTCATGCCCCTGCCCACCGAGAAGCGCAACGAGGGCCAGCGCGACGTGGCGGTGCAGATCCAGGGCGTGTGGGTGCGGCCCGGCGACTGGCTGTATGCCGATGAAGACGGCATCGTGGTGATGCCCTCGCAGGCCACCTGACGCGACGGCCATGGCGGCGCACAGCCTGAGTTCTCCCACCGTGCTGCTCACGGGCTTCGATGCCTTCGGCGGTGCCACGCTCAACCCGAGCTGGCTGGGTGCGCAGGCCTTGCACGGGCGGCAGATCGCCGGGCACCGCGTGCTGTCGGTCCAGTTGCCCACGGTGTTCGGTGCGTCCTTGCGTGCGCTGCAGGCCTCGCTGGTGGCGCACCGCCCGTCGCTCGTGGTCTGCCTCGGCCTGGCCAGCGGGCGCAGCGCGCTCTCGCTGGAGCGGGTGGCCATCAACATCAACGACGCGAGCCTGGCCGACAACCAGGGCGCGCGGCCGGTCGACACGCCGGTGGTGCTGCAAGGCCCGACCGCCTACTTCAGCAGCCTGCCGGTGAAGGCCATGCTGCAGGCGCTGCAGCGGCACGGCGTGCCTGCCGAGCTGTCGCAGACGGCTGGCACCTTCGTCTGCAACCACGTCTTCTACGGCCTGATGTACGCCTTGGCCACGCAGCCCTTGCTCCAGGGCACCCGCGGCGGCTTCGTGCACGTGCCCGACCTGTCGGTTCTGCCTCTGCCCGAGCTGGTGGGCGCGCTGCACCTGCTGCTGGAGACGGCGCTCACCACTGGCATTGACGCCCGCTTCGCAGCGGGTGCCGTCCACTGACCTGCGAACTGATCAGCGAACGACTTCGAGCAGGCGGTCGAGCCCGCCTTCATTGATCGCCACCATGGCCTGCTCGCGCACCTTGGGCTTGGCGTGGTAGGCCACCGAGAGACCGGCTTCGCCCATCATCGGCAGGTCATTGGCACCGTCGCCCATGGCGATGGCCTGCTTGGGCGAGATGCCGAGTTGCGCGCAGGTGGAGAGCAGCATCTTGCGTTTCTCTTCGCCGTCGCAGATGTCGCCCCAGGGCTGATCGACCATGCGGCCGGTGAGCACGCCGTTCTCGGCTTCGAGCACATTGCTGCGGGTGAAGTCGATGCCCAGGCGGTCACGCACGTGGTCGGTGAAGTAGGTGAAGCCGCCCGAGACCAGCAGCACCTTCATGCCGGCGCCCTTGCAGGCCTGCACCAGCTCGGTTGCGCCGGGGTTGAGGCGCAGGCGCTCGTTCAACACCTTCTGCATCGCACTCACCGGCACGCCCTTGAGCAGGGCGACGCGGCGGCGCAGGCTTTCCTTGTAGTCGGCGATCTCGCCGCGCATCGCGGCCTCGGTGATGGCGGCCACCTCGGCCTTGCGGCCGGCGGCATCGGCGATCTCATCGACGCACTCGATGTTGATCAGCGTCGAATCCATGTCGAAGGCGATGAGTTTGAAGTCGCTCAGCGAAAGCGGCGGGGTGATGTGCCGGATCACGAGACCCGGGAGCGAAGACGTCATGAGAAAGGGCGGGGGAGTGTGACAAAAGTGCGATTGTCCCGCATGACGCCCTTGCGTTCGGGCATGCGGCTTGCGAAGCTCCGCACCGTTTCTATCGAAACGAGAACCATTGCCCACAAGGCCGACGATTCATGCGCTTCTCCCGCCTTCACCTTGCCTTCGCACTGTGTGCCCTTGCCCAGGCACTGCCCGGTTCAGCCCAGACCCCCACGGCGCCCCGCGATCCCGGTGCGGCCAGCCGCGCTGCCCGAGACGCCGACAACCCCATGCGCATGATCATCGAGGCCAGCAAGCTCAAGGTTCGCATCAAGCCCGATGCCGCGCCTGAAGCCGTAGCGGCACCTGCAGAGAAGCGCACCGTGCCGGCGCTGCCTGCGGCGGTCGCGGCTCCCAAGCCCGTGGTTGCCAGGACCAGCGCGCCTGTCACCGCACCTGCTGCTGCGCCGCAAGTCGCGGAGGAGCCTCGGGCCGAGGTGGCCACTGCTTCGCCGGCAGCGCCTGTGGCCGAGAAGGTCGTCGAGGCGCCTGCCGCCGCGCAGGCCTTGCCCCTGCTGCCTTTGAAGCTCACCCAGCTTGTCGAGCCGTCGCTCCCCGGCTCGGTGCTGCGCCGCATGCGAGACGACATCGAGGTGGTGGTCGGCTTCACCGTCAATGCCGACGGCACGGTGTCGGACGTGGCGGTCCGCTCCAGCCCCCTGAAGTCGGTCGATAGCGCCGTCGTCGAGGCCGTGGCCCAGTGGCGCTATGAGCCGATCCGCGAGCCGCGCACGCACGCGGTGCAGCTGGTGCTGCGCGCCAACCCCTGATCGAAGGTGCTCAGGCCTCGGCCTTGGGCGCGCCCAGCGAGCGCAGCACGTCGCGCACCAGCTGGGCGCGGTCCTTCGCCTCCGGCGTCTGGCGCTCGATGCGCAGCTTGTCGTTGCCGGCCAGCTTGATGTGGCGGTTCTTCTGCACCAGCTCGATGATGCGCATCGCATCCACCGGCGGGTTGGGGCGGAAGCTGATCACCATCAGCGCCGGCGCGGCATCGATCTTGATCACGCCATAGGGCTTGGCCAGCACGCGCAGGCGGTGCACGTCGAAGAGCGTCTGGCCCTGCGCGGGCAGCTTGCCGAAGCGGTCGGTGATCTCTTCCAGCATGGCGTCGATCTGCTCGGGCTTGTCGGCCGTGGCCAGGCGCTTGTAGAGATTCAGGCGCGTGTGCACATCACCGCAATAGTCATCCGGCAGCAGGGCGGGTGCGTGCAGGTTGATCTCGGTCGTCACGCTCAGCGGTGACAGCAGGTCGGGCTCCTTGCCGGCTTTCAGCGAGCGCACGGCTTCGCTCAGCATCTCGTTGTAGAGCTGGAAGCCCACTTCCATCATGTTGCCGCTCTGGTTCTCGCCCAGCACCTCGCCCGCGCCACGGATCTCCAGGTCGTGCATGGCGAGGTAAAAGCCCGAGCCCAGTTCTTCCATGTTCTGGATGGCTTCGAGCCGCTGCGCGGCCTGCTTGGTGAGGCCTTCGACGTCCGGCACCAGCAGGTAGGCGTAGGCCTGGTGGTGCGAGCGGCCGACGCGCCCGCGCAGC
>NZ_DASSRA010000462.1:0-2034 GCF_035702065.1 Rhizobacter sp.
CTTGGGTGGCGCTCATGCGAACATCTCCTTGAGTTGCTCGATCGCCGCCTTGGTCACCAACACCTTCTTGTAGTGCACCAGCGAGAGCGGGTCAGCGTGACGCGGCTCGACCACCAGCACATTGGGCAGGTTGCGCGAAGCCAGGAAGAGGTTGTCATCCACCTCGTCAGCAATCACCAGCACCGAGCTCAGGCCCATGGCCTTGAACTTGGCAGCCAGCAGCTTGGTCTTGGGGGCGTCAACAGTGATCGAATCGACCACGGCCAGACGGCCTTCACGGGCCAGCTGGGAGAAGATAGCAGCCATGCCGGCGCGGTACATCTTCTTGTTGACCTTCTGGGTGAAGTTTTCGTCGGGGCTGTTCGGGAAAATACGACCGCCTCCGCGCCACAGCGGCGAAGACGACATACCTGCACGAGCCCGGCCGGTGCCCTTCTGGCGCCACGGCTTCTTGGTCGTGTGCTTGACTTCGGCGCGATCGAGCTGGGCACGGGTGCCTTGACGTGCGTTGGCCTGGAAGGCCACGACGATCTGGTGCACCAGCGCTTCGTTGTAGTCGCGCGCGAAGACGGTGTCAGGCGCGTCGACCTTGGCGGTCGATTGGCCCTGTTCGTTGAGGAGCTCGAGCTGCATCAGTTGGCTCCTTTCTTGACCTTCACCTTGACGGCGGGGCTGACGACCACATGGCCGTTCTTGGAGCCCGGCACGGCGCCACGCACCAGCAGCAGCTGGCGGGCTTCGTCGATGCGGACGATGTCGAGGTTCTGGGTGGTCTTGGTCACGTCACCGCGGTGACCTGACATCTTCTTGCCCGGGAACACGCGACCCGGATCCTGCGCCATCGAGATCGAGCCCGGCACGTTGTGCGAACGGCTGTTGCCGTGCGACGCGCGCTGCGAGCCAAAGTTGTGGCGCTTGATGGTGCCCGTGAAGCCCTTGCCGATGGAGGTGCCTTGCACGTCCACGAGCTGGCCCACAGCGAAAGTGGTGACGGGCACCTGGGCACCGGGCTTGAAGCCGGCTGCCACATCGGCCGCGACACGGAATTCCTTGAGGACTTCGCCGGCTTCGACGCCCGCTTTCGCGAGGTGGCCAGCTTCAGGCTTGGACACGCGCGAAGCTTTGCGCGCACCGAACGCCACTTGAATGGCGCTGTAGCCGTCGGTTTCTGCGGTCTTGACCTGGGTCACGCGGTTGTTGGACACATCCAGCACCGTCACAGGCACGGCATCGCCGTCGTCTGTGAAGATGCGCATCATGCCCACCTTGCGGCCCAGCAAACCGAGACGGTTGCTCAGACTCATAATTTTCTCCAGCCCCCGCGCCTTTCGGTTTGGAAGCCTTTGTTTCGATACCCGACATCGATTGGCCGGGCTGACTTGATGGAATGCAGGCGCTCAGGGAGCTCCTGCTTCCGGGGAAGCCCGCGATTGTAGCAGAAGCCGCTTTCCCGGCAACCGCCCCAAGCGCGAGGCTGTTTACTGCAGCTTGATCTCGACGTCGACGCCGGCCGGCAGGTCGAGCTTCATCAGCGCGTCCACGGTCTTGTCGGTCGGATCAACGATGTCCATCAGGCGCTGGTGGGTGCGGATTTCGAACTGGTCGCGCGACGACTTGTTGACGTGCGGCGAACGCAGGATGTCGAAACGCTGCATGCGCGTCGGCAGGGGCACCGGGCCCTTGACGATGGCGCCTGTGCGCTTGGCGGTGTCGACGATCTCCAGCGCCGACTGGTCGATCAGCTTGTAGTCAAACGCCTTCAGGCGAATGCGGATCTTTTGCTTTTGCATGACGAATTCCTAGAAAGAACGATGCGGCCCATGTGGAACGTGGTCGCCGCGGGGGTGTAAAGGCCGGGCTCGCCCTGCAAGGCAAGCCCGGTCGTCACGCAGACTTACTCCAGGATCTTTGCCACGACGCCGGCGCCGACGGTGCGGCCGCCTTCACGGATGGCGAAGCGCAGGCCTTCTTCCATGGCGATCGGGTTGATCAGCTTGACGGTGATGCTGACGTTGTCGCCAGGCATGACCATTT
>NZ_DASSRA010000463.1:0-41059 GCF_035702065.1 Rhizobacter sp.
GTCGTTGTAATGTGCAAGCCGGCTGCGCGAAAGCGGCCGGTCGAGCGAGCTCAAGCCGGCTTCTGGGGCCGGCTCTGCGGGCCGCGCTTCAGCGCCTGACCCAGGGCAAGGCGGTAGCCATCGGCGCCCAGCCCGACGATCACGCCTTCGGCGAGATCTGAAAAATAGGAGTGATGACGGAACGGCTCACGGCGGTGGACGTTCGACAAATGCACTTCGATGAACGGGATGGCTACACCGGCCAGCGCATCGCGCAAGGCCACACTGGTGTGGGTGAGCCCGCCCGGGTTGATGACGATGAAGGCCGTTCCATCGAGCCGGGCGGCATGGACACGGTCAATCAG
Source organism: Rhizobacter sp. (assembly GCF_035702065.1). GTDB lineage: Bacteria > Pseudomonadota > Gammaproteobacteria > Burkholderiales > Burkholderiaceae_C > Rhizobacter. The sequence goes on from NZ_DASSRA010000463.1 coordinate 345, forward strand.
CGCGCCCTCATGGTTGCTTTGGAAGGTCACCACGGTGGCGCCGCCATCGGCTCCGATCTGCTGCAGTTCAGCATTGATCTGATCCAAAGTCGTCGACCCATAGACCTGCGGCTCGCGCGTGCCGAGCAGATTGAGGTTGGGGCCGTGAAGGACGAGAACTTGCATGAACCGGGGGGTGGCTTCAAAAACAAAGGCTGAACTTTACGCGTTTTGAGTACCGTTCAGCGCAAAAAGCCAAATAAATGCGTTCAGCCCAATTGGGCGACCCAATGGGTCAATTCGGCGGGCTCGAGGATGCCCAGTTTGCGGAAAGCGACCGCGCCGCGGCGATCGAAGATCACGCTGAACGGCAGGCCACCCCGTTCGTTGCCGAGCGAGCGCGCCAAATCTACACCTATGAAGCCGGCCAGGCCGATGGGGAAACCGACAGGCACCTTGGTCAAAAACTCGCGTACGGGCGTCGGGCCGTCGATTGCCAGGCCCACCACCTGCCAGCCGTTGGCCTGGTGTTGGCGGTGGAACGCGTCCAGCATCGGCATCTCCTTGACGCAAGGCGCGCACCAGGTTGCCCAAAAGTTGAGCACCAGCGGCTTCCCCTGCCACGGCGCCATCACGATCTCACCGCCGCCGGGCTGCTCGAAGCGTTGTGTCCACAAAGCTTGTTCGGCTTCGGTGAGGGCCGTGCCGCGGGCGCCACGCCACCAGGCGAAGCCTGCGCCGGCGGCGGCGGCCGTCACGGCAATGCCGGCAGTGAGTGCCAAGCGGCGGTTCATGCAGCCTCCATCAGGCGCCGCAGCGCGGCCAGGTCACCGCGTTCGGACTGGCCGCGTGCATCGGGCTTGAGCGCGCCGCGGAGGTCGTCGTGGTCGAGGATGCTCAGATGCACGGTCACCGGCTCGCCGAGTTCGGCGCTCATGCTGCTCAGGCTGAGCACGTCGATGGGTTCACCGCGCGGGCCGTTGACCGTGCCCACGTCGTAGTCGACTCGCTTGTCGATCAGGGCGATCTCGGCCTCCTTGGAGTCGTCGCAGAAGAGCTGCAGGTGCACGCTGCTCAGCCGGGTGGCCGTGCCGCGCCAGACGGCGCCGGTGAGGTGCGGGCGAAAGGCCTGCAGCCGTTCCATCCAGAGCGCCGCCACCTCGCGCAGCGCGCGCAGTTCGCCCGGCTGGGTGTCGGCGCAGAAGAGTTGCAGGTAGCTGCGCACCTCGTCTTCGATCTCGTCGTTGCCGGGCAGGTCGACCGAGCGCACGCCCTGCTTGCCCAGCAGCTTGGCGGCACGCCGCTTGGCGGGGCCGTACTCCATGCCTTCTTCGACGATCAGGCGCGCGGCAGTGCTCGCCAGTTCGGCGCTCAGGTGGGGATTCATGGGCTGGATTCTGAAGGGGCGACGGCCGCTCAGGGCAATTCCACGGCGCCCATGCGGGCTGAAACGGTCGAGGCGCGGCCCATCACGTAGGCCGAGGCGGGCCGCTTCTCGAAGCGCTTGGGGGCAGGCAGCATCACTGCCAACCGCGCCGCGGCAAAGCTCCCGAGCTGGCTGGCGCTCACATGGAAGTAGTGGCGCGCGGCGGCTTCGGCACCGAACAGGCCTTCGCCCCACTCCACGTTGTTGAGGTAGATCTCCAGGATGCGCCGCTTGCTCAGCAGTGCCTCCAGCATGAAGGTGATGACGAACTCCTGGCCCTTGCGCGCGAGGTTGCGCTCGCCGGCGAGGAAAAGGTTCTTGGCCAGCTGCTGGGTGATGGTGGAGCCGCCCACGATCTTGGGCGTGGCGGCTGGTTTGGGCGGCACCGGCTTCTGACTGCGCGCCGCCTGGCGAGCCTGTCGCTCATTGATCTTCTCGGCCTGGGCCTCGGCGCGCAGGTTCTTCTCCCAGGCCTTCTCGAGCGCATCCCATTCCACGCCGCTGTGCTCGACGAAGCTGGCGTCTTCGGAGGCGATGACGGCGCGCTTGAGGTGGTCGGAGATGCGGTCCTGGTCGACCCACTGCTGGCTCCACAGCAGCTGGTGCTGCTCGGCCACGATGCGGCGCATCTCCGAGCGCTGGAAGGTGGTGGACTGCGGGTCGACCACCGCCATCAGGCCCACCCGGGCCGCGAAGTAGAGCTGCAGCGCGAGCGCCGAGAGCACGATCAGCCCCAGCACCCGGATGCCGTGATGCCAGAGGGCCTTCATGGCTTGGTGGCCAAACGGCTGCGCAAGGCAGCCAGCACGGGTGCGGTCTCGGGGCGAACACCACGCCAGATGAAGAAGGCCTCGGCCGCCTGCTCGACGAGCATGCCCAGGCCGTCGCGGGCATGCGCGCCGTGTCGCGTGGCCCAGGCCATGAAGCCGGCGGCGGCCGGGCCGTACATCATGTCGAGTGCGAGGCCACCCGGCTTCAGCGCCGTGGCGGCCACCGGGATGTCTGCGCCTTGCAAGCTGGTCGCGGTGCCGTTGATGACCACGTCGAAAGCCGCGCCGCAGTCTGCCAGCGAGCGTGCGGCGAGGGTGGTGCCGTGCCGCGAGGCCAGGGCGGCGTGGCGCTGCACCAGGGCCAGTGCCTTGTCGATGCTGCGGTTGGCCACCACCAGCTCGGCGGGGGCGGATTCAATGAGTGGCCCCAACGCTCCGGCCGAGGCGCCGCCGGCTCCGATCAGCAGCACGCGACGGCCGCGCAGCGGCACGCCGGCATTGCGTTCGATGTCGCGCACCAGGCCGATGCCGTCGGTGTTGTGGGCCACCCAGCCATCGTCCTCGAAGCTCAGCACGTTGGCCGCCTCGGCCAGCGTGGCACGTTCGCCTCGCCTGGCAGCCAGGGCAAAGGCTTCCAGCTTGAACGGCACGGTGACGTTGCAGCCGCGCCCGCCGGCGGCGGCGAAGGCCTTCACCTGTTGCGCAAAACCATCCAGCGGGCACAGCAGCCGGCCGTAGTCGAGTGACTGGCCCGTCGCTTCGGCGAACTGCGCGTGGATGAAAGGCGATTGGCTGTGCTCGACCGGGTTGCCGGCCACGACGTAACGGTCCATGGAGTTCTAGTTCTTGACCGGCGCGGTGACCGAGGTCTCGAAGCCGTCTTCACGCGAGAAGCGGAAGCGCGTGGGGATCACCAGCTGGTCGGCCTGCTTCTTCATGGCGGTGGAGAAGTTGCCGAAGGGCGCGGCCGCTCGCACGATGGAGACGGCGCGCTTGTCGAGCAGCTTGGACTGCGAGGCCTGCACGATCTCGGTTTCGACGATGCGGCCGGCCGAGTCCACGGTGATGATCATCACCAGTTCGCCGTACAGCTTCTTGCCCTGGTACTCGGGGAAGTTGCGCGTGCCGCGGTCTTCGATCTTGCGGCGAAGCTGGTCGTAATAGATGGCGTAGACCTCTTCGCGCGTGGACGGGCTGATGTAGCGCTTCTTGGGCCGTGCGTTCTCTTCGTTGATGCGCTTCTCGATCTCGGCCAGCAGCTGCAGCAGCTGCTTGCGGCGCTCTTCCTGGGCGCGGTCTTGCGGGTTGCCGCGGTCGCGCTTGGGGTCGGGCTGCGGCAAGGTGGCCAGCTCGCGCCGCACCTGGGCCAGCAGCTGCAGCTGGGTTTCCTGCAGTTGCTCGATCTGCTTGCGTGCGTCGTCGGCCGAATCGCCGATCTCGGTGAGCGCCGCGCTCGGCAGCGGTGAGGTGGCGCGCCCGCGGTCGACATCACCGCCGCCGGCCAGGTTGCGCTGGGCGATGGCCTGTGCCTTGGTGGGTGCTTCGTTGCCGCGGGAGTTGACGAGGATCACCTCCAGCGGCGTGTCTTCGAAGGTGCGGTTGAAGCTTTCCGGGTCTACCGCCTGCCATGCGAACAGCAGCACCGCGTGCACGGCGACGGATGTGGTCAGCGCAATCTGCAGGGCGGAGAGTTTCTTCAGCATGGGCTAGGGCGCAGATGCTACCGCGGGCTCCTCGCTCGGGGCTGCTGGGGCGTCGTCTGCCACGTCGATCGCCAAGGTGAGTGGGCCGGCGCTGGCTTCTTCGATCTCGGAGTCCTCGACCACGGCGTCGTCGGCCGAGGTGGTCGGGTCGTCGAGGCGGGCCAGCAAGCTGGCGTGCAGGTCCAGCGTCAGCAAGTCGGTGCCCGTCACCCGCACCCGCACGCGCGCGCCGCGCGGCAGCGACTCGGTGCCCACGGCGCGGAACACCAGCGGCAGCGTGTCGGCACGCACCAGGCCATCTTTCATGACGGCGGCGTCGAGCTCGGTGATGCCGTTCTGCGTCAGGTACTGCAGCGTCCAGTAGCGCTCGATGCCGGACTGGAAGCCGTTGTACGCGGTGTAGGCGGCATCGAAGCCGGAGATGATGGAGAACAGCGCCGCGTCCTTGGGCTTGAACGGCGCGGCCAGCGCCGCGGTGCGACCGTGGCGGGCGCAGGCAATGATCTGCCACTGGTTTACCAGGTCGACGTAGCGGCGCAGCGGCGAAGTGGCCCAGGTGTACTGCGCCACGCCCATGCCGGCGTGCGGCGCGGGCTTGGTGCCCATGCGCACCTTCACACCTGGTGCCATGCTGGCCTGGCTGCGGTAGATGCCGGGCACGCCGTTGTCGGCGATCCAGCCGCCCCAGGTGCTGTTGGCGAGGATCATGGCCTCGGCCACGATCAGGTCGAGCGGGGCGCCGCGGGTGCGGGTGCTGATCAGCACGCGCTCATGGCCCTTGGGCTCGGCGCCGTCGTTGCCTTCGAGGCGGAAGTTGTAGTCGGGTCGGTTGAACGATTCGGGCTTGCCTCGCACCACTTCGCGGGCTGCCTTGAGGTGCCGGGCCAGGCGGAAGGCGAAGGCCAGCTCAGTTGCAAAGGCGTAGCTCGCAGGCGCCTCGCCGGTCAGCGAGGCCTCGGTGATCACTGCATCGAGCTGGTCGTGCCGCAGGTTGGCCGCAATGGGCACGCGCTCCAGCCGGGTCTCGCTGCTCTTGACCGCCAGCGTGGCCTCGTCAAGGCTCACGTACAGCGACACCGCCGGGCAGTCGCGCCCTTCCAGCAGGGTGTAGGCCTGCACCACGTCGTCGGGCAGCATGGTCAGCTTGTAGCCCGGCATGTAGACGGTGGACAGCCGGTCGCGCGCCACCTTGTCGATGGCGCCATCGGGCGTGATGGCGAGACCGGGTGCGGCGATGTGGATGCCGAAGACCACGGTGCCGCTGCCCAGGCCCTGCACCGAGAGCGCGTCGTCGATCTCGGTGGTGGCCGAGTCGTCGATCGAGAAGGCCTGCACCGGCGCGAGCGGCAGGGCTTCCTTGACGGCGGGTGCCTGCAGCGCCGGGAAGGCCGTGCCCTTGGGGAAGTTCTCGAACAGGAAACGCCGCCAGTGGAACTGGTAGGGCGAGTCGATGGCGCCGGCTGCCTTCAGCAGGTCGAGCGGCGCGCGCTGCGACTGCTTGGCCGCCTCGACCACCGCCTTGTACTCGGCCGCGTTCTTGTCGGGCTTGAAGAGGATCTTGTAGAGCTGCTCGCGTACCGGCGCCGGGCACTGCCCAGCCTTCAGCTCCTGTGCCCAGGTCTCGATCTGCGCGGCGATCTGCTTCTTGCGCTCGATGCCCAGCAGGGCGGCCTTCACGATCTCTTCGGGGGCCTTCTTGAACTGTCCCTTGCCCATGCGGCGGAAGTAGTGCGGTGCCTCGAACAGGCGGAACAGCGCCGCCGCCTGCTGCGCGACGCTGGCCTTGTCGTTGAAGTAGTCGCGCGCCAGGTCGGCGAAGCCGAACTCGTTGTCGGGCGCGAATTCCCAGGCGAGGTCGAGGTCGATCTCCTGCGCCAGGCGCTGGCCGTCGGACAACAACTCGGCCGGGCTGGGCTTGTCGAACTTGAGCAGCACGTTGGCCGTCTTCACCTTCACGCGCTTGCCGGAATCGAGCTCGATCTGCATCGAGCCTTCGCCCTCGGTCATCACGCGGCCGGCGAGGAACTTGCCGGCGTCATCAAACAATGCGTACATGGCCGCGATTATCAGGTGCGGATCAGGGGGAGGGCGCCAACCCCAGGAAGTGCAACAGATGCGGCAAATGCGTGTCGAAATCCGACAGGGCATGGTCGCTGCCCTCGACGATGCGCAGGTGGCAGCCGCGGTAGCGCGCGCTCATCTCGCGCCAGTCGAGCACCTCGTCGCCGGTGGCGACGATGGCGAAGTAGCGCTCCGGCCGGGCCAGCTCGGCCGGCGTCATCTCGCGCAGCTGGTCCACGTAGGCCGGCAGAAAGAAGAAGCGCTCCTCGCTGTGCCAGGCGGTCGTCTCGCCGATGTGGCGCGCCAGGTCACGCGCCGGGTCGACGGCCGGGTTGATGAGGCCGGCGCGGCAGCCCAGGCGTTCGGCCAGCACGGTGGCGTAGAAGCCGCCCAGCGAGCTGCCCACGATGGCCATCCGGTCGCGCGGCCAGTGGCGCACGCCATCGATCAGCATCTCGATGGCTTCGCGCGGCGAAGGCGGCAGCTGCGGGCACCACCAGGTCACCTTGGGGGCGTGCTCGGTCATCCAGGCGGCCATGCGCCGTGCCTTGGCCGACTGGGGCGACGAGCGAAAGCCGTGCAGGTAGAGCAGGTGGGTGGGCGGCATGGTGCGGGCGTGGAACTGGCCGGCGTGCGCCGGCTCGAAGCGGGGGCGTGAAGTTTGCCCCAGTCCGCCGGTGGCTCCGGATTGCCCCCAGGCTGGAGCGGCTGCCGATCGAACCTAAACTGAATTCATCTCACCTGCCAGGCCCCGAGGACTCTCCCTTGAACGAACCGAACGCATCTCGCCCGCTGGGTTGGGCCATTGCCTCCGTGCTGCTGCTCCAGGCCTGTGCCTTTCCGGGGCCAGACGCTTCCAGCGCCAGCGCCAGCCCCAGCCCCAGCCCCAAGCCCACGCCCGTGGCCGCCGCCAACAGCGCGGCCGTGCCCGCGCCGGTGGGCCGTGCCGCCGCGGCAGCGCCCGCGGCATCGGCTGCTTCGGGCGCGGCTGCGGCGCGCCCCCCTGAGCCCGGCCAGCCCAAGCCCTTCGACGAGGTCGTGAAAGACGCCACCCAGCAGGCCGGCTTCGTGCCCGTCTGGCGCAAGGACGACAAGATCTGGCTGGAGATCCCCGCCGAGCGCCTGAACCAGCCCTTCCTGCTGTCGGTGAACATCGCCAGCTCGGTCGGCGAACGCGGCCTGTATGCGAGCCAGATGGGGCCGTCGTGGCTGGCCAGCTTCCGCAAGATCGGCACCAACCAGATGCAGCTGATCGCGCTCAACACCAGCTACGTGAGCGGCACCGCGGCCATGAAGGCGGCGGTGGAGCAGGGCTTCTCGCACAGCCTGCTCGGCTCCGCGGCCATCGCCAGCCAGCCCCACCCGCAGCGCAAGTCGGTGCTGATCGACGCCGGCTTCCTGCTGACCGACATCCCGGGCTACTCCACGCGCATCGAGCAGGCCTTCCGTCTGCCCTTTGCGCTCGACCGCGGCAACTCGTTCTTCGAGAAGACGCGCGTGAGCGACGAGATCACCACCGTCAACGCGCGCATGCATTTCGCCACCCCGCGCATCCCGGCACCGCCGCTGGTGCCGAGCCCGGTGCCCGTGCCACCACCGCCGTCGACCACACCCGATCCGCGCAGCATGTTCGTCGGCTTCGTCTACAGCTTCACCAAGCTGCCCGAAGCACCAATGGCGGCGCGCAAGACCGACCCGAGGCTGGGCCACTTCTTCGACGTCGTGACCGACCTCGGCACCGACCTCAAGGCCAACCCGCGCTTGCACTACATCAACCGCTGGCGGCTGGAGAAGGCCGACCCGGCGGCCGAGCTGTCCGAACCCAAGCAGCCCATCGTCTACTGGCTCGACAAGAACATCCCGCCGCAGTACCGCAAGTCGGTCGAGGCCGGCGTGCTGGAGTGGAACAAGGCCTTCGAGAAGATCGGCTTCAAGAACGCCATCGTCGTGCGCCAGCAGGCCGACGACGCCGACTGGGACAACATGGACGGCCGCCACGCCTCCATCCGCTGGTTCGTCGGTTCTGACGTCGGCTTCGCCATCGGGCCCAACCACTCCGACCCGCGCACCGGCGAGATCATCGACGCCGACATCGGCATGAGCGACGTGTTCGGCCGCACCTCGCGGCGCTTCATCTCCGAAGACGTGGGCCGCAGCGCACCCGCACGCCTCTCGCTGCGGAACCACCCGGGCGAGGCCGCGTACTGCAACTACGCCGAGGAGGCGGCCGCCGAGATGGACTTCGCGCTCGACCTGCTCGAAGCGCGCGGCGACCTTGCACCGGACAGCCCCGAGGCCGAGGCCTTCGTGCAGTCGGTCATCAAGGACACGGTCATGCACGAGGTCGGCCACACCCTGGGCCTGAAGCACAACTTCAAGGGTTCCACGGTGGTGAGCCGCACCGCGCTGCAGGACAAGGCGCTCACCGACAAGTACGGCCTCTCCGGTTCGGTGATGGACTACGTGGGCTTCAACCTGGCGTTGCGCGGCGAGAAGCAGGGCCGCATGGTCAACGCCACCCTCGGCTCCTACGACTACTGGGCCATCGAATACGCCTACAAGCCGATCGACGCCGCCAACGAGACCACCGAGCTCGCCCGCATTGCCTCGCGCAGCACCGACCCGCTGCTCGCCTATGCCGACGACGCTGAGGCCGGTGGGGTGGGCAACGACGGCATCGACCCGCTGGTGAACCGTTTCGACCTGGGCGACGACCCGCTGGCCTACTACGTGAAGCGGCTGCAGCTCTCGCGCGAGCTGTGGCAGCGCGTGCAGGAGCGTGGGCCGCAGCCCGGCGACGAAGCCACGCGGCAGCGCCGCGTGCTGCTGAGCGGCTTCCGCCAGCTCGGCCGCGCGACGGAACTCGTGGGCAAGTACGTGGGCGGCATGTACACCGTGCGCGACCTGCCCGGCACCACCCAGCGCGCGGCCTACGTGCCGGTGGAGCCGGCCAAGCAGCGCGAGGCGCTGCAGGTCCTGGCCACGGGGGTGTTCAATGCCGACAGCTTCCGTTTCAAGCCGGAGTTCATCGCCAGCCTCTCGCCCGACTACAACGAGTGGGATCGCGGCGGACCGGTGAGCATCCCGGCCACGGTGCTGTCATTGCAGACGACTGCGATGGACCGCCTGCTCAGCCCCGGCACGGCCTCGCGCCTGATCGACCTGCCGTCCTACGTGAGCGACGCCAAGCGGCGCAACATCATCTCGCTGGCCGAGGTCTACAGCACCCTGCAGAACGCCGTGTGGAGCGAGCTCAAGTCCGGCAAGGAGATCGACCGCCTGCGCCGCAACCTGCAGCGCGAGCACCTGCGGCGCATGCAGAACCTGCTGACGCGGGGCGCGGGCAGCTTGCCGCCCGATGCCCTCAGCCTGATGCGGATGAATGCCGTCGACCTGCAGGCGCAGCTGAGGCACGCGGCGGCCAACGGCAGCCTGTCGGTCGAAAGCCGAGCCCACCTGCAGGACAGCCTGTCGCAGCTGACCGAAGCGCTGCGTGCTTCCATGCAGCGGAGCTAGCTAGCTGTTGAGGTTCGCGAGGGTCGTCAGCAGCTTCTCGTGGATACCGCCGAAGCCGCCATTGCTCATGCACAGCACATGGTCACCGGGGCGGGCGACCTTGCGCACGGCGGCGACCAAGGCCTCGATGCTGTCGGCGACGACGGCCTTGTCGCCCATGGGGGACAGCGCCTCGCGGGCATCCCAGCCGAGGTTGCCTTGATGGCAGAACGACAGGTCGGCCTCTTCCAGCGCCCAAGGGAGCTGCGCCTTCATCGCGCCCAGCTTCATGGTGTTGGAGCGCGGCTCGAACACCGCCAGGATGCGGTCCAGGCCGACCTTGCGGCGCAGGCCGTTCACCGTGGTGTGGATGGCCGTGGGATGGTGGGCGAAGTCGTCGTAGACCTTCACGCCGTTCACCTCGCCGCGCAGCTCCAGGCGGCGGCGCACGTTCTCGAAGCTGGCCAGCGCCTGGCCGGCGACTTCCGGCGACACGCCCACGTGCTCGGCCGCCGCGATGGCTGCCAGCGCGTTGAGCTGGTTGTGTTCGCCCAGCAGCTGCCAGTCGACGCGCGCAATCTTCAGGCTGCCGCGCAGCACATCGAAGGCATGCGGCTCACCGCGGGCACGCAGGGCACCGGGTGTTTCCTTGCGGGTGCCGAAGCGCACGACCTCGCTCCAGCAGCCTCGCTCCAGCACGCGCTGCAGCGACTCCTCGCGTGCATTGACCACCAGCCGGCCGGCCGCGGGCACGGTGCGCACCAGGTGGTGGAACTGCGTCTCGATGGCCGCCAGGTCCGGGAAGATGTCGGCGTGGTCGTACTCGAGGTTGTTGAGGATGGCCGTGCGCGGGCGGTAGTGGACGAACTTGCTGCGCTTGTCGAAGAAGGCGGTGTCGTACTCGTCGGCCTCGATCACGAAAGCCTTGCCCTTGCCGAGGCGTGCGGACACACCAAAGTTTTGCGGCACCCCGCCGACCAGAAAGCCGGGCTCCAGGCCAGCCTGATCGAGCATCCACGCGAGCATCGAGGTGGTGGTTGTCTTGCCGTGCGTGCCGGCCACGGCCAGCACGTGGCGGCCTTGCAGCACCTTGTCGGACAGCCATTGCGGGCCGCTGGTGTAAGGCAGGCCGGCATCGAGGATGGCTTCGATCAGCGGGTTGCCGCGTGAGACCACGTTGCCGACGACGAAGAGGTCGGGCTTCAGGGCGAGCTGGTCGGCGTTCCAGCCTTCGATGAGTTCGATGTCGAGCGCGCGCAGTTGGTCGCTCATTGGTGGGTAGACGCCGGCGTCGCATCCGGTGACCTTGTGGCCCGCTTCGCGCGCCAGGGCGGCCAGGCCACCCATGAAGGTGCCGCAGATGCCGAGAATGTGAATGTGCATGGGCTCGATTCTAGGAGCCCATCACAATCGATCCATGGCTTGGATCACTACGCATCCATGGGCTTATCCCCTGCTTGAAGTGCTGCACATCCTGGGCATTGCGCTGCTGCTGGGCAGCCTGGCGCTGTTCGAGTTGCGGGTGTGGGGCCTGGGGCTGGAACTGCCGGTGCGCCCGCTGGCGCGGCTCGCGCTGCGCGTGACGGTCTGCGGCTTTGCGCTGGCTGCCGCCACCGGCAGCCTGATGTTGGCCGGCCAGTGGGACGAGCTGCAAGGCAATCGTGCCTTGCTCGCCAAGATGAGCCTGCTGCTGGTTGCCGGCGTGAACGCGCTGCTCTTTCATCTGCGTGGCGGGCTCGACAAGGTCGACCGCACGGCGCGGCTGCAGACCGCGCTGTCGCTGGGGCTTTGGGTGCTTGTCGTAGCCTGCGGGCGATTCATCGCCTACGCCTGACACCACGTGAAGGAGGTCTCATGCAACGACGCGTGTTTCTGGTAGCTGGTGCCTCCGGCTTCGTGCTGCCTGCACGGGCTCACCATGGCTGGAGCAGCTTCGATGCCGAGCGCCCGCTGTACCTCGAAGGCCGCGCCACCAAAGTGGTCTGGCAGAACCCGCATGCCGAGGTCATGCTGGAGGTGGCGACACCGCTGGCCCTGCCGGGCGACCTGGCCCGGCGTGCCGTGCCGGCACAAAGCGCGCGGCTCGACGGCCCGGCCATCCTTGCCAAGGCTCAGCTGCCCAGGCGCAGCGACAAGGTGTGGGAGCTGGAGCTGGCACCACTCAGCCGCATGGAAGCGTGGAAGGTGGCCGAAATCAAGCCCGGCACGCTCTTGTCGGTGGTGGGCTACGCCTTCGCCGAAGAGAAGGGCGAGCCGGTGCTGCGCGTGGAATACCTGTTCGTCGGCGGTAAGGCCTACGGCTTGCGCTCGTCGCCTGCCTGACCGGCCGACGCGTCAGAGCGTGCGCAGGACCTGTCGCGCAGCGGCGTGCGTGGCCGCGATGTCGGCGCTGCTGTGCGCCGAACTGACGAAGCCCGCTTCGTAGAGTGCCGGCGCCAGGTAGATGCCTGCCTCCAGCATGCCGTGGAAGAAGCGGTTGAAGCGCTCCTTGTCGGTGGCCATCACGGTGGCGTAGTTCTGCGGCAATGCGTCGGTGAAGAAGAAGCCGAACATGCCGCCTTCGCAATCGGCGATGAAGGGTACGCCGGCCTCCTTGGCCGCCGCGGAGAGGCCATCGACCAGCTGGCGCGTGCTCGCTGCCAGGGCCTCGAAATAGCCCGGCTTCTGGATCTGCTTGAGCGTGGCCAGGCCGCAGGCCGTGGCCACCGGGTTGCCCGACAAGGTGCCGGCCTGGTAGACCGGACCCAGCGGGGCCAGCTTCTCCATCACGGCACGCTTGCCGCCGAAGGCCGCCAGCGGCATGCCGCCGCCGATCACCTTGCCGAACACACTCATGTCGGGCTCGAAGCCGGGCAGGGCGCGGGCGTAGACGCTCTGCGCGCTGCCCAGGGCGACGCGGAAGCCCGTCATCACCTCGTCGAACACCAGCAGCGCGCCGTGCTGGCTGCACAGCTCGCGCAAGCGCTTCATGAAGGGCAGGCTGGCGCGCACGAAGTTCATGTTGCCGGCGATGGGCTCGATCACCACGCAGGCGAGGTCGGCGCCGTGCAGCTTGAAGGCTTCTTCGAGCTGGCCGATGTGGTTGTATTCGAGCACCAGCGTGTGCTGCACCACCTCGGCCGGCACGCCGGCGCTGGTGGGGTGGCCGAAGGTGGCCAGGCCCGAGCCGGCCTTCACCAGCAGGGCGTCGGCGTGGCCGTGGTAGCAGCCTTCGAACTTGATGAGCTTGTTGCGCCCGGTGGCGCCGCGCGCCAGGCGGATCGCGCTCATGGCGGCCTCGGTGCCCGAGCTGACCAGGCGCACCTGTTCCATGCTGGGCACGAGCTTCAGGATCTCCTCGGCCAGCTCGATCTCGCGTTCGGTGGGGGCGCCGAAGGAGAAGCCTTCGAGCGCGGCCTTCTGCACCGCCTCAAGCACGGCTGGGTGGCCGTGGCCGAGGATCATCGGCCCCCAGGAGCCGATGTAGTCGATGTAGCGCTTGCCCTCGGCGTCGAAGATGTAGGGGCCTTCGGCGCGAGCGATGAAGCGCGGCGTGCCGCCGACCGCCTTGAAGGCGCGCACCGGCGAGTTGACGCCGCCGGGGATGACACGCTGGGCGCGCTCGAAGAGGGCGGCGTTAGTGGACATGGCGCGGATCCTTGGGAGCTTGTTCGTCGCCATCGGCCTCGGGGCCGCCCTCGCCTTCTTCGCCCGGGGGCAGGGCCCAGAAGAAGCGGTCGGGGATCACGTTGCCCATGCCGGGGCGGAAGCCCGCGTCCAGCGCCTGGTCGAGGAAGGCAAGCGACTCGCCCACGGCGGAGTGCAGTTCGCTCCCGGCGGCCAGCAAGGCAGCCAGCGCGGCCGACAAGGTGTCACCGGCGCCGACGAAGCTCACCTCGAAGCGCTCGAACTTCTCGCCGGTGATGGCGCCCTGGGGCGAGGCCAGCACGTTGTCGAGGAACTGGTCGGGCAGCGGCACGCTCGTCACCAGCACGAAACGGGTGCCATGTTGCGAGGCCGCCACGGCCAGTTCGCGCGGCGAGGCCGGGCGTTCGCTGCTCCAGTCGGGCAGCAGGAAGTTGGTCAGCGTCTGGTGACTGCCGACCAGCACCTCGGTCTGAGGCAGCACCAGCTCGCGGAAGGAATCGAGGTAGGCCTGCTGGTCGTCCTCTTCGACCCATGACAGGTTGGGCATGTAGGCCACCAGAGGCACGTCGGGGTAGTCGGACAGCACTTCGGCCACGGCGCTCACACCCTCGGCCGAACCCAGGAAGCCCACCTTCCAGGCGGCGATGGTCACGTCTTCGAGGATGCTGCGTGCTTGCTCGACCACCACGTCGGCGTCGATGGCGCTGTGGTCGAACACCTCGGCGGTGTCGCGCAGGACCACGGCCGTGACCACCGGCAAGGCATGGGCGCCCATGGCGGCGATGGTGACCACGTCACCGGCCAGTCCGCCAGCCCCGCTCGGGTCGCTGGCATTGAAGGTCATCACGCAGGCAGGCGCCGGGCTGTCCTGGGCGGCCTCAGGGGCGGTTTCTGTGGGGTTGACGTCGGTGGTCATGGGGGCGTCCATCTGAAGATGCCGGTTTGCCAGCACTTCTAGAAAAATGTGAGGAAAGTGGCGTATGTGCCCACAAACTAACGCCTTTTCGGGATTTTGCGTGGCTACAATCTTTTCTCATTGTAGTGACGCGATAAAGAATAAACGTGAGCAAAGACGCTAGTGCGGTGCGTACATGGATGTGCCTGATTTGCGGTTGGATCTATGACGAAGCCGCCGGCGATCCTGACCACGACATCGCGCCCGGAACCCCTTGGGAAGCTGTGCCCATGAACTGGACGTGTCCAGAGTGTGGCGCGCGCAAGGAAGATTTTGAAATGGTGCAGATCTGATCTTCGGATCGGCCTGTGCCTACCGCAGTCGTTGAGGAGACAACCTGGTGAGCAACGAAGCCCCTGCAGGCATCAAGGTGCTGGTCATCGACGACAGCAACACGATCCGCCGCAGCGCAGAGATCTTTCTGAAGCAAGGCGGCTATCAGGTGCTGCTGGCCGAGGATGGTTTTGACGCCTTGTCCAAGGTGAACGACCACGCGCCCGATCTGATCTTCTGCGACATCCTGATGCCGCGCCTCGATGGCTACCAGACCTGCGCCATCATCAAGCGCAACCCCAAGTTTTCCGCCGTGCCGGTGATCATGCTGTCGTCCAAGGACGGCCTGTTCGACAAGGCACGAGGCCGCATGGTGGGTTCCGAGGCCTACCTGACCAAGCCCTTCACCAAGGACCAGCTGCTGCAAGTCGTTGAGCAGCATCGGCGATCAGATTGAGTATGTGGCCGGCCACCGTTGAGGGCCGGCCGAGATGGAGTAACGAGCGATGGCAATCAAGAAAATTCTGCTGGTGGACGATTCGAAGACCGAACTCCACTTCATGTCTGAACTGCTGACCAAGCGTGGCTATACGGTGCGCACGGCCGAAGACGGTGAAGATGCCATGCGCCGCCTGGGCGAGGAAAAGCCCGACCTGATCCTGATGGACGTCGTGATGCCCGGCCAGAACGGCTTCCAGCTCACCCGCGCCATCACGCGCGACCCGCGCTTCGTCGACGTGCCGGTGATCATGTGCACCAGCAAGAACCAGGAAACCGACAAGGTGTGGGGCATGCGCCAGGGCGCACGCGATTACATCGTCAAGCCGGTCGACGCCGACGAGCTGATCGCCAAGATCAAAGCGTTCGACTGATCCGCATCCACCCAACCCCGCACGGCGAATGCAAACCCTCCACCCAACCCTCCACGTTCTGCAGGCAGGTGTGAATGGCCAATAAGGAAGCATTGCGCGAACTGCAGAGCCGCCTGGCTGAAAAGCTCAAGGTGGCGCGTACGCAAGAACGCGGCAAGTCCTGGCTGGCCGTGGAGTGTGGAGGCCACGGGTTCCTGTTTCCTCTGCAGGAAGCCGGTGAAATCTTCCCCTTCGCGCCGGCCATGCCGGTGCCCTACACCAGCCGCTGGTTCATGGGTGTGGCCAACCTGCGCGGCCGCCTGCACGGCGTGGTCGACCTGGCCGGCTTTCTCGGTGTCCGCACGCAGCAGCAGGAGCAGGGCCGCGACCAGTCGTGGTTCGTGGCCTTCAACAACGACCTGAACATCAACTGTGCCGTGATGGTCGACCGGTTGGCTGGTCTGCGCAGCCTGGAACAACTGACCGCCCAGGCCGACGATGGCCAGCCGAGGCCGTCCTTCGTGGGCGTGCACTACCGGGACGAGAACAACCGGCTGTGGCGCGAGCTGAACCTCGCTGCGCTCGCCAACGAGTCTGCATTTCTGAAGATCGCGGGCTGACGCGCGTTGGGCGCCAAGGCTTTCTGACAGTCACATTGAGCTAAGACGGAACGAGGAACATATGAGCTTCCTGGACAAAATCAAAGGCATGGGCAAGGGCCGCGACCGCTCCAACGAGCTGGACGCCGACAACTCGGTGATCCCGCTCGACGACGTCATCGCCCTCGACCGTCCGGTTCTCGATGGCGCCGCAGCGAATGCGGCCCCCGCAGACGCCGCGACGGCACGCACGGTGCACATGGATTCGTCCATCATCACCGAGGCCGCTCCCTCCGAGATCGCCGACTTCTCCGAAACGCGCCTGCCACCCGGCAGCGAAGACGCTCCCGGCGCCACTGGCTTGCCGCTGATCGGCAACCAGCCCGTCGCCACCCAGCAGCGTATCTTGCTGAGCCTGGTGGGTCTCGGCCTGCTGGGCCTGATCGGCATGACGATCTACTCCTTGAACTCCGCGGCCAAGGGCTCTGCCCAGGTGGCGGCTTCCGGTCAGGCGTTGATGCAGTCGCAGCGTCTTGCAAAGTCGGTGTCGCAGGCGCTGATCGGCAGCCCGCAGGCGTTCCCGGAGGTGAAGGAAAGTACCGAAGTGCTCGCCAAGAGCGTGCGCGGCCTGGCCAAGGGTGACGACAACATCAACGTTGCGCCATCGTCGGTGCAGGAATCTCTGGCACCGATGGTTCCGCTGGTGGACCGCGCCGAGAAGAACGCCAACACCGTGATGGGCCAGGAAAAGATCCTGACGCAGGTGGGCAAGGCACTTCGCACCATCAACCGCCAGTCGTCCGACCTGCTGGAAATCGCCGAGACGGTGTCGTCGCTCAAGCTGCAGCAGGAGGCCTCGCCGGCCGAACTGTCGGCCGTGGGCCAGTTGGTGATGTTGACGCAGCGTATCGGCAAGTCGGCCAACGAGTTCCTGACCATGGAAGGCGTGTCGCCCGAAGCCGTGTTCTTGCTCGGCAAGGACTTGAACTCCTTCCGCGAAATCGCCGACGGTCTGCTCAACGGCAACCAGGAGCTGCGCCTGCCGGGCACCAAGGACGCCCAGACCAAGGAGCGTCTGCAAGCCCTGCTGAAGCAGTACGAAGAGACCCGCACGGAAGCCGGTTCGATTCTGGGCAACCTGCAAGGTCTGGTGTCTGCGCGTGAAGCCCAGGCATCGATCATTGCCGACAGCGAACCGCTGCGTAAGGGCCTGGAAACAGTGCAGGACCGCCTCGGTTCGGAAACCGGCTTCAGCCGCGTGGCCCTGGTGGCCCTGCTGCTGTTCGCAATCTTGCTGGCCGCCGGCGGTGCCGGTCTGCTGAAGTTGTACGTGAACGACCAGGCCCAACGCGCCTCGCTGGCAAAGGCCCAGCAGCTCGAAGCAGAACGCCAGGAACAGGAAGCCAAGCGCGTCAACGACGCCAACCAGGCCGCCATTTTGCGATTGATGAACGAACTGCAGACGGTTGCTGAGGGTGACTTGACACAGCAAGCAACCGTGACCGAGGACATCACGGGCGCCATCGCCGACTCGGTGAACTACACGGTGGAAGAACTGCGTACCCTGGTGTCGCAGGTGCAAGGCACGGTAGGCCGGGTGACCGAAACGACGCAGCAGGTGGAAGCCACGTCGACCGAACTGCTGGCAGCCTCCGACGAACAGCTGCGCGAGATTCGCGAAACCGGCGAGTCGGTGCTTCAGATGGCAGGCCGAATCAACGAAGTGTCGGCACAAGCCCAGCAAACCGCCCAGGTGGCGCGTCAATCGCTGCAAGCTGCCGAGTCGGGTCTGACGGCTGTGCAGAACACGATCGGCGGTATGAACTCGATCCGCGACCAGATCCAGGAGACATCCAAGCGGATCAAGCGACTCGGCGAGTCGTCGCAGGAGATTGGTGAAATCACCGAACTGATTTCGGACATTACGGAACAGACGAACGTGCTGGCACTGAACGCTGCCATTCAAGCCGCATCGGCCGGTGAAGCCGGCCGGGGCTTCTCGGTGGTTGCGGAAGAAGTGCAGCGGCTTGCAGAACGCTCCGGCGATGCAACGCGCCAGATTGCGGCCCTGGTGAAGACCATTCAGACCGACACCCAGGACGCGGTGGGCGCCATGGAGCGCTCCACGCAGGGTGTGGTGGAAGGTACCCGACTGTCTGACGCGGCAGGTAACGCGCTCGGCGACATCGACCGCGTGTCACGCCAGCTTGCCGACCTGATTTCGCAGATTTCCAACCAGGCATCCCGCGAAGCCGAATCGGCCAACGTGGTGGCAGCCAACATCCAGCACATTTTTGCGGTGACGGAGCAAACTGGTGAAGGTACGCGTTCCACGGCCCAGATGGTGCGCGAACTGTCCCGTACTGCTGAAGAACTGAAGCAGTCGGTCGCCCGGTTCAAGATCGGTTGATACACAGCGCCTGCGGCCTGATGGGCCGCAGCCCCTGACTCGACACAAGGTATCGGATGGACAGCCACGCGACGACGAGTGACACCATGAGCGAGATGAGCGACGACCTCAGTGCGTTGGCGTGGGTGCATGAAGAGCTGCGCCGCTCGCTCGACAACGCCCACAAGGCCCTGCGCCGTTTCGTCAAAGAGAGCGAATCGGTCAGCGGATCCGATGTCGACGCCGTCGACCCGGCCGTGCTGCGCAGTGCGCGGCAGCAGATCCATCAAGGCGTCGGTGCGCTCGAACTGGTCGGGCTGCCGTCTGTGGCCGTGGTGCTGCGTGCGAGCGAAGCCGCCGTGCAGCGCTTTGTCGCCAAGCCCGACAAGCTGACCGCTGCCGATGTCGAAACCATCGAGCTGGCCTCTTTCGCCTTGCTCGACTACCTGCAGCGCATGCTGTCGGGCAAGCCGGTGTCGCCGCTTGCCCTGTTCCCGCGCTACCAGGCCGTGCAGACGCTGGCGGGTGCCGAGCGTGTCCACCCGGCCGACCTGTGGACCGTCGACTGGCGCTGGCTCGATCTCGCCCATGAAAAGGGCGTGACCCCGCAGGCGGCCGACGAAACAGCGCGCGCTGCCCTCGAGAAACAACTGCTGCTGTTGATGCGCGGCCAGAACGCCAAGGCGGCGCTGGCCATGAGCGACATCTGTGCTGGCCTGGGCGCCGGTGCGTCCAGCATGCCGGCATCGACCCTGTGGAAGTTGGCGGCTGCCTTCTTCGAAAGTCAGGGCCAGGGCTTCCTCAAGGCGGACCTGTTCAGCAAGCGTGTTGCCTCGCGCCTGCTGGCCCAGTTCCGTGTGTTCGAGCGCGGCGAGTCGGATGTCTCCGAGCGTCTTGCGCAAGACCTGCTCTTCTTCTGCGCCCAGAGCGCATCGCCCGGCGATGGCCGCAAGGCCCCGCGCCTGGCCGCGGTGCGCCAAGCCTATGGCCTCGCGCAGTACGTGCCGGCCGACTATGAAGTCAACCGCCTGGGCCGCTTCGACCCGGCCGTGATCGCGCAGGCGCGCAAGCGCGTGGCCAGCGCCAAGGACGTCTGGTCGGCCATTGCCGGCGGTGAAATGCACCGCCTGAGCGGGCTGTCCGAGCAGTTCTCCCTGGTCGGCGATTCGCTCAAGCGCCTCTACCCCAACGGCGAGTTGCTCGCCGACGAGCTGGGCCATGCCGTCAACCAGACCCAGCAGGCCGGCGCCGCGCCGCAGCCGGCGCTGGCGATGGAAGTGGCCACCAGCGTGCTGTACCTCGAAGCCTCGCTGGAAGACGGCGACTTCGACAGCCCCGACGAAGGCCAGCGCGTACGTCGCCTGGCCCAGCGCATTGCCTCGGTGCGCGCCGGCCACACCCCCGACCCGCTCGAAGCGTGGATGGAGGAGCTGTACCGCCGCGTGTCCGACCGCCAGACCATGGGCAGCGTGGTACAGGAACTTCGCCACTCGCTTTCCGAGGCCGAAAAGCACATCGACCAGTTCTTCCGCAACCCGACGCAGCGCGATGCCCTGGCTCCGGTGCCGGGCCTGATGGGTTCGATGCGCGGCGTGCTGTCGGTGCTGGGCATGGACCAGGCCGCACATGCCGTGCTGCGCATGCGCGACGACGTCGATGGCCTGCTCGCTACCGACGTCGACCCGCAGCAGGTTGTGCAGTCGGGCACCTTCGACCGCCTGGCCAGCAACCTCGGCGCTCTGGGCTTCCTGATCGACATGCTCAGCGTGCAGCCGCAGATGGCCAAGTCGCTGTTCGTGTTCGACGCGCAAGCCGGCACGCTCAGCCCGCTGATGGGCCGCAGCGCCGCCGCGCGCAATGCCTCCAACCTGGTGGTTCCCACAGTGCAGGCGGTCGAACCGCGCCTGATCGAACAGGCCCAGTCGCTGGCGTTTGCCGCCGTGAGCGACCGCGTGCCGCTCGACGAGGTCACGCGCAACCTGGAACACCTGTCGCACGAAGCGCAGGCCGCGGCGCAGCCCGAGTTGCAAGCCGCCGTGGCGCAGGCCCAGAACGCCATCGAACACGCCGCCGGCCCGGCCCAGGTTGCCGCCGCGCGCGAGCAGCTTTCTGAAGCCCTGGCGGACTTCGTCCACACCGCCAGCGAGCCGATCCCGCTGGATGAAGCGCCCGTTGTGCCCAAGGCCCCGCCACCGGCTCCGCAGCCGCTGGTGCCCACGCCCACGAGCATGGCCACCGACCTCGGCGACGACCCCGAGATGCGCGAGATCTTCCTCGAGGAAGCGCGCGAAGGGATCGAGACCGCTCAAGGTGCCCTGGCGCAGTTGACCAATTCGCCGGCCAACCTGGAGCAGCTCACCACGGTGCGCCGCGCCTTCCACACGCTGAAGGGCAGCTCGCGCATGGTCGGGCTGAAGGAATTCGGCGACGCCGGCTGGGTCTGCGAGCAGCTCTACAACAGCTGGCTGGCCGAACAGAAGGCGGCCGATCCGGCTCTGCTCGGTTTCTCGGACAACGCACTGAGCTACTTCAGCGACTGGGTCGAAGCGATTGCCGTCCAGCAGCCGGGCGCCTTCAGTGCCGCGCCGGTGAAGGCTGCGGCCGACGCGCTGTCGCGTGGCGAGCCGGTGCCGTCCATCGTGCCTTCGGCCGCGGCCGACCTGCCGATGATGTCGCTCTCGTTCCCTGCCGACATCCCGAGCGCGCAGGATCTGGTGCTGCCACCAGCTGCCGAACCTGTGCCTGCCCCGGCACCTGTCAGTGCCCCGGCTGCCATGCCGGAGCTGTCTTTTGACCTCGACCTGGGATCGTTCGACGACCCAAAACCCCTGGCGGCCCCCGAGGCCGCGACCCCGCCCGTTGAGTTGCCGGCAGCCGACGTGCTGCAGGCTTTCGATGCGCCGACGGTCGTCGAGCCCCATCAAGCCACTGAAGATCTGCTCCCCACCGCCGAGTCGGTGGAGATGATCGAACTCGACCTCGACGACAAGCTGTTTGCCGCCGCCGACGCCCCGACGGTGGTTGAAGCCGCGCCGGCGCCGCAGGTGGAAGAGCCTGCACCGGCAACGCCGACGCCCTCCGACGACGACCAGGTCAAGGTGGTCGGCGACCTGCGCATCAGCATCCCGCTGTTCAACATCTACCTCAATGAGGCCGACGAGCTCTCGCGCCGCCTGACCACCGACGTGGCCGAGTGGGGCATGGAGTTGCATCGCCCGATTGGCGAAGTGCCCATTGCGCTGGCCCATTCGCTGGCCGGCAGTTCCGCCACGGTGGGCTTTGCCGACCTGTCGCACCTGTCGCGCCTGGTCGAGCATGCGTTGATGCGCTCGCACGCCATCGGCCATGGCACGCCTGACGAAGCACGACTGTTCGTCGATGCCGCCGAAGAGATCCGCCGCCTGCTGCACCAGTTCGCGGCCGGCTTCCTGAAGCCGGTGGCACCGGAACTGCTGCAACGCCTGGCCGAGCACGAGATCAGTTCGGCACGCCGCCTCGAAGCGGTCAATGCCGCCGATGCGCCGGTCGAGGAGGCGTTGGCTCCGTTGCCTGAGCCCGAACCGGAGCTGCAGCCTGAGCCGCTGCCCGAGCCCGAGGTCGTCGCGGCGCCGCCGCCCGAGCCGCTGGCTCGCAGCTCGCGCCCGGCACCGCTGACGGTGGCCAACTCCGAAGCGCTGGTCGCCCACGTCGACAGCTCTTTCGGTGGCCTGGACACCCACACCGGTGCGCTCGGCCAGGCCGAGTTCAAGGCCCTGGCCCCTCTGCCCGTCGAGCCGGCCCGTGCCGCCCCGGTGCGTGCCGATGCGCTCGATGGTGAAGACGACATCGACGCCGTCGATGCGGTCGACGCCGAACTCTTCCCGATCTTCGAGGAAGAAGCCGAAGAACTGTTGCCGCAACTCGACTCCAAGCTGCGCGAATGGGCCCGCCGCCCGACGGACAACGGCCCGGCCGCGGCCTGCATGCGCACCCTGCACACGCTCAAGGGCGGTGCCCGTCTGGCCGGCGCGATGCGGCTGGGTGAAATGGCCCACCGCCTGGAGACGCTGATCGAGCACCTGCTGGCACAGCCGGTGGCAAGCGCGGCAGATGTCGAAGCCCTGCAGGCACGCTCTGATGCGTTGTCGGCCACCTTCGAGGCGCTGCGTTCGCGCGACGCCCAGGCCTATGCCGAGGCAGAAGACTCGGTGCACGCCGCGCTCGACGAACCCCAACCGGTGGTGGCTGCTCCTGCGCCCGCGCCTGTGGCGCCCGTGCTGGCACCCATTGCCACCACGCAGCTGGTGCAGCCGCAACAACCGGCGCCGCAAGCACCGGTTGAAGCGCCCGTGGCTCCCGTGGCCGCGGCACCCGCTCCTGCTGGCTCTGCCGCTGCATCATCATCGACGCGTGACGTCGATTGGTCGCGCTTTGCCGCCTCCGGCGCCGAGGCTCAGGTCCAGACCGCGGCCGACCGCAACGTCGGCGCATCCAACGCCGCGGTACGCGTGCGAGGCCCGCTGCTCGAGCGTCTGGTCAACCAGGCCGGTGAGGTGAGCATCACGCGCTCGCGGATCGAGGCCGAGGTGGGCAACATCCGCGGTTCGCTGGGCGACCTGACTGACAACCTGGAGCGTCTGCGCCTGCAGCTGCGCGACATCGAGTTCCAGGCCGAAACGCAGATGATCTCGCGGCAGGAAGCCGCGAAGGCCGCCCACGAGACCTTCGACCCGCTGGAGTCCGACCGCTTCACGCGCTTCCAGGAACTCACCCGCATGATGGCCGAGTCGGTGAACGACGTGGCCACGGTGCAGCGCACGCTCACGCGCACGCTGGAAACGACGGAAGACGAACTCGCCGCCCAGGCCCGACTCACGCGCGACCTGCAAGACGACTTGCTGCGTACCCGCATGGTCGAGTTCGAAAGCACCTCCGACCGTCTGTATCGCGTGGTTCGCCAGGCGGCCAAGGAAACCGGCAAGCAGGTGCGTCTCGACATCGTCGGCGGCTCGATCGAAATCGACCGAGGCGTGCTCGACCGGATGACGCCGGCCTTCGAACACCTGCTGCGCAACTGCGTGACGCACGGCATCGAAACGCCTGAGGCGCGCACCGCAGCGGGGAAGGACGCCGCTGGCAACATCGTGGTGGCGGTCCACCAGGAAGGCAACGAAGTCGGCGTGGAGTTCCGCGACGACGGCGCCGGCCTCAACCTGCAGCGCATCCGCGAGAAGGGCCTCGCCATGGGCCTGATCCAGGCCAATGAGCAGCACGGCGCAGGCGACCTGGCCAACCTGATCTTCACTCCCGGCTTCTCGACCGCCGACACGGTGACCGAACTCGCCGGCCGTGGCGTGGGCATGGACGTGGTGCGCTCCGAAGTGAACGCCATGGGCGGCCGCATCGAGACTGCCACCGCCGCTGGCCAGGGCACCAGCTTCAAGCTCGTGCTGCCGCTGACCACCGCCGTGACGCAGGTCGTGATGGTGCGCTGCGGCACCACCGTCGTGGCCTTGCCGGCCACGCTGATCGAGATCGTGCGCCGTGCCAGCACCAAGGAACTGGAGGCGGCCTACGCCAGCGGCTCCTACCCGCTGGGCGAGCGCTCGCTGCTGTTCTTCTGGTTCGGCTCGCTCCTGCAGGAAGGGCCGCGCAGCCAGGAAATGGTTGGCCGCACCCGGCCGGTGATCGTGGTGCGCAGTGCGCAACAGCGCATTGCCTTGCACGTCGACGAAGTGCTGGGCACGCAGGAAGTGGTGGTGAAGAACCTCGGGCCGCAGCTGTCGCGCCTGCCAGGTCTCGCCGGCATGACGCTGCTGGCTTCGGGCTCGGTGGCACTCATCTACAACCCGGTGGCCTTGGCCACGCTGTATGGCGAAAGCGCCCGAGCCGCCACGGTTGCCTCGCTCGGCGCGTCGTCGCACGAGCCGCTGCTGCCGGTCGCCGAGGAAGAGCCGGCCGTGCAACTCGCGCCGCTGGTGCTGGTGGTCGACGATTCGCTCACCGTGCGCCGCGTGACCCAGCGCCTGCTGGTGCGCGAGGGCTACCGTGTCGTGCTGGCCAAGGACGGCATCGAAGCGCTGGAGCGCCTGGCTGAAGACCTTCCGCAAGTGGTGCTGAGCGACATCGAGATGCCGCGCATGGACGGCTTCGACCTGGTGCGCAACATCCGCGGCGATGCGCGCCTGCGTGGCCTGCCGGTGATCATGATCACCTCGCGCATCGCGCAGAAGCACCGCGACTACGCAGCCGAACTGGGCGTTGATCACTACCTTGGCAAGCCGTACTCCGAAGAAGACTTGCTGGCACTGATCGGCCGCTACACGGCCATGCCAACGGCGGTCTAGGCGAGCGCATGTCTCGCCTGGCGGTACCCTTCCAATGTCTGAATTAGTCGAACATCTCGCCGAACTGACAGGTTTTCGGGACCGAGACATCCTCGACGTGACCTTGGTGGGGGCCCTGCGCGACATGCTGCACCCGCGCGCCGTCACGATCTTCCGCTGTGTGGGCGAGGCCGGCAACGAACGCTGGATCACCCGCGCCCGCCTGGGCGAGCACGACGCGGTGGCCACCGCCGACCCCGTGTGGGCCGACGTGGAGACACTGCCGCCGCTGGACCTCTTCCCCGAGCGCATGCAGGCCCTGAAGGGCCAGGCCGTGGTCGTCACCGTGCCGGGCCGCCACAGCCTGAGCCTGTTCCCCGTCAGCACCGACCGCGAGGTCGTGGGTGTGATGGAGATCGAGACCGCCGAGCCGTTGAAGGACGAGTCGCGCCGCATGGTGGGCAGCATCCTGCGCATCTACCGCAACTTCCAGGCGCTGCTCGACTACAGCGAGCGCGACACGCTCACCGGCTTGCTCAACCGCAAGACCTTCGACGAGAGCTTCCTCAAGGCCACCAGCGAGCCCAGCGGGGCCGTCGCGGTGGTCAACGACAGCCGCCGCCAGGAGCCCAGCGTGCACCGGCACTGGCTGGGGGTGATCGACATTGACCACTTCAAGTCGGTCAACGACACCTATGGCCACCTGATCGGCGACGAAGTGCTGCTGCTGCTGTCGCGCCTGATGCGCAGCAGCTTCCGCTTCCATGACCGCCTCTACCGCTTCGGTGGCGAAGAGTTCGTGGTGCTGATGCGCTGCGCCTCTGAGCAGGATGCGGCGCTGGCGCTGGAGCGTATGCGCAGCAACACCGCCAGCTACCCGTTCCCGCAGGTGGGGCAGATCACCATCAGCATCGGCTTCACCGAGGTCAAGCCGGGCGACGCGCCCAGCGCGGCCTTCGAGCGCGCCGACCGGGCGGTGTACTTCGCCAAGGGCCACGGCCGCAACCAGGTGCAAAGCCATGCGGAGCTGGTGGCGCGCGGTGACCTGGAAGACGAATCCAAGATCGGCGACGTGGAGCTCTTTTAGCCCCCAGCGCGCTGCGCTCCTGCCCCCGAGGGGCGCCGCCTGGTGGACCGGCAGAGCCGGATCCACGGGCGTTGCTTGATGGATCGCTTCACTTCGTTTGCTTGACCACGGCGTAGCGCTCCAGCGTTCTTTGCCGCGCTTCCTCGTGCATCACGATGGGCTCGGGGTAGTCGGTACCCAGGCGCACACCGCCTTCTGCCAGCTCGATCGGCCGCGCCAGCCAGGGCGCATGGATCGCCTTGTCCGGCAGCTTCGCCAGCTGCGGCAGGTAGCGGCGGATGAACTTGCCGGTGGCGTCGAACTTCTCGCTCTGGCTCACCGGGTTGAAGATGCGGAAGTACGGCTGCGCATCGCAACCGGTGGAGGCGGCCCATTGCCAACCGCCGTTGTTGGCAGCGAGGTCGTAGTCGTTGAGCTTCTCGGCGAAGTAGCGCTCGCCCCAGCGCCAGTCGATGCCGAGATCCTTCACCAGGAAGCTCGCCACGACCATGCGCAGGCGGTTGTGCATGTAACCCGTCTGGTTGATCTGCGCCATGGCCGCGTCGACAAGCGGATAGCCGGTGCGGCCCTGGCACCAGGCGCTGAAGTGCGCCTCGGCCTGCTTGCCGTGCTCCCACCGGATGGCGTCGTAGGCGGGCTTGAAGCTCGCGCTCACCACGTGCGGGTGGTGGTGTAGCACCTGGTGATAGAAGTCGCGCCAGATCAGCTCCGACAGCCAGGTCGCCGCGCCGCTGGAGCCGTGGTGCATGCGGGTGGCTGCCTCCCGCGCCAGTTCGCGGATCGAGACCGTGCCGAAGCGCAGGTGCGTCGACAGATAGCTCGGCCCCTTCACCGCCGGGAAGTCGCGTGTGTCGCCGTAGCGGTCCATGCGCGGCAGGAAGTCGGCCAGCATCTCGTGCGCGCCTGCGCTGCCGGCGCCGAGCTTCATCTCGTGCAGGTTGGTCGCCTCGAAGCCGATCTCGGTCAGCAGGGGCACGCCTGCGCGCACCCCGTCAGGCAATGCGGCCAGGCTGGTGGCGTACTTCTCGACGGGGTAGGCGCTCACATAGAACGGCTCCAGCTTCTTCAGCCAGGCGTTCTTGTAGGGCGTGAACACGCTGAACGGCGTGCCGCTGGCGGTGAGCACTTCGCTGCGCTCGAAGACCACGTGGTCTTTGCTGGTGTGCAGCGCGATGCCGATGTTGGCCAGCGCGCCGCGCACCCGGCTGTCCCGTGCAAGCGCCGCGGGCTCGTCGTCGTGGTTGGCGTAGACCGCCTGCACGTGCAGTTGGGCGGCCAGGTGCGGCAGCTCGTCGATGGCCAGGCCGTGGCGCACGATCAGTCCGCCTTCGGGCTGCAAGCGGCGCAGGTCGGCGTCGAGCGCGGCCAGGCTGTCGTGGATGAACTCGACACGCCGGTCGGCACGAGGCAGGGCGTCGAGGATCTCGCGGTCGAAGATGAAAGCGCACCACACCTTGCGGGCGGCCTTCAATGCATGAAACAGGGCGGCGTGGTCGCAGGCGCGCAGGTCGCGCCGGAACCAGACCAGGGCCGAATCCAAAACCTTTTCCATCGGAGCAGTGTGCCGCAGGAATAAAATGCGCCCCATGCCCGGTGCCGCGATCAACCTCACCAATCAGTTCCTCATCGCCATGCCCGGCATGGCCGATGACACCTTCGCCGGTGCGGTCATCTACATGTGCGAGCACACCGACAAGGGCGCGCTCGGCCTGGTGATCAACAAGCCGATCGACATCAAGCTGAAGAACCTGTTCGAGAAGGTCGAGCTCACGCTCGACCGCGCCGATCTGGCCGAGGCCCCGGTCTACTTCGGCGGCCCGGTGCAGACCGAGCGCGGCTTTGTGCTGCACGAGCGCCTGGGTGGTGATGGCGACGAAGGCGGCCACTACAACTCCTCGCTGCAGATCCCCGGCGGGCTGGAGATGACCACCAGCAAGGACGTGCTGGAAGCGCTCTCCAACGGCGCAGGCCCGAAGAAGATCCTGGTCACGCTCGGCTACAGCGGCTGGAGCGCCGGCCAGCTCGAAGAAGAGATCGGCCGCAACGGCTGGATCAACGTGAGCGCCGAGCCGGGCATCATCTTCGACACCCCGGTGGAGCAGCGCTACGACAAGGCGCTGTCGCTGCTGGGGATCGATCCACGCATGCTGAGTCAAGAGGCGGGGCACGCATGAGCTTTGCGGCTCAGCCCTACCAAACCCCCCGCTCATTTCTCGCTTTTGATTTCGGTACCAAGCGCGTGGGTGTGGCCAGCGGCAACACCCTCACGCGCACGGCCACGCCGCTCAAGACGGTGGCTGCCGAGGGCGACGCCCGCTTCGCCGCGCTGGGCGCCCTGATTGCCGAATGGCAACCCGACGCGCTGGTGGTGGGTGTGCCCTTCCATCCCGATGGTGCGGCGCACGACAATACCGCCCGCGCGCAACGCTTCGCCCGCCAGCTGCATGGCCGCTTCAAGCTGCCGGTGCACGAGGTGGACGAGCGCTACACCACCACCGAGGCCCACGCCCAAGGCGCCAGCGATGTGGACGCCGCCTCGGCGGCCATCATCCTGGAGCAGTTCCTGAAAGACTTGCCATGACGACCTTGCACCTAGACGCCGAGGCCTTGTACGCCGACCTGCTCTCCGGCGTGCGCGGCCTGCTGCAACCCGGTTCGGCCCTGGTGGGCATCTGGTCCGGCGGAGCTTGGCTGGCCGAGCGCCTGCAGCGTGACCTGAAGCTGCCCGGCGAAATCGGCGTCATCTCCAGCGCCCTGCACCGAGACGACTTTTCTTCCCGCGGCATGAGCAGTGCCGACCCGACCAAGCTGCCGTTCGAGATCGACGGCCGGCCCATCGTGCTGATCGACGACGTGCTCTACACCGGCCGCACCACGCGTGCAGTGATCAACGAGCTGTTCGACTTCGGCCGGCCGGCCAGCGTGACGCTGGCGGTGCTGGTCGACCGCGGCGGTCGCGAGCTGCCCATCCACCCGGCCTATTCCGCCGCACGCATCACCCTGCCCAAGGAGCACAAGCTGCGCCTGGCGCGCAGCGACGACGGCCGCTTCAGCTTCGACATTCAAGAACACAAGGAGGCTTGATGACGCGAAACCCGCAACTCAACAAGCACGGCGAGCTGATCCACCTGCTCTCCATCGAAGGCTTGCCGCGCCAGGTGCTGCACAACATCCTCGACACCGCCGGCACCTTCCTGAGCGTGAACGACCGCGAGGTCAAGAAGGTGCCGCTCTTGCGCGGCAAGAGCGTGTTCAACCTCTTCTTCGAGAACAGCACGCGCACGCGCACCACCTTCGAGATCGCGGCCAAGCGGCTGTCGGCCGACGTGATCAACCTCGACATCGCCAAGTCGAGCGCCGCCAAGGGCGAGAGCCTGCTCGACACCATCGCCAACCTGTCGGCCATGCACGCCGACATGTTCGTGGTGCGCCACAGCGAGAGCGGCGCACCCTACCTGATTGCACAGCACTGCGCGCCGCACGTGCACGTGGTCAACGCCGGAGATGGCCGCCACGCGCACCCGACGCAGGGCCTGCTCGACATGTACACCATCCGCCACTACAAGAAGGACTTCACCAACCTCACGGTGGCGGTGGTCGGCGACATCGTGCACTCGCGCGTGGCGCGTTCCGACATCAACGCACTCACCACGCTGGGCGTGCCAGAGATCCGCGCCGTCGGCCCCAAGACCCTGGTGCCGGGCGACCTGAAGGAGATGGGCGTGCGCGTGTGCCATGACATGGTCGAAGGCATCAAGGGTGCCGACGTGATCATCATGCTGCGCCTGCAGAACGAGCGCATGAGCGGCGCCATGCTGCCCAGCGCCGGCGAGTTCTTCAAGAACTACGGCCTCACGCAGGAGAAGCTCGCGCACGCCAAGCCCGACGCCATCGTGATGCACCCGGGCCCGATCAACCGCGGCGTGGAGATCGACTCGTCGGTGGCCGACGGCAAGCAGAGCGTGATCTTGCCGCAGGTCACCTTTGGCATCGCGGTGCGCATGGCCGTCATGTCCACCATCGCCGGCAACAACGCCTGAGGAGAGACAAGAACACATGAAGCTCCTGATCAAGAACGGTCGCTTGCTCGACCCGGCGAGCGGGCGAGATGAGATTGCCGACGTCGCGGTGGCCGCGGGCCGCATCGTCTCGCTGGGCGCGGTGAGCCCCGAGTTCCGCCCGACGCGCACGATCGACGCCAGTGGGTTGATCGTGGCGCCTGGCCTGGTGGACCTGGCCGCTCGCCTGCGCGAGCCGGGGCACGAGCACGAGGGCATGCTGGAGTCTGAGATGGCCGCCGCTGTGGCCGGCGGCGTGACCAGCCTCGTGTGCCCGCCCGACACCGACCCGACGCTCGACGAGCCTGGCCTCGTCGAGATGCTCAAGTTCCGCGCGCGCAACCTCAACCACTCGCACCTCTACCCGCTGGGTGCGCTCACGCGCGGCCTGGCCGGCGAAGTGCTCACCGAGATGGCCGAGCTCACCGAAGCCGGCTGCGTGGGCTTCTCGCAGGCCGACGTGGCGCTTGCTGACACCATGGTGCTGCAACGCGCGCTGCAGTACGCATCGACCTTCGGCTACGCCGTGTGGCTGCGGCCGCAAGACGCCTACCTCGGCAAGGGCGTGGCCGCCAGCGGCGCGCTCGCTACGCGCCTGGGCCTGGCGGGCATTCCGGTGATCGCCGAGACGATTGCTCTGCACACCATCTTCGAGCTGATGCGCGTGACGGGCGCGCGCGTGCACCTGTGCCGCATCAGCAGCGCCGCCGGCATCGAGCTCGTGCGCCAGGCCAAGGCCGAGGGCCTGGCCGTCACCTGCGACGTGAGCGTGAACCACCTGCACCTCACCGACGTCGACATCGGCTACTTCAACGCCGCCATGCGGCTCACGCCGCCGCTGCGCCAGCAGCGCGACCGCGATGCGATCCGTGCCGCGCTGGCCGATGGCACGGTGGATGCACTCGTCAGCGACCACACGCCGGTCGACGAAGACGCCAAGAACCTGCCCTTTGCCGAAGCCGAGCCCGGGGCCACCGGCCTGGAGCTGCTGTTGAGCCTTGCGCTCAAGTGGGGCGAGGAGCAGGGGGTGGGCCTGCGCAAGGCGATCGCTTCCGTGAGCTGCGACCCGGTGCGCGTGCTGGGCGATGCGCTGGGCTCGCTGGCGTCGAGCGCCGGCCGCCTGGTCGAAGGGGGTGTGGCCGACGTGTGCGTGTTCGACCCGAAGGCGCACTGGACGGTGCAGCCGGCCGCCCTGAAGAGCCAAGGCAAGCACTCGCCCTTTGCCGGCTATGAACTGCCGGGCCGTGTGCGCTACACGCTGGTGGGCGGCCACGTCGCGCACGAGACGGACTGAACACGGTGCTGAGAACCCTGCGAGGCCTGTGGCGCCTGGGCTGGTGCGTGCTGCGCATCGGCGCCGGCCTGCTGCGCTGTGCGCTGATCTTTCCCTTCATTGGCCCGGACAAGCGCATGGAGCAGACCGGCCGCTGGTGCGCGCAGATGGCCCGTGCGCTGGGCATGGAGGTCGAAGGCAGCGGCGTGCCGCATGCCGGGCCGGTGCTGCTGGTGGCCAACCACATCTCCTGGCTCGACATTCTGGCCATCAATGCGGTGAGCCCGGCGCGCTTCGTGTCCAAGGCCGACGTGCGGCACTGGCCGGTGCTGGGCTGGCTGGTCGCCTGCGGCGGCACCTTGTTCATCGAGCGCGAACGCAAGCGCGATGCCTTGCGTGTGGTGCACCAGATTGCCGATGCGCTCACGCGCGGTGACACGGTCGCGATGTTTCCCGAGGGCACGACCGGCGACGGCAGTTCGCTGCTGCCCTTCCATGCCAACCTGCTGCAGTCGGCGGTGTCGACGCGCACGCCGGTGCAGCCGGTGGCACTCAGCTACGCCGATGCCGATTCGCAACCCAGCCGCGCCGTGGTGTGGGTGGGCGACACGACGCTCGTGAGTTCGCTGTGGCAGGTGGTGCGGGCTCGGCGACTGCGGGTGCGCGTGGCGCTGCTGCCGGCCCTGTCGACCGCGGAGCACGAACGGCGCGAGCTGTCGGATCTGGTGCGCGGGCGCATCGCGGCTGAACTGGCCTTCGGCGAGAAGCCGGCCGCCGCGCACTGAAAGGCGCGCGTCAAAGGCAGTTGAGCGGCAGGTAGTTGTTGGTGATGTCGGTCCTGTCCGCGCCCATCGCCCGCATGTTCTCGGGTGCGCGCGCGTGGCCGCAGACCCAGGCGACCGGCACGATCTGAGCGTCTTCCACCACGGCGGGCCGCAGCGACAGCGTCTTGCCCTTGAGTGCCCCGTTGGCGCGGTTGCCGAACACGATGTGGATCGCGCCGCCTTCCACGGTGACCGACTTCACCACGTTGCTGACAATCTTGTCCGGTGCCGGCAACCCGGCGCTGGTGTTGTCGTCGGGCAGGGTCTTGGTGGCCGTCCAGGCCAGGGCCACGGGGTCCTTGGCGATCTTGGCCAGTTGCACGCCCTCGGCGATCTGCTCGCGCACGTACTTGCCTTGCATGCTGGGCACGGCCATCAGCGCGAGGATGGCGATGATGGCCACGACCACCATCACTTCGGTCAGGGTGAAGCCGCGTTTGCGGGTGGTGGTTGTCTTCTTCACGTGCATCGCGGGCAGTGTGTCACAGTCACTTCGCTGAGCGCCACCCATGAAACTCTTCGATACCGCCACCACCCGTGCTGCACTGGGCTTCGACCGCCTGGTGCCGGCCCTGGCGAAGATGTTCGCCGAGGGCTGCGAGGTGCCCGCGCGTGGCGTGCACACGCTGCCGGTCGATGGTGCCGCCGATCTCACCGTGCTGGTCATGCCGGCTTGGCAAGCGGGCCGCTACTTCGGCCTCAAGACCGTGATGATCGCGCCCGGCAACTCGCGCCAGGGCCTGCCCGGCCTGCACTCCACCTACCTGCTCTACGACGCCCGCACCGGCGTGCCGCTGGCGCAGATGGACGGCGACGAGATCACGTCGCGGCGCACCGCGGCAGCGTCCGCGCTGGCGGCGTCTTACCTCGCACGGCCGGATGCGCGCCGCCTGCTGGTGATCGGCGCCGGTCGCGTGGCCAGCCTGCTGGCCGAGGCGTATCGCAGTGTGTTGCCGATCGAACAATTCGCCGTGTGGAGCCGCAACGCAGCGTCGGCGCAGCAACTGGCCGCACGCCTCGGCGAACATGGCATCGCGGCCAGCGCGGTGGGCGACCTGGCCACCGCCGTGGCGCAGGCCGACATCGTGAGCTGTGCCACGCTGGCCACCGAGCCGGTGGTGCACGGCGCTTGGCTGCACGCCGGGAGCCACCTCGACCTCATCGGCAGCTTCACGCCGGCCATGCGCGAGGCCGACGACGATTGCTTCCGCGGTGCCAGCCTGCACGTCGACACCGAAGAGGCGTGGCACAAGAGCGGCGAACTGCTGGGGCCGATCTCGCGCGGGGTGTTCGCGCCGGCCGAGGTGCGCAGCACGCTCGCACGGCTGTGCCGCGGCCAAGCACCGGGGCGCCTGTCCGTGACGGAGCGCACGGTCTTCAAGTCGGTGGGCACGGCCCTGGAAGACCTGGCCGCGGCGGTGCTGGTGTACGAATCGCACGCCGGCTGACGCCGGTTGCTCCAGGTGACAGCGCGGGTCACCGGGCTTGAGCTAAGTTGATCCGCTTGAACTCGCCTGCCATCGCTTCGCACCTGCGCTGGGTCCGCCACCAGTGGCGGCGTCGCTTCGACCGCCCGCGTGGCGTGTGGCGCCTGGCCGGGCCGGTGCTGCTGCAGGAGATGGCCCTGGTGCTCACCGGCACCGTGGTGATGGCGATGGCGAGCCACCTCGGGCCTGCGTCTGTCGCCGCCATCGGCATGATGGACGCGCTCAACTTCCTGCTGATCGCCATCTACGGGGGGCTCGCCATCGGTGCCACCGTGACGGTCGCCCATTGCGTGGGGGCAGGTCGCCGCGATGACCTGCGTTCGGTGGCCTTCAGTGCGCTCTCGCTGGCCTTGTGTGCCGGCGTGGGTGTGGCGCTGCTGCTGTGGAACACCCGCGGCCTGTGGATCGCCCTGGTGCTGCCCGGTGCCGAAGAGGCGGTGAAGGTGCAGGCCGACCGCTACTTCCGCTGGGTGATCGTGGCCGGCATGGCGACGTCGCTGGTGCTCGTGAGCTGTGGCGTGCTGCGCGGCATGGCCCGCACCGACACTGCGATGCGGGTGCAGGTGGTGATGGCGGTGTCGCAGATCGTCATGGCCGCGATCTTCATGCGCGGCGAGAGCGGCAGCGTGAATGGCGCCGGTGCGGCCTTGCTGCTGGCGCGTTGCGCCGGCGTGGCGCTGGTGCTCCTCGCGTTGTGGCCTACCTTGAAGCAGGGCGCCGAGCATGCGGCCGGCTGGCCGGTGCGCAAGGGCTTCATCCAGTCCATCCTCAAGGTGGGCTGGCCGGCCGCGCTGGAGTCGTCGTTCTTCCACCTGGGCAAGATCGTCACCCAGACCATCGTGGTGGGCCTCGGCACCACGGCGATGGCGGCCAACTTCATCGCCTTCTACGTCAGCGCCTTCGTCAATACGCCGGGCACGGCGCTCGGCGTGGCGGCCACCACGCTGGTAGGCATGCGCCTGGGTGCGGGGCGGGCGGGGGCGGCGCAACTCGTGCTGCGCCGCGTGATCCGCAGCGCCAACTGGTCCTTGTCGGCCCTGGCGGCCATCGTGCTGCCGTTCTCGTGGTGGCTGGCGGGGCTGTTCGGCAACAACGCAGAAGTCACCAGCCAGGCCGCCTGGCTGATCGCGCTCAGCTGCGTGTTCATGCCGGCCTGGGCCGGTTCGTGGGTGCTGCCTGCCGGCCTGCGCGGCGCGGGCGACACGCGCTACGGCCTGCTGGTGGGCAGCTCCACGATGTGGGGCCTGCGCATCGGTGCCGGCTATGTGCTCGGCATCGTGTGCGGTCTGGGCGTGGTCGGTGTGTGGCTGGGGATGTTCGCCGACTGGATCGTGCGCAACATCCTCTTTCGCAAGCGCATGCGAGGCACCGCGTGGACGCGGCACCGCCTGCTGCACTGAGCTTCGTCAGCCCTTCTTGCCCTGGCTGGCCACTGCCGCGGCGGCCTTGGCGGCCGCTTCAGCGTCGCCCAGGTAGTAGCTCTTGATCGGCTTGAGGTTGGCGTCCAGCTCGTACACCAGCGGGATGCCGTTCGGGATGTTCACTCCCACGATGTCGTCGTCGGCGATGTTGTCCAGGTACTTCACCAGCGCGCGGATGCTGTTGCCGTGCGCGGCGACCACGATGCGCTTGCCGGCCTTGATGGCGGGGGCGATGCTGTCGTTCCAGACCGGCAGCACGCGGGCCACGGTGTCCTTCAGGCACTCGGTGAGCGGAATCTCTTCGGGCTTGAGCTTGGCGTAGCGGATGTCGCCCCGCTGGCTGAGCGGCGCGTCGGCGGCCAGAGGCGGCGGCGGGGTGTCGTAGCTGCGGCGCCAGATGAGCACCTGCTCGTCGCCGTACTGCTTGGCGGTCTCGGCCTTGTTCAGGCCCTGCAGGCCGCCGTAGTGGCGCTCGTTCAGGCGCCAGTGGTGCACCACGGGCAGCCAGGTGCGGTCCATCTGGTCGAGCGTGTGCCAGAGCGTCCAGATGGCGCGCTTGAGCACCGAGGTGTAGGCCACGTCGAAGTCGTAGCCGGCTTCCTTGAGCAGACGGCCGGCTTGCTTGGCTTGCTCGACACCGGTGGGGGTGAGCTCCACGTCGACCCAGCCGGTGAAGCGGTTTTCGAGGTTCCAGGTCGATTCGCCGTGGCGGATGAGCACGAGTTTGTACATGGCAGGGCAGGGCGCGCAGCGCAGGGCAGTCGGGAAAGGGCCTAATTCTATAATTCGCCCTTTGCCTCCAACCCCTGGGCTACTTCCGTGAAATTCTTTCTCGACAACTGGTACCTGATCGCCGTGGCCCTGATTTCGGGTGGTTTGCTCGCATGGCCGCGCCTGCGTGCGGCGGGGCAGGGTGGTGCGCTGTCGCCCTCCGAGGCCGTGAACCTGATCAACCGCGAGCGCGCGGTGATCATCGACGTGAGCGAGCCCGCCGAGTTCGCTGCTGCCCATGCGGGTGGCTCCAAGAACGTGCCGCTGGGCAAGCTCGAATCGGGCAACGATCTGCCCAAGAACAAGGCCTTGCCGCTGGTGGTGGTGTGCAGCACCGGCGCACGCGCCACGCGGGCCGTGGCTATCCTGCGCAAGCTGGGCTTCGAGAACGCAAGGGCCCTGGCAGGTGGCCTGAAGGCTTGGCGCGAAGCCAACCTTCCGGTCGAGAAGTCGGCCTGACGCGGAGTTCGAGTTCATGCAAGCGGTCAAGATGTACACCACGCTCGTGTGCCCCTTTTGCATCCGGGCCAAGGCGCTGCTCAAGCAGCGCGGCGTGGAGAGCATCGAGGAAGTGCGTGTCGACCTCGATCCCTCGCAGCGCACCACGATGATGGAGATCACCGGCCGGCGCACCGTGCCGCAGATCTTCATCGGCAACACCCATGTCGGCGGCTGCGACGACCTCGTGGCGCTCGACCAGCGGGGAGGCCTGATGCCCCTGCTGCAGGGCGCCTGAACCGGGTTCCGGCCGCCGCGCCGGGCCGCCCCAAGCCAGGCCGGGTCCCCTCGGGGGATCGACCATGTATCCATGGGCGAGGGGCAGTCGTGCCCGTCGGACATAATCCGCGGTTCAGCCCGCACAACCGGTGCGCGGCACCCACATTCAATCAGCGAGACAACCATGGCCGACCAGACCCCCGCCACTCCCGTGTTCCAGATCCAGCGCGTCTACCTGAAGGACTTGTCGCTGGAGCAACCCAACTCGCCGCAGATCCTGCTGGAGCAGGCCCAGCCCCAGGTCGACATCAACCTCGGCTTGGCCGCCAACCCGGTGGCAGACGGCATCTTCGAGGTGAGCGTGACCGCCACCGTGACCACCAAGGTCAACGACAAGACCCTGTTCCTGGTAGAGGCCAAGCAGGCCGGCATCTTCGAGATCCGCAACATTCCCGATGAGCAGCTGCAGCCCATCATCGGCATTGCCTGCCCGCAGATCGTCTACCCCTATCTGCGTGCCATCGTCTCCGACGTGTGCACGCGCGCCGGCTTCCCGCCGGTGGTGCTGGCCGAGGTGAACTTCCAGGCCATGTACGAGGCACAGCAACAGCAGCAAGCAGCCGCCGCCAACGGTGGCGCCGCGCCTGCCAACCTCAACTGATCGTCGCTCCCACGCGATGAACCTCACACTGCTGGGTGCCGGCGCCTGGGGCACGGCGCTGGCGGTGAGCACGGCGGCACGCCACAGCACCATGCTGTGGGTGCGCGATGCAGAGCAAGGCCGCCAGATGCAGCACACGCGCGAGAACGCGCGCTACCTGCCTGGCGTGAAGCTGCCGGCCGCCCTGCAGATCACGAGCGATTTCGATGCCGCCGTGGCACATGCCCGCGGCGGCCTGATCGTCATCGCCACACCCATGGCCGGCCTGGCCGAGATGCTGCAGCGCTTGCCCGCCGATGCCGAGGGCGTGCTTTGGCTGTGCAAGGGCTTCCAGGAAGGCACCGGTCTGCTGGGTCACGAGGTGGCGCGTGCGGTGCACCCGGGTGGCGCCAGCGTGGGCATTCTCTCGGGGCCGAGCTTTGCGCTGGAGGTGGCCCGCGGTCAGCCGGCCGCTTTGGTGGCCGCCAGCACCGATGCCGCCTTGTGCGAGCGCGCTGTCGAGGCCTTCCACAGTGACAGCCTGCGCATCTATGCCTCCAGCGACCCGGTGGGCGTGGAAGTGGGTGGCGCAGTCAAGAACGTGATGGCGATCGCCACGGGCATCGCCGACGGCATGCAGCTCGGGCTCAACGCGCGCGCTGCCTTGATCACCCGCGGGCTGGCCGAGATGACGCGCCTGGGCACCGCACTCGGCGCACGCGCCGAGACCTTCATGGGCCTGAGCGGCCTGGGCGACCTGGTACTCACTGCCACCGGCGACCTGTCGCGCAACCGCAAGGTCGGCCTGCTGCTGGCGCAAGGTCTGCCGCTGGCGCAGATCCTTCAGGAGTTGGGCCACGTGGCCGAAGGCGTGGCCTGCGCCGCGACGGTGCTGCACCGCGCGCAGACCTGCGGCGTCGACATGCCCATCACCGATGCGGTGGTGCGTGTGCTCGAAGGCCGCATCAGCCCGCGCCAGGCGATCCAGGAGCTGATGTCGCGCGACGCGCGACGCGAGAACTGAACCCCCAGTCGCTTCGCTCCTGTCCTAGGCGCCGCCTTCGTAGCCGTTCTGACGCCAGGCTTCGAACACCGCGACAGCCACGGTGTTGCTGAGGTTCAGGCTGCGCTGGCCGGCACGCATGGGCAGGCGCACCCGCTGGGCCGGGGCAAAGCTGTCGCGCAGCGCGGCGGGCAAGCCGGCTGTTTCCGACCCGAACACCAGCCAGTCGCCAGCCTGCCAGGCCATGGCCGAGAAGGGCTGGCTGCCGCGTGTGGTGAAAGCGAACAGGCGCGTGGTGTCGGGCCGGACGGCGGCCAGGAACGCGTCCCACGACGCATGGCGTTGCACCGGCGCGTACTCGTGGTAGTCGAGGCCGGCGCGGCGCAGCAGGCGGTCGTCCATCGAGAAGCCCAGCGGTTCGATCAGGTGCAGGCTGCAGCCGGTGTTGGCCGCCAGGCGGATGACGTTGCCCGTGTTCGGCGGGATCTCGGGATGAACCAGGACGATGTTGAACATGGGCCGGATTGTCGGCGCTACCCTGCCGGCCGCGGCGTGCGCGCAAGGGCCCAGGCTTCGACGCGTGACGCGCCGGCCTGCTTGAGCACGCGCGCGATCTCGCCGAAGGTGGCGCCGGTGGTCATCACGTCGTCGACCACGGCGACTGCGCGGCCTTTCAGTTCAGCCAGGCGCAGCGGTTCGACTGCAAAGGCATTGCGCACGTTGGCTGCACGCTGCTCGGGCGGCAGCGCGAGTTGGTGCGGCGAGTCCTTCACACGCAACAGCAGGCCTGCGTCGGCTTTCAGGTGCAGAACGTGCGCCAATCGGCGCGTGATCTCCCAGGCCTGGTTGAACCCGCGCTCGCGCAGGCGCTGCGGGCTCAGTGGCACGGGCAGTACGAGCGGTGGTGGAAGCGCGCCACTGCGCCGCTGCGCGTCGGCGAGCAGGGCCGAGAGTGCGGGTGCGAGGTCCAGGGTTTCGTGGAACTTGAACTGGGGGATCAGGGTGGACCACGGATGGGCGTAGTCCACGGCGGCCAGCGCCTGGTCGAAGCTGGGCGGGTCGGTCAGGCAGGCGCCGCACAGGCGCACGCCAGCAGGTACCTGAAGTGCGCAGCGTTCGCAGCGTGGCACCGTTTGCGCAAAGCGGGCCGTGCAGGCGGAGCAGAACGCCTGCTTGCCCCAGCTGCGGCATACCGCGCAGAGGCTGGGGACGTGCTGAAGGAGGCGCGTGAAAAGCATCGGGTCAATATACTTCCGCCTCCCATGAGCGAGCCTTCCGCCTCCACGACACGACACCTCGATGTGATGAGCGTGCGTGCGTGTCTGAGGCGGCTGGCCCTTGCCGACGAAGCACCTTGGCTGCATGCCGAAGTGGCGCGCCGCATGGCCGAGCGGCTCGAGATCATCCGCCTTCAACCGCAGGCGGTGCTCGAGTGGTGGTCCTTCGGCGGGGCCGGCGGGGCTGCGCTCTCCAAGGCCTACCCGGAAGCGGGCCGCTTCATCGTCGAGCCTACCGATGCACTGCGTGAGCGCAGCCGGCAGGCGGCCAAGGCGCCCTGGTGGTCACCCCAGCGGTGGCGTGGAGCGGCACCGCAGGTGCTGGGCCCCGATGAGGTGGTTGCGGGAAGCGTGCAACTGGTATGGGCCAACATGATGCTGCACGCTTCGGTCGACCCGGCGGCCCTCATCGCGCGCTGGCAGCGCGCCCTGGCGGTCGACGGTTTCGTCATGTTCTCCTGCCTGGGCCCGGGGACGTTGCATGAACTGCGCAATCTGTACCAGCGCCTGGGTTGGCCGCCGGCCATGGCCGAGCTGGTCGACATGCACGACCTGGGCGACATGCTCGTGCACGCCGGCTTTGCCGACCCGGTGATGGACCAGGAGGTGCTGAGCCTCAGCTGGGATGGCCCGGAGGCCTTTCTGCGCGAGTTGCGCACCCTCGGCGCCAATGCCTCGCCCGAGCGCTTCGCTGGTCTGCGTACCCCGCGCTGGCGTGAGCGCCTGCTGGCGGAACTGGCTGGGTTGGCGGCGCCCGACGGCCGCATTCACATGCAGTTCGAGGTGGCCTATGGCCATGCCTTCAAGGCGGCGCCGCGAGTTCCGCTGAGCGCAGAGACCACGGTTTCGCTCGACGACATGCGCGCCATGGTGCGGACAAAGTCACCCCGGGGTTGAGCCGGGCTCGTCCGCCCAAAAGCCTGCGTTAAACTTGTGGGCTTGAAAAATGCAGGTTCACCCGGGGCTCGCTGTCGGTAACGCGGGTCGAAGGTCGGGCCGAATGGCCGTGAACTGGGTGCACCGACGCGACAGCACACATGCATCCAGTCCACTGCCGGCGTTTTTTGCGCCCTCGGCAGCGCCGCGTGCTGGCATCGATGCGAATCTTGAAAACTGAAACGACCATGATGAAGATGACGAAATCACTTTGCCAGTCTCTCTGCAAGAGAGTGGGGCAGTTCAGCTTGGCGATGAGCGCCGCGCTGGCCACCTCCGCTGCGATGGCCGTCAACAACCTGCCGGGTGGTCCGGCGGTCAATCAGCTGGATCTGCATCCGCCGGTCACCAAGATCGCCGCCGAGCAGCAGCACCTGCACTACTTCATGATGATCATCTGCCTGATCATCTTCTTCGCCGTCTTCGGCGTGATGTTCTATTCGATCTTCAAGCACCGCAAGTCCAAGGGCCACAAGGCTTCCAACTTCCACGAGAGCGTGAAGGTCGAGATCGCCTGGACGGTCGTTCCCTTCATCATCGTGATCCTGATGGCGCTGCCGGCCACCAAGGCCGTGGTGGCGATGAAGGACACCAGCGCCGCCGACCTCACCATCAAGGCCACCGGCATCCAGTGGAAGTGGGGCTACGACTACCTGAAGGGCGAGGGCGAGGGCGTCGGCTTTCTGTCGACGCTCGACGTCACACACCGCGAGATGGCTGATTCGGGCCATCCACAGGGCGACGACTACCTGCTGAAGGTCGACAACCCACTGGTGGTGCCGGTCAAC
>NZ_DASSRA010000464.1:0-5107 GCF_035702065.1 Rhizobacter sp.
GAGGCTTGTTCGAGTCACCGCTGCGCCGCTGCAGCAGCTCCTCCGCCTCCTCGCGGCCGTCCCGGCCGAAGTAGGTGTGGAGGAGGTAGACCATCGCCCAGAGGTGGCGGCCCTCCTCGACGTTCACCTGGAAGAGGTTGCGGAGGTCGTACAGGCTCGGGCACGTGCGGCCGAGGAGCCGCTGCTGCTCGACGCTGGCGGGCTCGGT
The DNA here is from genome assembly GCF_035702065.1 of Rhizobacter sp. Taxonomy (GTDB): domain Bacteria; phylum Pseudomonadota; class Gammaproteobacteria; order Burkholderiales; family Burkholderiaceae_C; genus Rhizobacter. The sequence goes on from NZ_DASSRA010000464.1 coordinate 209, forward strand.
GTCCGCCTGCGCGACGAGGATGCGGCGGAGCGGGTTCCGGTATTCGCCCGGGACCTGCTGCCACACCGGCTCGCCGACGTGATCGCCGAACCCGATGGTCCGGTCCTTCACCGCGTCGGCGAGGAAGATCCCCCACCGGTAGTCCGGCATCTTCACGTAGTCGAACTGGGCCCAGCCGTCCGGGGTGACGCTCACCGCGGTGCGCAGGTAGATGTCGCGCTGCTGGAAGCCCTCCGGGCCCATCTCCATCCACCAGTTGATGAAGTTGGGCTGCCACTGCTCGAGCGCGCGCTGCAGCGTGCGGTCTTCGCCGAGGTTGACGTTGTTGGGGATCTTCTCGCTGTAGTTGATGCTGCTCATGTCAGCCCCTCGCCCAACGAATACGTTGGTCGATCCCCCGAGGGGATGCGGGCCGGCTTGGGGCGGCCCGGCGCTCGGCCCGCTTCCCGCTGTTCATCATCGTGCTCTGCATTGCCGTTTTCCTTCTAAACGCGGTTGAAGTCGAACTGGGCTTTCTCGCCCTTGCCGTACACCTTGAGCGCACCCTTCTCGCCCACGGCGTTGGGTCGCTGGAAGATCCAGTTCTGCCACGCGGTGAGGCGGCCGAAGATGCGCGTGGCCATGGTCTCGCGGCCAGCGAAGCGCAGGTTGGCTTCCATGCCGGTGAGCGCATCGGGCGACATGGCGCTGCGTTCTTCAATGGCGATGCGTATCTCGTCGGCCCAGTCGATGTCGTCGGGCGCTGCAGTCACCAGGCCCAAGGCCAGGGCGGCATCGGCATCGAGCGGCTGGCCGATGGCAGCGCGTGCGGCCTGCAGGGGCGCGGCTTCTTCATAGAAGCGGCGCGCAAGGCGCGTCTGCTCGTTGACCATGGGGTAGAGCGAGAAGTTGGTTTCGCTCAGGCTGAGGCGTGGGGCACGCCCGGGCTCGTCGGGCAAGGCCAGCATGTAGGCACGGTCGGCGCAGAAGGCCAGCTCGGCCAGCGTGCCGGCGAAGCACGAGCCCGGCTCGATGAGTGCGAACAGAGAGCGCGACGACACATCCAGCCGCGCCAGGGTGCGGCGCAGCAGGCCGGTGGTTTCACGCACCAGCCAGTGGTCGGCGTGCTGCAGCAAGCTGGCATCACTGGCCAGCACATGGGTCGCATCGCCTTCGGTCTTGAGCAGCCAGGTGCCGATGTCGAGCTCGTTGGTGCGCAGGTGCAGGATGGCGTCGTCGAGTTCGCGCGCCATCGCCAGCGGCCACCAGGCGGCGCCTGCCGCTTCGATCTCGGCCACGCTTTGCGGTGGGGCTTCGGTGGGCGCCTTCACCGTGAAGGTGGCGGTGCGCTTGCCGCGGTCGATCTCCACGCGCACGTGGCGGTAGCTCAGTGCGTCGGCCGCCTCCTCGCGCTCGATGCGCGGCAGCGCCACGCCGCGCGCGCCGGCCGGCCGGTCGCTCGCACTGGCGAGTTGCGCCGCGCGCTCCTGCACGTGGGCAGCGAACTTCGCCGGCTTGACGGCCGCATCGACCAGCCGCCAATCCACCGCACGCTGGCCCCGCACGCCTTCCACGCTGGTGGAGAAGATGTCGGCCAGGTCGTGCCGCACGCGGCGCTTGTCGGTGACTCGCGTGAGCCCGCCAGTGCCGGGCAGCACGCCCAGCAGCGGCACCTCGGGCAACGAGACGGAGGACGAGCGGTCGTCCACCAGCCCGATCTCGTCGCAGGCCAGCGCCAGCTCGTAGCCGCCGCCGGCGCAGGCGCCGTTGACGGCGGCGATGAACTTGAGCCCCGAGTGGCGCGACGAATCCTCGATGCCATTGCGCGTCTCGTTGGTGAACTTGCAGAAGTTGACCTTCCACGCGTGGCTGGACAGGCCCAGCATGAAGATGTTGGCCCCCGAGCAGAAGATGCGCTCCTTGGCGCTGGTGACGATCACCGTGCGCACCTCGGGGTGCTCGAAGCGGATGCGGTTCAGCGCGTCGTGCAACTCGATGTCGACGCCCAGGTCGTAGCTGTTGAGCTTGAGCTTGTAGCCGGGGCGCAGGCCGCCGTCTTCGGCGATGTCGAGCGTCCGGCGCGCCACCGCACCTTCGAAGGCCAGGGTCCAGTGGCGGTACTGGCTGGGGTCGGTGCGGTAGTCCACACGGAGGTCGGCAGTGCTCATGCAATCTCCTTCAAGTGGATGAAAGATACTGCATGATATTTCATGCGTCAACCAAAACATGCATCAAACTGCATGTCGGAGGAAACTCAGGCGATGTCGAGTGCCGTTCTCACCTGCTCGCGCAGCGCCTCGAAGCTCTGCGTCAGGTCGCGGCCGCTGGTGTCCACGCTCAGGTCGGCCTTGGAGTAGAAGGCCGTACGCCCGGCCAGGATGCGCTTCAGGTCTTCCATCGCCTCGGGGCTCGCCGCCATCGGCCGCAGATCGCCCTGCGCCGCCACCCGGGCCATGTGCTCTTCGGGGTCGGCCTGCAGCCAGACCGTGGTGCAGTGGGTCAGCAGCACATTGAACGTGGCCGGGTCGGACACCAGCCCGCCCGGCGTGGCCAGCACCATCTCCGGGTAGATCTGGATCACCTCTTCGAGCGCTCGCCGCTCGTAGCGGCGGTAGGCGTTGGTGCCGTACAGGTCGTGGATCTCGCGGATGCTGCAGCCGGCCACGCGCTCGATCTCGCGGCTGAGTTCGATGAAGGGCATGTCCAGGTCTTCCGCCAGCATGCGGCCCAGGGTGGACTTGCCCGCCCCGCGCAGCCCGATCAGCGCCAGCCGCTTGCTCCTGGCGCGCTGGTCGCCGGCATGGCCTAGCACCTCGCCGATGGCAACGCGCGCCCGGCGCAACTGGGCTTCGCTGCGGCCCTCGAGCAGCTCGCGAATCAGCAGCCACTCGGGCGACGAGGTGCTCACGTCACCGATCAACTCGGCCAGCGAGCATTGGATGGCACGCGCCACCTGATCGAGGATGAGGAGCGACGCGTTGCCCGTGCCGTTCTCCAGGTTGGCGAGGTAGCGCTCTGACACGTCGGCCGTCAGTGCCACCGCCTTGCGGGTGAGGCCGCGGCGCGCGCGCAGGGTGCGCAGCCGCTCGCCCAGGGCCACCAGCAAAGGGTTCTTGTCTTCTTCCTGGGTGGCATCGGCCACCGGGTCCATCTCGCTCACACCCACCTCCTTCAATGCGTTCGCTCTGCGGCCGGGGTTAACCCGAACATGCACTATAGTGCTTGACCAGCCTTGATGCCAGAACTATTCTTCGTGCGAACCATAGTTCATCGCCTTGATGGTTCGCAAGAGGAAGACACATGACGCCAGCCCAGGTCGCCCCTCCCGGCCCCGCCTTCAACTTTGCAGCCCACCTGCTCGATTTGAACCGCGGCCGGGCCGCCAAGACGGCCTACATCGATGACCACGGCCGCCTGAGCTACGGCGAACTGGCTGACCGCGTGCGACGCATGGCGGGCGCGCTGCTGCAAGCCGGCCTGCGCCGCGAAGAGCGCGTGCTGCTGCTGATGCACGACAACATCGACTGGCCGGTGAGCTTTCTCGGCGCGCTGCATGCCGGCATCGTGCCGGTGGCCGTCAACACCCTGCTCACCGTCGACGACTACGCCTACATGCTGCAGCACAGCCGCGCCCAGGCGGTGCTGGTGTCGAACGCGCTGCTGCCCACGCTGCGCAGCGCGATGGGCCAAGCTGAGCACGAGGTGCGCAACGTCTTCGTGTCGCGCCCCGAGGGCTCCTTGACGGCTGGTGAAACGGGGCTGGTCGATGCCCTCTTGCGCAGTGATCCGCTCGCTCAGGCTGCCTCAACCACCCCCGACGACCCGGGCTTCTGGCTTTATTCCTCCGGCTCCACCGGCAAGCCCAAGGGCACGGTCCACACCCACGGCAACCTGTACTGGACGGCCGAGCTCTACGGCAAGCCCATCCTCGGCCTGACCGAGGCGGACGTGTGCTTCTCGGCCGCCAAGCTCTTCTTCGCTTATGGCCTGGGCAATGCGCTGAGCTTCCCGCTCTCGGTGGGTGCGAGCGTGGTACTGATGGCCGAGCGGCCCACGCCCGATGCGGTGTTCAAGCGCTGGAAGGATCCGCGAAAAGAGCAGCGCCCCAGCGTCTTCTTCGGCGCACCGACCGGCTTTGCCGGCATGCTCGCCTCGCCCGCGCTGCCGGCACGCAGCGAGGTCGCGCTGCGCATGGCCTCGTCGGCGGGCGAGGCACTTCCGGCCGAGATCGGCCAGCGCTTCAAGGCGCACTTTGGCTGCGACATCATCGACGGCATCGGCTCGACCGAGATGCTGCACATCTTTCTCTCCAACCGCCCCGGCGACGTGCACTACGGCAGCACCGGCAAGCCCGTCCCCGGCTACGAGGTGGAACTGCGCGGCGAAGACGGCCGCCCGGTGGCCGACGGCGAGATCGGCGACCTCTACATCAACGGCCCCAGCGCCGCGCTCATGTACTGGCGCAACCGCGAGAAGTCGCGCGAGACCTTCCAGGGCGCGTGGACCAAGAGCGGCGACAAGTACGTGCGCGATGCGCAGGGCTACTACACCTACTCCGGCCGCAGCGACGACATGCTCAAGGTGAGCGGCGTCTACGTCTCGCCCTTCGAGGTGGAGGCCACGCTGATGCAACACCCCGCGGTGCTCGAATGCGCCGTCATCGGCAAGGAAGACGATGAAGGCCTGACCAAGACCAAGGCCTACGTGGTGCTCAAGCCCGGCCAGCAGGTGGACGAGTCCGCGCTCAAGGCCTTCGTGAAGGACCGCTTGGCGCCCTACAAGTACCCGCGCTACATCGAGTTCATCGCCGAGCTGCCCAAGACGGCCACCGGCAAGATCCAGCGCTTCCGGCTGCGCGGGGAGTTTGGCGCTAACAGCGCCATATAATCGGATTTACGCGATCGGCGTATTTAGCCTTCG
>NZ_DASSRA010000465.1:0-10312 GCF_035702065.1 Rhizobacter sp.
CGGTTCCCACCACGCCGCCCGACACCAGGAAGCCGAGGTGATTGCTGGCAAAGGACGCGGCCCACTCCTTGTTGGCGTCGGCGAACTTGAAGGTGCCGAAGAAGAGCAGCAGCGGCAGGAAGTCGAGGAGGAATTTCATCACGGGCGAATCAGGGAACGGGCTTGAAGTCTATCGCCGCCGAGTTGATGCAGAAGCGCTCACCGGTGGGCTCAGGCCCGTCCTCGAACACGTGACCCAGGTGCGAGCCGCAGTTGTTGCAGCGCACCTCCACCCGCACCATGCCGTGGCTCTTGTCGACCACGCGCTCGATGACTTCGCTGTTGATCGGCTCCCAGTAGCTGGGCCAGCCGCAGCCGGCGTCGAACTTGGTGTCTGACTTGAACAGCGGCGTGCCGCAGCCGATGCAGTTGTACTGGCCATCCTTGAAGTGGTCCCAGTACTTGCCGGTGAAGGCGCGCTCGGTGGCGGCGTGACGCGCTACTTCGTATTGCATCGGGTCGAGTTGCGCGCGCCACTCGGCATCGGACTTTTCAACCTTGTATTTGCTCATGATGAACAAGACACCTCAATCGATTGCGCCCATTCGGGCGGGAAGTCGGCATACGCCGAATGCTCGGGCTGTTCGTCGTAAGGCTGCTCCAGAACTTTCAGCAGCCGCTGCGTTTCATTGAAGTCACCCTGCTGCGCCTGCCGGATGGCCGTTTCGGCCAGGTGGTTGCGCAGCACGTACTTGGGGTTGACCCGGTTCATCCTCAAGGCGCGCTCCGCGTCGATGCTGCCTTCGGCCCGCAGGCGCGCGGCGTAGGGCAGGGCCCAGGCGTCGAAGGCGTCGCGGTCGATGAACATGTCGCGCACGGCATCGTTGGTGACACCCATGGCGGTGCTGAACTGCGCCAGCCGGCGGAAGGTGATGCTGAAGTCGCTCTTGTCGGCGGCCATGCGTTTGAGCAGGCCGTCGATGAGTTGCCGGTCGTCGTCCTGCACGGTGGCCAGGCCGAGCTTGGCGCGCATCATCTCCTCGAGTGTTCGCGGGAAGTCGGTCTTGTAGACCTCGAGTGCTTCCAGCGCCTCTTCACTCGCGGCCTCATCGCCTTCACCGATCAGCGGCAGCAGCGCCTGCGCCAGGGCATGCAGGTTCCAGAAGGCCACGTTGGGTTGCCGCGCGTAGGCGTAGCGGCCCTGGTGATCGGAATGGTTGCAGACGTGCCCCGGGTCGAAAGCGTCGAGAAAGCCGAAAGGCCCGTAGTCGATGGTCAGGCCGAGGATCGACATGTTGTCGGTGTTCATCACACCGTGGCAAAAGCCGACAGCCTGCCAGTGCGCCATCAACTCGGCCGTCTTGCGCGACACCGCGGCCAGCAGGGCGGTGTAGGGCTGTGGCATTTCGAGACACTGCGGGTAGTGGGCAGCGATCACGAAGTCGGCCAGCTGCTTCAGCGCCTGTGTGTGCTGTGCCGTGTGGGTGAAGTGCTCGAAGTGGCCAAAGCGGATGAAGCTCGGCGCCACGCGCGTGGCGATGGCCGCCGTCTCGATGGTCTCGCGCCGCACCGGCAGGGCCGAGCCGGTGACGCACAGCGAGCGTGTCGTCGGCACACCCAGGCCGGCCATGGCCTCGGAGCAGAGGAACTCGCGGATCGACGAACGCAGCACGGCGCGGCCGTCGCCCATGCGCGAATAGGGTGTGAGCCCGGCCCCCTTGAGCTGAATCTCCATCGGGCCCTGAGGTGTGTCGACCTCGCCCAGCCAGTGCGCGCGGCCGTCGCCCAATTGGCCGGCCCAGACACCGAACTGGTGGCCGCTGTAGACGCTCGCCAACGACTGCATGCCGGCGCCGAGTGCGTTGCCGCTGAAGACCTGCAGGCGAAAGTCGTCGTCGCCCGGCTGCCGTGTATCGGCCAGGCCCAGCAGCTGCGCGCAGGCGGGACTCCAGGCCACCCAATGTGGGTCCGGCAGACCTTGCGGGGGCAGGGGGGTGAAGAAGGTTTCGCCGAGCGATGCGAAGCGATTGGGCCAGTGATTTCCCAGCACGGCGGGCGCGCTCACGTCGTCGAGTACAGCATGCATCCAGGCAGTTTAGCGAGCAGGCGGTTTCTCGATTTCCCTAGGGGTAAACAGCAGGAATTCAGCGGGGTTAGGCCTTCCTATCATCGACGCGTCGAATGCTTGGAAACTGGAGAAGAAAGAATGTCACGCCTGCTGGGCCAGATGATGGAAATGCCGCTGATGATCTCCTCGCTCATCACGCATGCGGCACGCCATTCCGCCGACACCGAGATCGTCTCGAAGAGAACCGAAGGCGATATTCACCGCTACACCTACAAGGATTGCGAGTTGCGTGCGCGCAAGTTGGCACAGGCCCTGGCCAAGCTGGGTTGCCAGCCCGGTGATCGGGTGGGCACCTTGGCCTGGAATGGCTACCGCCACCTTGAGATCTACTACGGCAGCTCGGGTTCGGGCCTCGTCTGCCACACCATCAACCCGCGGCTCTTCCCGGAGCAGATCGTCTGGATCGCCGAAGACGCGAAGGACCGCGTGCTGTGCTTCGACCTGACCTTCCTGCCGCTGGTCGAGAAGATCGCGCCCCTGCTCAAGAGCGTGCAGCACTTCGTGCTGATGACCGACCGCGCCCACATGCCGGCCAGCACCACGCTCGGCAAGCTGCTGTGCTACGACGAACTGGTCGAGGCCGAGAACGGCGACTATGCCTGGCCCGAGTTCGACGAGAGCACCGCTTCGAGCATCTGCTACACCTCGGGCACCACGGGCAACCCGAAGGGCGCGGTGTACAGCCATCGCTCGACCCTGCTGCACGCCTATGCCAGCGCCTTGCCCGACTCGCTCGGCTGCTCGGCCAAGGATGTGATCCTGCCGGTGGTACCCATGTTCCACGTCAACGCGTGGGGCCTGCCGTACTCGGGCCCACTGGTGGGTGCCAAGCTGGTAATGCCCGGCCCGCACCTTGATGGCAAGTCGCTCTACGAGCTGTTCGAGAGCGAGAAGGTCACCTTCAGCGCCGGTGTGCCCACCGTCTGGCTGGGACTCATCAACCACGTGATGCAGAACAAGCTGAAGTTCAGCACCTTCAGACGCACCGTGATCGGTGGTTCGGCCTGCCCACCATCGATGCTGCGCACGCTGCAAGACGAACTGGGCGTCGAGGTCATCCACGCCTGGGGCATGACGGAGATGTCGCCGCTGGGCACGCTGGCTCGGCTCAAGGGCAAGCATGTCGACCTCCCCAAGGAGGCAAAGGAGCGTCTGCAGTTCACTCAGGGCCGCGTGGTCTATGGCGTTGACATGCTGATCCTGGACGATGACAACAAGCCCCTGCCATGGGACGGCAAGGCCTCGGGCAACCTGGTGGTGCGCGGGCCTTGGGTCATCAAGAGCTACTTCCAGCGTGCCGAGTCACCGCTGGTCAAGGTGGACGGGCTGGAGTGGTTCCCGACCGGCGACGTGGCCACCATCGACGCCGATGGCTACATGCAGATCACCGACCGCAGCAAGGACGTGATCAAGTCCGGCGGCGAATGGATCAGCTCCATCGATCTCGAGAACATCGCCATGGCCCACCCGGCCGTGCACGAGGCCGCGGCCATCGCCTGCCGTCACCCCAAGTGGGATGAGCGGCCGCTGCTGGTGGTTGTGAAAAAGCCCGGCGCCGAGCTCACACGCGAAGAGCTGCTGGCCTTTTTCGAGGGCCGCATCGCCAAGTGGCAGATCCCGGACGACGTGGCCTTCGTTAGCGAAATCCCTCATACGGCCACCGGCAAGATCCAGAAACTAAAGCTGCGCGAGTCCTTCAAAGACCATCGCCTGCCCGCGGTCTGATGTAGCAGTTCTGCAATGCAGATCGGAATGCACCGCCGTGCAATTCCGGGTATTCCTTGAATCTGTCGAGGGAAATCTTCGGTTAAGGTCACACGGTTTGATTTTCGTACCCAAGGAGAGAAGTAGATGAAGTTCCGCAAAAACATGATCGGCTTGGCAGGCGTTGCTGCACTGGCCTTGAGCGCTGGTTCGGTGTTCGCGCAGGCCGGCGAAACGGTCAAGATCGCTTTCATCGACCCGCTGTCTGGCCCCATGGCCAGCATCGGCACACCCATCCTGCACACCTTCCAGTTCATCGCCGAGAAAGAAAGCGGCAAGGGCAGCCCCGCCGGCGTGAAGTACGAGATGGTGCCCTTCGACAACAAGGCGTCTCCGCAGGAAACCTTGAGCGTGCTGAAGGCAGTCATCGACCAGGGCATTCGCTACGTCGCCCAGGGCAATGGCTCGGGTGCTGCCGCCGCTCTGATCGACGCCATCAACAAGCACAACGAGCGCAACCCCGGCAAGGAACTGATCTACCTGAACTACGCTGCGGTGGATCCTGACCTGACCAACAGCAAGTGCAGCTACTGGCACTTCCGCTTCGATGCCGACACGTCCATGAAGATGGAGGCCATGACCTCCTACATGAAGGACGACGCGTCGATCAAGAAGGTCTACATCATTGGCCAGAACTACGCCCACGGCCACCAAGTTGCCAAGTACGCGAAGGAAACCCTGGCCCGCAAGCGCCCCGACGTGCAGGTTGTCGGCGAAGACCTGCACCCCATCGGCCAGGTCAAGGACTTCGCGCCTTACGTGGCCAAGATCAAGCAGGCCGGCGCAGACACCGTGATCACCGGCAACTGGGGCCCCGACATGTCCCTGCTGTTCAAGGCCGCCAAGGATGCCGGCTTGAACGTCAACTGGTACACCTACTACGCAGGCGCCTCCGGTGGCCCGGCTGCGCTGGGTGACTACGGCCTGGGCAAGGTGCGTTACGTTTACGTGTCGTACACGAACATGCCGGGCGAAGCACGCACGATCCTGGAGCAGTACGAAGCCAAGTACAAGGGCGAGGACTACAGCACGGCCACCATCCCGCACCTCTTCAAGACCCTGAACGCCTCGATCGCCAAGGCCAAGTCCACCGATCCGGTGAAGGTTGCCAAGGCCATGGAAGGCATTTCGGTCAAGAGCTTCTCGGGCGAAATCACCATGCGCGCCTCGGATCACCAGCTGCAGCAGCCGCTCTTCCTGGCGACCTGGCAGAAGGCCGACAAGAAGAACCCGCTGGTTCGCGAAGGCACGGCCAACACCTGGGTGTCTGAAAAGACGTTCGAGCCCTACGTGTCGAGCACCCCGACGACCTGCCAGATGAAGCGTCCCACCTGACCCTTCCGGTTCGCGTGAGGGCTCAGGCTTTCACGCCGTGGATCAGGGTTTCTGAGCCAAGAGGCAAGCCTTTGCGGGCTTGCCTCTTTTGTGCGTTGCGGCCGGGAAGTCCCTAGCGCCCGGTGTCACCTAGATGATTTACGTTGCGCATGGCCGCAAGGCAGCATCCGGCGACATCTTTACCCCGTTGTTTCTCGCGTTGAGCGCCGTGCGAGTCCGCTCACGGAAGCGCTCTCTGCGGCGCTGCTTTTCCGCCTGTGGTGCCATGCCTCCTGGTCAGGGGTGGCGCATTCGGGTCCCTCTCTTTTTCATGTATCAAAGGACGCGATGGAGTTCTTCACCATATCGCTGCTGAACGGCCTCAGCTACGGGCTGTTGCTGTTCATGCTGAGTTCGGGTCTCACACTGATCTTCAGCATGATGGGCGTGCTCAACTTCGCGCATGCCAGCTTCTACATGCTGGGCGCATATTTCGCCTACACCACCGCGAAGTACGTCGGCTACTGGCCGGCCCTTCTGATCGCTCCGCTGGTCACTGGGCTGGTCGGTGCATTGTTCGAGCGCTTCTTCCTGCGCCAGGTGCACAAGTTCGGCCACGTGGCCGAGTTGCTCATCACCTTTGGACTCTCCTTTGTCCTGCTCGAATTGGTGCAGCTGACGTGGGGGCGCCTGTCGGTGGACTACAAGGTTCCGGCGGCGCTCGACGGCCCGCTGTTTACGCTGTACGGCACGCAGTTCCCGATGTACCGCGGCTTCATGATGCTGGTGGCCTTGGTGATGCTGGTGTCGATCTGGGTGTTGCTGGCCAAGACCCGCATCGGGCTCATCATTCAATCGGCGCTCACGCACCCCGAGATGGCTGAGGCGCTGGGTCACAACGTCCCGCGCGTGTTCATGCTCGTGTTCGGCGGCGGTGCTGCGCTGGCCGGGCTGGCAGGGGTGATCGGCGGCAACGCATACGTCACCGAGCCGGGCATGGCCGCGGCCGTCGGCCCGATCATCTTCGTGGTCGTCGTGGTCGGTGGGTTCGGCTCCCTGGCTGGAGCGTTTGCCGCGTCCATCCTGATCGGCGTACTGCAGACATTTGCCGTGGCCATGGACCAATCGATGGCCTCGGCGCTGCAACAACTGAGCGTCAACGTCACCCCTGAAACCTTTGGCTATGCCCTGTTGAAGCTGAAAATTTCCCAGATCGCTCCCATCCTGCCCTACGCGTTGCTGGTGCTGATGCTGATCTTCCGCCCGAAGGGCCTCATGGGCACGCGCGAGGGTTGATGATGAGCAACGCCACCTACTTCCAATTCAAACCCTTCAATGTCGGCCGTCTGGTCGTCTGGGGTGGTTTCGCTCTGCTGCTGATCCTGGCGCCGCTGATCTTCACGAGCAGCCTCGCGCTGACCGTGCTCTCGCAGATGGGCTACATGATCATCATCTGCCTGAGCTACAACCTCCTTCTGGGACAGGGCGGCATGCTCAGCTTCGGGCATGCGGTGTATACCGGGCTGGGTGCTTTCCTGGCGATCCACGCGCTCAACCTCGTTGGGGCCGGCAAGTTGCCGATTCCCGTGAGCTTGGTGCCAGTGGTTGGCGGCCTGGCCGGTGCGGCTGTGGCTGCGCTGCTGGGTTGGGTCACCACCAAGAAGGCTGCCAACACCTTCGCCATGATCACGCTCGGTGTGGGCGAACTGGTGTTCGCCATGTCGCTGATGTTCCCCGAGTTCTTCGGGGGCGAAGGCGGCATCAGCGCCAACCGGGTGGCTGGAAAGCCGCTGTTCGGCATCACCTTCGGGCCGCAGATCCAGGTGTACTACCTGATCGCCGTGTACTGCTTCATCTGCACGGGCCTGATGTTCATGCTGACGCGCACGCCGCTCGGCCGCATGCTCAACGCGGTGCGCGACAACCCGGAGCGTGTGGAGTTCGTGGGCTACAACACGCAGGTGGTGCGCTACATCGCCTTCATCATTGCCGGGTTCTTTGCCGGCATCGGCGGTGGCTTGACGGCGCTCAACTTCGAGATCGTCACGGCCGAGTCGGTCAGTGCGGCGCGTTCAGGCGGGTATCTCCTGTTCACCTTCCTTGGGGGCGCGCTGTTCTTCTTCGGCCCGATCATCGGCGCCATCCTGTCGGTGCTCGCCTTCGTGCTGCTGTCTGAACTCACGAAAGCCTGGTTGCTCTACCTGGGTGTGATCTTTCTGATCATGGTCATGTTCGCGCCGGGTGGCATCTCCAGCCTGGTCATGATGAACCTGCGCGTGGCGGCCTTCGGCAAGCTGCGCCGGCTGTTGCTGAGCTATATCGGCCTCGCGCTGACGACAGCCGTGTGGCTGGCCGGCATTTCGGCCGTCATCGAAATGGTCTATCACATGCAGTTCGAAGCCGGCACGGGTGACGAGGTGCGTTTCCTGGGCCGCATGTTGAATGTCCAGGATCTCAACACCTGGCTGGCGGCGTTCGGTGTCTTCGTGGTGGGTCTCGGTCTCTTCGAGTTGGTGAGGCGGCGCTTCAAGTACCAATGGAGCGGCATCCAAGAAGAAATCCAGAAAGAAATCCATCGCAGAGGTAGCGTATGAGCCAGGGCTCGAGTACAGGCAAGGGCGGATGGGCGGTCGAACTCGACGACGTCCGCAAGAGTTTCGGCAAGACCGAGATCATTCGCGGCGCGAAGCTGCAGGTGAAAGAGGGTGAGCGCGTGGCCATCATCGGCCCCAACGGTGCGGGCAAGTCCACGCTGTTCAACCTGATCAGCGGGCGCTTTGCTCCCACCAGCGGCCAGATCCGCCTGCACGGCGAGCGCATCGACGGCATGCGGCCCTTCGACATCAGCCGCAAGGGCTTGGCGCGCAGCTTCCAGGTGTCCAACCTCTTCGGCAAGCTCTCGGTGTTCGAGAACATCCGTTGTGCAGTGCTGTGGTCCTTGGGCTACCGCTACGTGTTCTGGAAGTTCCTGGCCGATCTGCACGATGCCAACGACCGCGCCGAAGAAGTGCTGAAGATGATCAAGCTCGACAAGAAGCGCGACGTGGAAGCCATCAACCTCACGTACGCCGAACAGCGTGCGCTGGAGATCGGCATCACCATCGCCGGCGGTGCCAGCGTGATCCTGCTCGACGAACCCACGGCCGGCATGAGCAAGAGCGAAACCACGCGCTTCATCCAGCTGATCCGCGAGGTGACGGTGGGCAAGACGCTGCTCACGGTGGAGCACGACATGGGCGTGGTGTTCGGCCTGGCCGACAAGATCGCCGTGCTGGTCTACGGTGAAGTGATTGCTTTCGACACCCCCGATGCCGTGCGTGCCAACGCGCGCGTGCAAGAGGCCTACCTCGGCTCTGTCCTGGCCGACCAGCAAGCGGCGGGGCACTGACATGAAGCCCCCACGTTCACTTTGTTCACTGCCCCCCGAGGGGGCGCAGGCCTCCCTTGGGACGGCCCGGCGGAAGTCCTGACATGACAATGCTCAATCTGCAAGACGTCCACGCCTACTACGGCAAGAGCCATGTGCTGCATGGCGTGTCCCTCAACGTGATGCCGGGCGAGATCGTGAGCCTGCTGGGCCGCAATGGCTCGGGCCGCTCGACCACCGCCAAGGCCATCATGGGCCTGGTCGATGCCCAAGGCTCGGTCAAGTGGCGCGATCAGGAGATCCTCGGCAAGAAGGCCTTCCAGATCGCCCACGCCGGCATCGGCTACGTGCCCGAGAACCGCGACATCTTCCCCAAGCTCACCGTGCACCAGAACCTGATGCTGGGCGAGAAGGGCAAGGGCAAGAAGCCGCGCTGGTCGTTCGACGACATGTACCAGATGTTCCCGCGGCTGAAGGAGCGCCAGCACACCGAGGCCGGCGTGCTCTCGGGCGGCGAGCAGCAGATGCTCACGCTGTGCCGCACGCTGATGGGCGACCCCGATCTGATCATGATCGACGAGCCCACCGAAGGCCTCGCGCCCAAGATCGTGGAGCTGGTGGCCGAGTACCTGAAGGAACTCAAGCGCCGCGGTGTCTCGGTGCTGCTGGTGGAGCAGAAGCTCACCATCGCGCTGGAGATCTCGGAGCGCTGCTACGTGATGGGCCACGGCCAGGTTGTGTTCGAAGGAACGCCGGCACAGCTACGTGCCAACGCTGACATTCGCAAGGAGTGGCTGGAGGTCTAACATCTCCCGCTGAGCCGCAAGCCGGCACTGTCTCTGATGGGACAGGGGCCGGCTTTTTTGCTTTCTAGAATCTGGTTTTCAGAAGCGAACGGTCGTTCGTTTCTTGCCGTCTTTCCGTCGTCCTTCTTGTCGATCTACCCGAGGTCCACGCCATGAGTGCCAACTACGAACTGCGCGGCAACATCGCCGTCATCACGCTCGACAACCCGCCGGTCAACGGCCTTGGCCACGCGACACGGTTGGGCATCACCCAAGGGCTGGACAAGGCCCAGGCCGACAAGAACGTGAAGGCCATCGTGATCACCGGTGCCGGCAAGGCCTTCTCGGGCGGCGCCGACATCAAGGAGTTCGGTTCGCCCAAGGCGATGACCGAGCCCAATTTGCTGAGCGTGATCGCCGCGGTCGAGGCCAGCAGCAAGCCGGTGATCGCGGCCATCCACAGCGTGTGCATGGGCGGTGGGCTGGAGTTGGCGTTGGGCTGCCACTACCGACTGGTTTCACCGGGCACGCAGGTGGCCCTGCCCGAGGTGAAGCTGGGGCTGATCCCGGGTGCCGGAGGCACGCAGCGCCTGCCTCGCGTGCTGGGTGTGGAAACTGCACTCAACATGATCGTGAGTGGCGAACCTGTGAAGAGCGAAATGCTCGCGGCCTTGCCTGGCCAGAAGCTGTTCGACAAGCTGGTGGATGGTGACCTGATGGCCGCGGCGCTGGCGTTTGCCGCCGAGGTGGCCGACAAGCGCCCGCTGCCGCTGGTGCGCAATCTCAAGGCCCAGCATGACAACCCCGATGCCTACTTCCAGTTCGCGCGCAACACGGTCGGCGCCATGTCGCGCAACTACCCCGCGCCGCTGCAGTGCGTGGAGGCGGTGGCCAACTCGGTCTACAAAAAGTTCGACGAGGGCATGCGCCTCGAGCTGGTGGCCTTCCAGACCCTGATGCTCACGCCCGAAAGCC
>NZ_DASSRA010000466.1:0-17866 GCF_035702065.1 Rhizobacter sp.
GCCATGATCACCAGGTGCTTGCTCATGCGCGGCCTCCACGCATCAGCTGGCGGTTCTCGATGTCGATCCGCAGCACGATGGCGAGCGCCACCATGTTCATCAAGATGCCCGAGCCGCCAAAGCTCATCAGCGGCAGCGTCAACCCCTTGGTCGGTAGCACGCCCAGGTTCACACCCATGTTGATGAAAGCCTGCCCACCCACCCAGATGCCGATGCCTTGCGCGAACAGGCCGGCGAACACGCGGTCGAGAGCGACCGCCTGGCGGCCGATGTGGAAGATGCGGCGGCTCAGCCAGAAGAAGGCGAAGATCACCGCTGCCACGCCGACGAAGCCCAGCTCCTCGCCGATCACGGCGAGCAGGAAGTCGGTGTGCGCCTCGGGCAGGTAATGCAGTTTCTCCACGCTGGAACCCAGGCCCTGGCCGAAGATCTCGCCGCGGCCAAAGGCGATCAGCGAATGCGAGAGCTGGTAGGCCTTGCCCAGCGTGTACTTCTCGTCCCAGGGGTTGAGGTAGGCAAAGATGCGCTCGCGCCGCCATTCGCTGAAGGTGATCATCAGCACGAAGGCGCCGACCAGCACCGCGGTGATCAGGAAGAACATGCGCCCGTTCACGCCGCCCAGGAACAGGATGCCCATGGCGATGGCCGCGATCACCATGAAGGCGCCCATGTCGGGCTCGGCCAGCAGCAGCAGGCCCACCACCGCCACGCTCACCGCCATCGGCATCACGGCGCGGAAGAAGTTCTCCTTCACCTCCATCTTGCGCACCATGTAGTTGGCGGCGTAGAGCGCGATGGCGAGCTTGGCCAGCTCGGAAGGCTGGAAGTTGGTGAAGCCCAGCGGGATCCAGCGGCGCGCGCCGTTCACGCCCTTGCCCACGTGCGGGATCAGCACCAGCACCAGCAGCAGCAGCGCGCCGACGAAGATCCAGGGCGCGAACTTCTCCCACACGCTCACCGGCACCTGCACCACCACCACGGCGGCCACGAAGGCGACCACGATGGAGATGGCATGCCGGCTCAGGAAGTGCGTGGCGGCGTAGCGCGCGAACTTGGGGTTGTCGGGCAAGGCCACCGAGGCCGAATACACCATCACCAGGCCGAGCGCGAGCAAGGCCACCACCATCCAGATCAGCGGCTGGTCGAAGCCTTGCAGCTTGGTGGGCTGGCCGGTGGCGCCGTTCCAGTCGCGGATGGGCACGGCGGTGCCGCCGTCGCGCTTGAGCAGCGCGGCGACGCGCTCCTTCAGCGCATCCAGCCCGAAGCGTGCGGCCAGGCTGCTCACACCACCTCCCCGCCGGACTCGGCCAGCGCCTTCACCTCGGCCACGAAGACCTCGGCGCGGTGCGCGTAGTTGCGGAACATGTCCAGGCTGGCGCAGGCCGGGCTCAGCAGCACGGCGTCCCCCGCATGCGCGCGCTGGAAGGCCCATTGCGTGGCGGCCTGCAGCGTCTCGTGGCGTTGCACGGGAACGCCGGTGTCCGTCAGCACCCGCTCGATGGCGTCGGCATCGCGGCCGATGGTGGCCACGGCGCGCACGTGCTTGCGCACCGGCGTGGCCAGCGGCGTGAAGTCCTGGCCCTTGCCGTCGCCGCCCAGGATCACCACCAGCTTGCTCGGAGCCTTGTCCTCGCCCAGGCCATTGAGCGCGGCGACCGTGGCGCCCACGTTGGTGCCCTTGCTGTCGTCATAGGCCTCGACGCTGTTCACCAGCGCGACGAATTCCACGCGGTGCGGTTCGCCGGCGTACTCGCGCAGGCCGTGCAGCATGGGCGCCAACGGGCAGCCGATGGCCGTGGCGAGCGCCAGCGCGGCCAATGCATTGGCGGCGTTGTGGCGGCCGCGCACGCGCAACGCATCAGCCGGCATCAGGCGCTGGATGTGCAGGTCTTCGGGCTCGACGACGGCGCCCTTCTTGGGCTTCTTGACCGTCTCGTCGGCTTCCATCGCACGCACGAGCCAGGCGATGCCGTTCTCGATCAGCACGCCGAAGTCGCCGGGGTGGTGCGGCGCATCGAGGCCGAAGCGCACCACGTGGCGCTCGATGGGCTTGGCGAAGCGGCCCTTGCCGGGGATGGGGGCGGGGATCATCTTCTCGACCGCTGCATCGTCGCGGTTGACGACCATCACCGCATCCTTGCCGTAGATGCGCGCCTTGGCGGCGGCATAGGCCTCCATGCTGCCGTGCCAGTCGAGGTGGTCCTGCGTGACGTTGAGCACCACCGCCGCGCTGGGCTCGAAGCCCTGCACGCCGTCGAGCTGGAAGCTGGAGAGCTCCAGCACCCAGACCTCGGGCAGGTGCTCGAACACCGGGCCGGGCGGAGGCGGCGGAATCAGGTGCGGCGGCGGGCCGCCACCGGTCGGCTCGTCGTCGGCCGGTACAGCTTCGGGTGCAGGATCTGCAATGGCCGCTTCGGCCTCGGCCGGGATCTGCTGCGCGGCGAGCGTCTCGGACTCGGCGGCGATGGCGTCGTCATCGACTGTTGCAGGCGCTTCCAGCACCGGCTCTTCGGCCACGGCCTCAGCGATCACCTCTTCCACCTCCACCGCCGGTTCGGCCGCCAGCACCTCGGCCAGCGTCTGCAGCATGGTCGGCCCGATGTTGCCGGCCACGGCCACGCGCTTGTCGGCGCGCTCCACCAGCTGCGCCGTCATCGAGGTGGTGGTGGTCTTGCCGTTGGTGCCGGTGATGGCGATCACCTTGGGCGCATAGCCGCGCTGGGCCTTCAGGTCGGCCAGTGCGCGGGTGAACAGGTCGAGCTCGCCCTGCACCGGCACGCCGGTGTCGCGTGCGAGCTTGAGCGTGGGCGCGATGCGCTCGTCGATGGGCGCGAGGCCGGGGCTCTTGAGCACCAGCTGCACGCCGTTCAGCACGCTGTCCGGCAGGGCGCCGTGCAGGCGCTGTGCCTGCGGCACGTGCTCGGCCAGGGCGCCGTCTTGCGGCGCCTGCTCGCGCGAGTCCCACACGCGCACGTTCGCGCCATGGCTTGCGCACCAGCGCGCCATCGCGAGCCCGGATTCACCCAGGCCCAGAACAAGAACCGTGCTGTCTTTCAAATGCTTCATCAGCGCAACTTCAAACTCGCCAAACCCACCAGGCACAAGAGCATGGTGATGATCCAGAAGCGCACCACCACCTGCGTCTCCTTCCAGCCGGACTTCTCGAAGTGGTGGTGCAGCGGGGCCATCTTCAGGATGCGCCGGCCGCTGCCGAACTTCTTCTTCGTGTACTTGAACCAGCTCACCTGCAGCATCACCGACAGCGCTTCGACGACGAAGATGCCGCCCATGATCGAGAGCACGATCTCCTGGCGCGTGATGACGGCAATCGTCCCCAGCGCCCCGCCCAGCGAGAGCGCACCCACGTCACCCATGAACACCTGCGCCGGGTGCGCGTTGAACCAGAGGAAGGCGAGGCCCGCGCCGGCCATGGCGGCGCAGAAGATCAGCAGCTCGCCGGCGCCGGGGATGTAGGGGAAGATCAGGTACTTGCTGTACACCGAGCTGCCCACCACGTAGGCGAACACGCCCAGCGCCGAGCCCACCATCACCACCGGCATGATGGCCAGGCCATCGAGCCCGTCGGTGAGGTTGACCGCGTTGCTCGCACCCACGATCACGAGGTAGGTGAGGATGATGAAGCCGAAGACGCCCAGCGGGTAGCTGATGGTCTTGACGAAGGGAATCATCAGGTCGGCCTTGGGCGGCAGGTCGTTGCTGAAGCCGCTCTGCACCCAGCGGATGAAGAGCTCCAGCACGCGCAGGTTCGACGTCTCCGACACGCTGAACGCGAGGTACAGCGCCGCCACCAGGCCGATGAGCGACTGCCAGAAGTACTTCTCGCGCGAGCGCATGCCCTCCGGGTCTTTCTTGACGACCTTGCGCCAGTCGTCGACCCAGCCGATGGCGCCGAAGCCCATGGTCACGATCATCACGATCCAGACGAAGCGGTTGCTCCAGTCGAACCACAGCAGGGTGCTGATGCCGATGGCGATCAGGATCAGCACGCCGCCCATGGTGGGCGTGCCGCTCTTGGCGATGTGCTCCTGCACGCCGTACTCGCGGATGGGCTGGCCGATCTTGAGTTCAGTGAGGCGGCGGATCACCCACGGCCCGAAGGCCAGGCCGATCAGCAGCGCCGTCATGGCGGCCAGCACGGCGCGGAAGGTGAGGTACTGGAAGACGCGCAGAAAACCCAGTTGGTCGGGGTAGAGGTTCTGCAGCCACTGGGCGAGGCTAAGCAGCATGGTGTGGGCTTCCTTGTTGTTGTGTGTCGGTCGATGTCAGCGCAGCCACCACCTGTTCCATCTTCATGAAGCGCGAACCCTTCACCAGCACCGAGGCGCACTCCGGTGCGGCCTTCAGCGCAGCCAGGAGATCGGCCACGCTGTTGAAGTGGCGCGCGCTGCCGTTGTGCTCGCCGCCGAAGGCATCGGCCGTGTAGCGGCTCAGCGAGCCGGCCGTCCACAGCGCGTTGATGCCGTGGGTGCGCGCATAGGCGCCCACCTCGCGGTGGAAGGCCGGGCCCTGGTCGCCCACCTCGCCCATGTCGCCCAGCACCAGCCAGCGCGGGCCCGGCAGCGAAGCGAGCACCTCGACGGCGGCGCGCGCCGAATCGGGGTTGGCGTTGTAGGTGTCGTCGACCAGCGTGACGGGCACGTTCTGCACCACGCCGCGCTTGAGCTGCGAGCGGCCCTTCACCGGCTCGAAGGCCTCAAGCCCGCGCACGATGGCCTCGAGCGGGCAGCCTGCCGCCAGTGCGCAGGCCGTGACCGCCAGCGCGTTCTTCACGTTGTGCCAGCCGGCAATGCGCAACTGCACGGCGGCAAAGCCGGCCGGCGTGTGCAGCATCAGCGACCAGTGGTCGTGGGCCCACTCGGCGTCGGCGGTCACGTCGGCCGCGCCGCGCAGGGCGAAGGTGAGCGTGGGGCGCTGGCCAGCGAGCTGGTGCCACAGCGGTGCGTAGTCGTCGTCGGCCGGGAACACGGCCACGCCGCGCGGGCCCAGGGCCTCGATCACGGTGCCGTTCTCGCGCGCCACGGCTTCCACGGTCGCCATGAACTCCTGGTGCTCGCGCTGCGCGTTGTTGACGAGGGCGACCGCGGGCGCCGTCATCGCGGCGAGCGAGGCGATCTCGCCCGGGTGGTTCATGCCGAGTTCGATCACGCCAGCGCGGTGTTCGGGCCGCAGGCGCAGCAGCGTGAGCGGCACGCCGATGTCGTTGTTGAAGTTGCCTTGCGTGCTGAACGCGCCCTCGCCCCACCAGGCCTTCAGCACCGAGGCCAGCATCTGCGTGACGGTGGTCTTGCCGTTGCTGCCGGTCACGGCAATCAGCGGCAGGTCGAAGCAGGAGCGCCAGGCGGCCGCCAGCTCGCCCAAGGCCTGCTTGCTGTCGGTCACCTGCAGGCCCGGCAAGCCGGCCTCGGCCAGACCGCGCTCGGCCAGGGCGGCGACGGCACCTGCCTCGCGGGCCTGCGCCAGGAAGTCATTGGCGTCGAAGCGCTCGCCGCGCAAGGCCACGAAGAGGTCGCCGGGCTGCAGGCTGCGCGAGTCGGAGTGCACGCGCTTGATCTGCACCTGAGCGTTGCCGGTGAGGGTGGCGTTGGGCAGCAGCGCGTGGGCCTGGGCCAGCGTCATCATCATCGCGGCCCCCTTTGAGCCAGCGCCGCCTGCGCTTCCTCGACGTCGGAGAACGGGTGCTTCACGCCCGCGATCTCCTGGTCGGGCTCGTGGCCCTTGCCGGCGATGAGGATCACATCCTGCGGCTGCGCCTGTACCACCGCCTGCACGATGGCGGCGCGGCGGTCTTCGATCACCTGCGCGCGGTCGGGCTGCGCCATGCCGGCGGCGATCTGCTTCAGGATCTCGCCCGGCTGCTCGTTGCGCGGGTTGTCGCTGGTCACCACCACGCGGTCGGCCTCGCGCTCGGCGATGGCACCCATCAGCGGGCGCTTGGTCGCGTCGCGGTTGCCGCCACAGCCGAACACGCCCCACAGCTGGCCGCCGCGTTCGCGCGCCAGCGGGCGCAGCGCCTGCAGGGCCTTCTCCAGCGCATCGGGCGTGTGGGCATAGTCGACGACCACCGCGGGGCCGCCTGCCATGTCAGTGCTGCTCACGCTCTGCATGCGGCCCGGCACCGGCGTGAGCTGCGCGCACACGCGGGCCGCATCGGCCAGCGGCACGCCGAGCGCGCGCAGGCCGCCGATCAGCGCCAGCAGGTTGGAGACGTTGTAGTCACCGATCAGGCCGCTGCGCACTTCGGCGGTGGTGGCGTTCTCGTGCAAGGTGAAGGCGAGGCCGCCGTCGCGGTAGACGATATCGCTCGCCAGCAGACGTGCCGACTTGCGCGTGCTGTAGGTCCACACGTCCAGGCCCGTCAACGTGGGCGCGAGCGCGGCGCCGCGCTCGTCGTCGACGTTGAGCACCGCCGCACGCAGGCCGGGCCAGGCGAAGAGCTGGGCCTTGGCCGCCCAGTACGTGTCCATGTCGCCGTGGTAGTCGATGTGGTCGCGCGTGAAGTTGGTGAACAAGGCCACGCCGATGCGCGTGCCGGCGAGGCGCTGCTCGACGATGCCGATGGACGAGGCCTCGATCGCACAGGCTGAGAAGCCGCTGTCGACGAAGCGGCGGAAGGCCGTCTGCAGCGTCACCGGGTCGGGCGTGGTGAGGCCGGTGGACAGCACCGAGGCATTGGGCGATGCGGCCGAGGGCGGCTCGCCCACACCCAGCGTGCCAACCACGCCGCAGCGCCTGCCCAGCAGGCTCAGCGCCTGCGCCACCCACCAGGCGACCGAGGTCTTGCCGTTGGTGCCGGTGACGGCGACCACATCGAGCTTGTGGCTGGGGTGTTCGAGGTAGGTGCTGGCAAGCGGGCCGGTGGCGGCCTTCAGGCCGTGCATGGCGGCCACGCGGGTGCCGTCGAAGGCGAAGGCCTCGGCGCCCTTGGCCTCGACCAGGCAGGCGGCCGCTCCCGCGGCCAGCGCGGCGGGAACGAACTGGCGGCCGTCGTTGGCGTAACCGGGCCAGGCGATGAAGGCATCGCCCGCCTGCATGCGGCGGCTGTCGGTGCTGAGGTTGTGCACGCCGCGGCTGCGCAGCCAGGCGACGGCGCTGCCGACGTCATGCACAGCTGTGAGGGGCGCCATCAGAAGCTCTCCTCCACCGCCGGCAGCTTGTTCGAGATGATCTGCTGCTTGACCTCGAGGTCGGGCTGCACGCTCATCGAGCGCAGTGTCTGCTGCACCACCTCGCTGAACACCGGCGCGGCCACGTCGCCGCCGAAGTACTTGCCGTTGTTGGGCTCGTCGACCATCACCGCCACCACGATGCGCGGCTTGTCGATCGGCGCCATGCCGACGAACCACGAGCGGTACTTCTTCTCGGCGTAGCCCTTGCCCTCTTGCTTGTGCGCCGTGCCGGACTTGCCGCCCACCGAATAGCCCACGGTCTGCGCCTTGGGGCCGGTGCCGCCGGGGCCGGCGGCCATCTGCAGCATGTGGCGCACGGCCTGCGCCGTCTTGGGCGACATCACGCGCACGCCGGGCGCCTGTGCGTCGTTCGGCAGGTTGGCGTTGTGCACGATGGAGGTGGGAATGAGCTCGCCGTCGCGCGCGAACACCGTGTAGGCGCGCGCCAGCTGGAAGAGGCTCGCCGACAGGCCGTAGCCGTAGCTCATGGTCGCTTGCTCCACCGGGCGCCAGGTCTTGTACGGGCGCAGGCGGCCGCTCACGGCGCCGGGGAAGTCGATCTGCGGGCGCTGCCCCAGGCCGACCTGGGTGTACATCTCCCACATCTCGCGCGGCTGCATCTGCATCGCCATCTTGACGGTGCCGACATTGCTCGACTTCTGGATCACCTCTTCGACCGTGAGGTCGCCGTGCGGGTGGGCGTCGCGGATGGTGGAGCCGGTGATGTTGATGCTGCCGGGCGAGGTGGCGATCACGGTCTTGGGGTTCACGCGGCCCGTTTCGAGCGCGATCGAGACGATGAAGGGCTTCATCGTCGAGCCGGGTTCGAAGGTGTCGGTCAGCGCGCGGTTGCGCAGCTGCCCGCCGGAGAGGTTCTGCCGGTCGTTGGGCGAGTAGCTCGGGAAGTTGGCCAGCGCCAGCACCTCGCCCGTCTGCACGTCGAGCACCACCACGCTGCCGGCCTTGGCCTTGTGCTCGGCCACGGCGTCGCGGATGCGCTGGTAGGCGTAGAACTGCACCTTGGAGTCGACCGAGAGCTGGATGTCGCGGCCGTCGACGGGCTGCACGCTCTCGCCGATGTCTTCGACCACGCGGCCCAGGCGGTCCTTCACCACGCGGCGCGTGCCGTTGCGGCCCTGCAGGTCCTTCTGGAACGCGAGCTCGATGCCTTCCTGGCCCTTCTCTTCGATGTTGGTGAAGCCCACCACGTGCGCCGCAGCCTCGCCCTCGGGGTACTTGCGCTTGAACTCGCGCACCTGGTACAGGCCCTTGATGCCCAGCGACAGCGCCTCTTTCGCCACCGGCTCGTCGACCTGGCGGCGCAGCCAGGCGAAGTTGGGGCTGTCGTCGAGCTTGCCGGCAATGTCGGCCGTGCTCATGCCGAGCAGGCGCGCGAGCTGCTGGCGCTGCTTCTTGTCGGCCTCGAACTCTTTCGGGATGACCCAGAGCGATGGCGCCGGCACGCTGGCCGCGAGGATGAGCCCGTTGCGGTCGGTGATTCGGCCGCGGCTGGCCGAGAGATCGAGCGTGCGCGCGTAGCGGATCTCGCCTTGCTTGAGGAAGAAGTCGTTGCCGACAATCTGCACGTAGACGGCGCGGCCGGCCAGCACGCAGAAGCCCAGGCCCACCAGACCGACCAGGAACTTGGAGCGCCACGGCGGTGTCTTCGAGGCCAGCAGTGGGCTGGTCGAGTACATCACCGAGCGCACGTTGACGGCACCAGCCTTGGGAGCCTTTCCCTGGATCTTCATTGCGCAGCCCCCGGAGCCGAGGCGGCATAGGTCACGTACTGCGTGACGGCCGGCGTGGCGGTGCGCATGGCCAGGCGGTCGCGTGCGACGCGCTCCACGCGCAGCGGCGTGGCCTGCGACTGCTTGTCGGCCTTCAGGCGCTCGTGCTCGATGTCGAGTTGGCGCGCCTCGCTCTGCGCGCGGTCCAGCTCGGCGAACAGGCGGCGCGACTCGTACGACACCCGTACAAGATAGACGCTGCTGATCACCAGCGCCACCAGGAGGAGGACGTTGAGGCGGGTCATGACAACACCCCGGTCGCCGAGTACAGCGACCGACCCTCCGAGAGGGTCGAGCCCGGCTTCGGGCGGCCGGGCGCTCGGGCTCGGGCGATGCCGTCACCGACTGCGGCCTTTCGATTCGCAAGCGGCGTCTTCATGCCACCTCCGTGCGCTCGGCCACGCGCATCACCGCCGAGCGCGAACGCGGGTTCGCGTCGATCTCGGCGTCGGAAGGCTTCACCCGCCCGAGTGACTTCAAGCGCATGGCCTTCGGCGCCGCGAACGGCGCACGGCGGTCGTAGACCTCCTTGCTCTCCTTCGCGATGAAGGTCTTGACGATGCGGTCTTCGAGCGAGTGGAAGCTGATGACCACCAGGCGGCCGCCGGGCAGCAGCAGATCGAGTGCTGCGCTCAGCCCTTGTTCGAGCTCCTCAAGCTCGGCATTGACGAAAATCCGTAGAGCTTGAAATGTGCGCGTTGCAGGGTTCTGGCCCGCTTCGCGGGTCCGGACCGCGCCAGCCACGACTTCGGAAAGCTCAGCTGTTGTTCGAACAGGATTCCCGCTTTCGCGCCGAGCAACAAGCGCCTTTGCAACCGATAGAGCAAACCGTTCTTCCCCATAGTTCTTTATCACCTCCGCGATAAGGCGCTCGTCGGCGCGGGCCAGGAAATCCGCGGCGCTCTCGCCCCGGGTCGTGTCCATGCGCATGTCCAGCGGCCCGTCGAAGCGGAAGCTGAAGCCACGTTCGGGGTCGTCGATCTGCGGAGAAGACACGCCCAGATCGAGCAGCAGCCCGTGCACCTTGTTCACGCCCAGCGCGGCCAGGGTCGGCACCATGTTCGCGAAGCTTGTGTGATGGATGGAAAAACGCGGGTCATCGACCCGCGTTGCACCTGATGTCGCAGCCGCAACGGCTTGTAGATCCCGGTCGATGGCCACCAGCCTTCCAGCAGGCGACAGCCGAGACAGCAGCAGGCGCGAATGCCCGCCGCGGCCGAAGGTGCCGTCGACGTAAATGCCGTCGGGGTTGGTGACGAGCGCATCGACGGCTTCATTGAGAAGCACCGTCGTGTGTGACAGCCCCTCGTCCGACGGGTACGTCGGTCGATCCCCCGAGGGGATGTCGCCCGGCTTGGGACGGCCCGGCGCTCGGGCTCCTGGTCGCTTCGAGGACGTCATGCCTGTCTCGCTCAGAAGCTGAAGCTCTTCAGCGCCTCGGGCATCGGCGACTGCATCACGCGGGCCTCGTGCTCGGCGTAACGGGCAGCGTCCCACAGCTCGAAGTGGCTGCCCATGCCGAGCAGCATCACGTCCTTGCTCAGCCCGGCGGCGGCGCGCAGCTCGGGCGCGATCAGCACGCGGTTGGAGGCATCGATCTCCACGTCCATCGCGTTGCCGAGAAAGATGCGCTTCCAGCCGGCCGCCTCCATGGGGAGAGCGGCCACACGTTCGCGGAAGGTTTCCCAGGCTGGTCGCGGAAAGATCATCAGAGCGCCCTCCGGGTGCTTGGTGATGGTCAACTGGTTGACGCCCATCGCGGACAGGACCTCGCGGTGACGCGACGGCATGGCGATACGCCCTTTGCCGTCCAGCGTCAGACCTGCTGGCCCCTGGAACACGATGTTTGCCACAAAAACCCACTGAAGTGCACTTATCTGCACTGTATCTCACCAGATGAGCCGGGTCAACGAATCGGGCAAAGAAAAATCAATGGAATCAAGTACTTAGACGCACTTCTTCAAAAGTCAAACTGATGTAAAAACTGCTTCAAAAATAAGGACTTGCACGCTGATCTGAAAGCGTTCTCTCAGCTTGAACCCCTCTCGCGGGCGGGTAAGTGCGGAGTCCGGGGCGGATGAACGGAAGCTGGCGTGGGCAGTCCCGGTGCCATGGGCGGAGCGCCTGGAACGGCTGCTCGATCGCCCGCTGCACCCCGCCATAGCCCGTGCAGCGGCACAGGTTGCCGCAGGCCAGGCCGGCCGCCTCGCGGGCACTGCGCTCGCTGGCGCCGACGGCCTTGATGGTGTTGATACGCCGGCCGGGCAGTTGTCAGGCCATCGGCGGGCAGGCGCGGGCGTGGATGTTCATGGGGCGCAAAGTGCGTGCGAGCTGCCGATTGTCTGCGTGGCAATCGCGTCCTTCCGTCACCTGCGCGATGCACCGGTCCACGGGGTTGGCGCTTGGCGCGGCTGGCGCAATCATGCACCCCATGAACACGCCGCACGACCCCACGCCCCCGCAACCCGACGCCGCCCTGCAGGCCCAGGTGGCCCAATGGCTGGAACTCAAGCGCGAGATGGAAACGCTGCACGCACAGGTCGAGTACGTGCGGCTGATGCTCAAGCTCGGAGTAGGCGGCCGCTCCTGAGCCGCCCGCTCCGGCTTCGCAGCTAGCTCACTCGGGCAGGCGGCCCAGGGCGAACATCACTTCCAGCACCGGCGAGGGCTTGCCCAGCGGCGCGAACCAGCGGCCGTAGAGCTCGGGCAGCGCGGCGCTGGCGTAGATCTGCGACAAGGCCGCATTCACCGACTGCTTCAAGGCCCAGTCGCCGCGCGGCAGCGCGATCGCGTAGGGCTCGTACGAGAGGGCATCGGCCAGGATCGCCAGCCCCTTCGGGTCCTTTGAGCCACCGGCCAGGCCGACCAGCAGCACGCGGTCGCTCGCGAAAGCGTCGATGCTGCCCGCTTCGAGTTGCGCCAGCCCTTCTTCACGCGTCTTCACCTGCACCACCGTGGCCGTGACCACCTTGGCTTCGAGCGCCTGGTTGAGGGCGCGCTCGTTGCTGGTGCCGGCAATGACACCGATCTTCTTGTTGGCCAGCGCCGACAGCGAGTAGCCCTCGGTGCTGGCACGCACCAGCAGGCCGGTGCCGTCGACGAAGGTCAGCGAGGAGAAGTCGACTTCTTTCAGGCGGCCCAGCGTCACGGTGCTGGCGCCGCATTCCATGTCGGCCTGGCCACTGCTGACGGTGCTGAAGCGGTTCTGCGCCGTCACCGGCACCCACTTGACCTGCAGCGGCGACACGCCGATCTGCTTTTCGATCACCCCGATGACGCGGCGGCACAGGTCCACGCTGTAGCCGCTGGGCTTCTTGTCCTTGTCTTCGAAGGAGAACGGCAGTGCATCGATGCGGTAGGCCACCGAGATGGTCTTGCTCGACTGGATCTTCTTCAGCCGCCCGTCGAAGGGGGCCGAGGCCATCTGCGCAAAGGCCAGCGTGGGTGCCAGGCAGGTGGCGGCGAGCAGGACAGAGAGGCGAGACATCATGAAAGCGATCCTCCAGGGTTGTGATTCCATGCGCCATGCGGCGCGCGGCCATTATTCGCCGGCAAACCCGTTTCGCCTATGACGGCCGCACAACGCGGGCCAGCTCGATGGATTCGCTGATGGCACGCTCCAGCCCGTTCAGGTCGAAGGGCTTGCTGAGCCTCACGACCGATTCGGGCAGCCTCGACTGGAGTTCGGCATAGCCGGTGGCCAGCACGAAGGCGAGGCCCGGCTTCTCTTCGCGCACCAACTCGATCAACTCGGCGCCCGTCATCTGCGGCATGGCGTGGTCGGTGAGCAGCAGCGTCGGCGGCTGCGGGCTGGTGCGCAGGAGCTCCAGCGCCTCTTCGGCCGAGCTTGCGCCGCGCACGCCGTGGCCCAGCTCCTCGAGCATCGACATGGTATTGGCCAGCACCAGGCTGTCGTCGTCGACCGCCAGCACCATCAAGCGCTCGCGAGCGGG
This sequence comes from Rhizobacter sp., assembly GCF_035702065.1. GTDB lineage: Bacteria > Pseudomonadota > Gammaproteobacteria > Burkholderiales > Burkholderiaceae_C > Rhizobacter. The sequence goes on from NZ_DASSRA010000466.1 coordinate 12,931, forward strand.
CCCGGCCGGCGGCTCGCGCACGGCCTCGGCGGCAGCCACTCCGTCGGGCGCCACCGGCAGCCACAGCTCGGCCGTGGTGCCCGCGCCGGGCTCGCTGCGCAGCACGAAGCACCCGCCCGACTGCGAGGCCAGCCCCTCCACCATCGAGAGCCCGAGGCCCGTGCCCTTGCCCACGCCCTTGGTGGTGAAGAACGGCTCGGCGGCGCGCGCGAGCGTGGCCGCGTCCATGCCTTCGCCGTGGTCGATCACCGACAGGCGCACGTAGCGCCCGGGCTCCAGCTTGGCGGGTGCGCCGGGGCCGGGCACCTGCTCCTCCGCGGCCTGGATGGTGACCACGCCGCCACCCGGCATCGCGTCGCGCGCGTTCACCGCCAGGTTGAGCAGCGCCAGCTCGAGCTGGTTGGCGTCGACCAGCACCGGGCTGGTGGCCGACTGGGGCGGGATGTCGACCGTGACGTTCGGCCCGAGCGATCGCCGCAGCAGTTCGGAGATGCCGTTGACCAGCCCGCCCACGTCAATGGCCACGGGCTTCAGGTCCTGCCGCCGCGCGAACGACAGCATGCGCTGCGTGAGCGACGCGCCGCGCCGCGCGCCGCGCACCGCGTTGTCGAGGATGCCGATCAGCTTGGGGTCGTCGCCGATGCGCCGGCGCAGCAGCTCCAGGCTGCTCATGATCACCATCAGCAGGTTGTTGAAGTCGTGCGCCACGCCGCCGGTGAGCTGGCCGATGGCGTCCAGCTTCTGCGACTGGAACAGCAGCTCGCGCGCCTGCTCCAGTGCGTGCTGCGCCTCGTGCTTGGCCGTCACGTCGCGCGTCACCTTGGCGAAACCGATGATGTCGCCGGCGTCGTCGCGGATGGGGTCGATCACCACGTTGGCGAGGAAGCGGCTGCCGTCCTTGCGCACGCGCCAGCCTTCGGCCTCGTAGCGCCCGCCGCGCCGCGCCGCATCGAGCGCGCGCGCCGGCAGGCCGCCGGCCTGGTCTTCCGGCGTGTAGAAGCGCGAGAAGTGCTGGCCGATGACCTCGCCCGGCGCATAGCCCTTGATGCGCTCGGCACCGGCGTTCCAGCTGCTCACGCGGCCGTCGGTGTCGAGCATGTAGATGGCGTAGTCGGTCACGCCTTGCACCAACAGCCTGAACTGCTCCTGGCTGCGCCGCAGCGACTCCTCGGCCGCGCGCCGCTCGGTGAGGTCGCGCGTGATCTTGGCAAACCCGATCAGCCGGCCCCAGGGGTCGCGGATCGGGTCGATGACGACGTGCGCCCAGAAGCGCGTACCGTCCTTGCGCACACGCCAACCCTCGCCTTCGAACTTGCCTTCGTTGCTCGCCAGCATGAGCGCGCGCGCCGGCAGGCCGAGCTCACGGTCTTCGGGGGTGTAGAAGTGCGAGAAGTGCTTGCCGATCACCTCGGCGGCCTCGTAGCCCTTGAAACGCTGGGCGCCGGGGTTCCAGCTCGAGACCAGGCCGTTGGCGTCGAGCATGTAGATCGCGTAGTCGGTGACCGCATCGATGAGCATGCGGGCTCTGCCTTCATCGCTCAAGTCAGCGTTGAACCGCGTGCTGTCGTTCATCCTTTGCCGCTCGACCTTCGCTGCGCTGAAAGGAAAACCATCGTACACACCCGTGGGCGCGGACGCAGCCCCCCAAATGCCCGCGCCGTCCACGCCCGTGGTCTATTCTTGCGTTCGCCTACAGGAGGAACCCCCGATGTCCTACATGCTGCTGATCCACGAACCCCACGGCCAGCGCGCCACGCGCACCGAGGCCGAAGGCCGCGAGGCCTACGCCCAGATGCTGCGCTTCGGCGACCGCCTGAAGGAACGCGGATTGCTCCTCGCCAGCGAATCGCTCAAGGCGCAAGACGCCAGCGCAGCCCGCGTGGCGGTGCGCAACGGCCGCACCCAGGTGCTCGACGGCCCGTTCGCCGAGGCCAAGGAGATGGTCGGTGGCTTCTTCCTCCTCAGCTGCAAGACGCGTGAAGAAGCCCTTGCCATTGCGGCCGAATGCCCGGCCGCCGCCTGGGCCACGCTCGAAGTGCGCGGCGTCGCGCCCTGCTACGAGTAGCCAGGGTTTCCACCAGCCGCCGCTCCTTTTGACCGAAGCCTTGTCGATCCGGCCACGGCTGCTTCGTCGTGTGGATGTGAACCCCATATCCAACCGCACAGGAGAGCTGACATGCGATTCATGATCATCGTGAAGGCGAATGCCGATTCCGAAGCCGGCGTCATGCCCGAAGAAGCCCTGATGACGGCCATGGCCGACTACCACGAACAGCTGGCCCAGGCCGGCGTGCTGCTCGACGCCACCGGCCTGCACCCCAGCAGCAAAGGCTGGCGCATCCGCTACAGCGGCGGCCAACGGCAGCTGATCGACGGACCCTTCGCCGAGGCCAAGGAGCTGATCGGCGGCTACACGCTCATCCAGGTGCGCTCGCGCGAAGAAGCCGTCGAATGGACGCGCCGCTTCCCGGCCCCGATGGGCGAGCTGGCCGATGCCGAGATCGAGGTGCGCCAGGTGTTCGAGCTGGAAGACTTCACGCAAGGCGAGGCCATCGAACGCATGCGCCGGCTGGAAGCCGGCATCGCGGGAGCACAGGCATGATCAGGACCCTCGCCCTGATCGCGGTCGTGGCGCTGGGCGCCTTGCTGCTCTACGCCGCCACCCGGCCCGACACCCTGCGCGTGGAGCGCTCGCTGCGCATCGATGCGCCGCCCGACACCCTGCAGCCGCTCATCAACGACCTGCACGCCTTCAACACCTGGAACCCCTACAACCGCAAGGACCCGCTGATGAAGGGCAGCTACCGCGGCCCCAGCGCCGGGCCGGGCGCAGCCTTCGACTTCGACGGCGACAAGAACGTGGGCAAGGGCACGATCAGCATCGTGGCGCCGCGCGGGCCCGGCATGGTGTCGATGACACTCGACATGCATGCGCCGATGGAGGCGCACAACAACGTCGACTTCCACCTCGTGCCGCAAGGCAGCGCCACCCAGGTCACCTGGGCCATGCAGGGCGCGAGCCCCTTCATCGGCAAGCTGATGGGCATCTTCATCGACATGGACAAGATGATCGGTGCCGACTTCGAAGCCGGCCTCGCGAACCTGAAGACCATCGCCGAACGGCGCTGAACCCCGACAAAAAGGACGACACACCATGAGCACCCCCACCCAGATCTTCGTCAACCTGCCCGTGAAGGACCTGCCGCGCTCGCGCGCCTTCTTCGAGTCCATGGGCTACGGCTTCAACCCGCAGTTCAGCAACGACCAGGGCGCCTGCCTGGTGATCAGCGACACCATCTACGCGATGCTGCTCACCGAGCCCTTCTTCCAGACCTTCACCAAGAAGCAGATCGCCGACGCGAAGAAGATCACCGAGGTGCTGATCTGCCTGTCGTGCCCGAGCAAGGCCGAAGTCGACTCGCTCATCGCCAAGGCGGTGAAGGCCGGCGGCACGACACCCAGCGCAGCGCAGGACCACGGCTTCATGTACAGCCACTCGTTCGAAGACCTCGACGGCCATGTGTGGGAGCTGGTGCACATGGACCCCAACGCCACCCCGCCGAACCAAGGCTGATGACCAACACGACGCACCAGGCGATCGACGCCGTCTGGCGCATCGAGGCGGCCAAGATCATCGCCGGCGTGGCGCGCATGGTGCGCGACGTCGGCCTGGCCGAGGAGCTGGCGCAAGACGCCCTCATCTCCGCGCTGGAGCACTGGCCCGAGGCCGGCGTGCCCGACAACCCCGGCGCCTGGCTGATGGCCACGGCGAAGAACCGCGCACTCGACCACCTGCGCCGCGCCAAGCTGATGCAGAGCAAGCACGAGGAGATCGGCCATGAGCTCGAAGCGCAAGAGGCCTTGATCGTGCCCGACTTCGTCGACAGCCTCGACGCCCGCCGCGCCGACACCATCGGCGACGACCTGCTGCGGCTGATCTTCACGGCCTGCCACCCGGTGCTCTCGACCGACGCGCGGCTGGCGCTCACGCTGCGCCTGCTGGGCGGCCTCACCACCGCCGAGATCGCGCGCGCCTTCCTCGTGCCCGAGCCCACCGTGGCGCAACGCATCGTGCGCGCCAAGAAGACCTTGAGTGCCGCCAAGGTGCCCTTCGAGCTGCCGCCGCCGCAGGCCCTGGCCGAGCGCCTGGCTTCGGTGCTGGAGGTGATCTACCTGATCTTCAACGAGGGCTACACCGCCACCGCCGGCGACGACTGGATGCGCCCGACCCTGTGCGACGAAGCCCTGCGCCTGGGCCGCGTGCTGGCGGGCCTGGCCTCCCAGGAGCCCGAGGTGCACGGCCTGGTCGCGCTGATGGAGCTGCAGGCCTCGCGCACCGCGGCACGGACCGACGCGCAAGGCCGGCCCGTGCTGCTGATGGCACAGGACCGCAGCCGCTGGGACCACCTGCTGATCCGCCGCGGGCTCGCCGCCCTGGAGCGCGCCGGTTCGCTGGGGGGCGCGCTCGGCCTGTACGCCCTGCAGGCCGCCATCGCCGCCTGCCATGCGCGCGCCCGCACGCCCGAAGAGACCGACTGGGTGCAGATCGTCGCGCTCTACGACGCGCTGGCGCAGATCGCGCCCTCGCCCGTGGTGGCGCTGAATCGCGCGGTGGCCGTCGGCATGGCCTTCGGCCCGGCCGAAGCGCTCGCGCTGGTGGACGCCATGCGCGACCACCCCACACTGGCCGCCTACCAGTGGCTGCCCAGCGTGCGCGGCGACCTGCTGGCCAAGCTCGGCCGGCGCGAAGAAGCGCGCGCCGAGTTCGAGCGCGCGGCCACGCTCGCAGGCAATGGGCGCGAGCGCGAGTTCCTGCTGGGGCGGGCGCGCGAGATGCTGAACTGAGATCTGCCCTGGCTCAGGCCGGGATCCACAACGCCGGCAGCGCCGGCACGCCGCGCAGGATGCGCGCCAGCGAACCATCGGCCACCAGCGC
>NZ_DASSRA010000467.1:0-14450 GCF_035702065.1 Rhizobacter sp.
CCGAGCAGCGCAGAGCAGTCGGCCCTAGGCCGACCGGCGAGCAGGGTGCCCTTTCTTTTGCCTTCTTTTCTTTGGGCAAGCAAAGAAAAGAAGGTGCCCTGCCGGGGGCATATCCCGGCGCGGCCTCTCGCAGTAAGAAGAAGCCTCATGCGAATGCAGGCACAAGGCTTCGATACCTCAGCCTGAGCGGGTAGTGGCATACCCCCCGTGCCAGTTCCAGCACTGCCATCCCTTCCCCTGGACAGGTCTTTCAACGTCAAGCATGCTGCACGCCGCTCACCCCGCCGCAGAGGAGCCGATCCAGATGCCCACCCTCCACGTCAACGGCAAACGCCTCACCCACCATGCCGAGCCCGACACCCCGCTGCTGTGGGTGCTGCGCGAGCAGCTGGGCCTCACCGGCACCAAGTACGGCTGCGGCATCGCCCAATGCGGCGCCTGCACCGTGCACATCGACGGCGTGCCCACGCGCAGCTGCGTGCGGCCGGTGTCCACCATCGAGGCCAGCGCGAAGATCGTCACCATCGAGGGCCTCTCGCCCCAGGGCGACCACCCCATCCAGAAGGCCTGGGCCGCGCTCGACGTGCCGCAGTGCGGCTACTGCCAGTCCGGAATGATCATGGCCGCCAGCGCGCTGCTCAAGGCCAAGCCCAACCCGACCGACGCCGACATCGACGAGGCCATGACCAACATCTGCCGCTGCGGCACCTACAACCGGGTGCGCGCCGCGATCAAGGCCGCGGCGCAGGGCGGCAGCACCAAGAGCGCGGCCATCCACATCCAGCACCTCGACGGGAGCACGACATGAGTGCCGTGCTGTCACGGAGGGAGTTCATCGGCAGCAGCGCGGGGCTCGTCGTCGCCTTCCACATCCCCTTCGCCACTGCGGCACAGGACGATGCGGTGAAAGAGATCAACGCCTGGGTGCTGGTGAAGCCCGACGACACCGTTGTCATCCGCATCGCCCGCTCCGAGATGGGCCAGGGCTCGCTCACCGGCCTGGCGCAGCTCGTCGCCGAGGAGCTGGACTGCAACTGGGCCAAGGTCACCACCGAGTACCCCACGCCCGGCCAGAACCTCGCGCGCAAGCGCGCCTGGGGCAACTTCTCGACTGGCGGCAGCCGCGGCATCCGCGAGTCGCACGACTACGTGCGCAAGGGCGGGGCCATCGCCCGCACGATGCTCGTGCAGGCGGCGGCCGACCAATGGAAGGTGCCGGCCTCCGAATGCACGGCCGCGGCCAGCGTGATCACGCACACCCCCAGCGGCCGCACGACGAGCTACGGCAAGGTCGCGCTGGCCGCTGCCCAGCTCACGCCGCCGACCGAGGTGACGCTCAAGGACCCGAAGGACTGGAAGCTCGCCGGCAAGCCGCTGGCTCGCCTGGACACACGCGACAAGCTCACCGGCAAGCAGGTCTACGGCTCCGACCTCAAGCTGCCCGGCATGCTCAATGCGGCCATCAAGGACTGCCCGGTGTTTGGCGGCAAGGTCAAGGGCTTCCAGGCCGAGGCCATCGCCAGCAAGCCTGGCGTGAAGAAGGTGGTGCGCGTGGGCGAGAGCGCCGTCGCGGTGATCGCCGACACCTGGTGGCACGCCAAGACTGCGCTCGACGCGCTGCCCATCGAGTGGGACGAAGGCCCGCACGCCAAGGCCAACAGCGCCGACATCGCTGCCACGCTGAAGGCCGGGCTCGACGCGCCCAGCGCCGTGGTGGGCAACAGCAACGGCGATGCCAAGGCCGCACTCGCCACCGCAGCGAAGCGCATCGACGCGGTGTACTCCTACCCGCACCAGAACCACGCGACCATGGAGACCATGAACGCGACGGTCAGGTACACCCCGGAGCGCTGCGAGGTCTGGACGCCCACGCAGAACGGCGAGGCGGCGCTCGCCGCCACCGCCGAGGCCGCGGGCCTGCCGCCCGAGAAATGCGAGGTCTACAAGCTGCTGCTGGGCGGCGGCTTCGGCCGGCGCGGCGCGGTGCACGACTGGGTCACGCAGGCGGTGCTGATCGCCAAGGAGATGCCAGGCACGCCCGTCAAGCTGATCTGGTCGCGCGAGGAAGACATGACGCATGGCCGCTACCACCCGGTGACGCAGTGCAAGCTGAGCGCGGGGCTGGATGCACAGGGCGAACTGCAGGCCCTGCACATGCGCATCTCGGGCCAGTCGATCCTGGCCGGCGTCTTCCCGCAGATGATCAAGGAGGGCAAGGACCCGGTGGTCTTCCAGGGCCTCAACCCGCCGGGGCCCGAGGCCTCGATCGGCTACAGCGTGCCGCACCTGCTGATCGACCACGCGATGCGCAACCCGCACGTGCCGCCGGGCTTCTGGCGTGGCGTGAACCTCAACCAGAACACCATCTACCTCGAGTGCTTCATCGACGAGCTGGCGCACGCCACGCAGCAGGACCCGCTGGCCTTCCGCCGCAAGCTGATGGGCAAGTCGCCCAAGCACCTGGCGGTGCTGAACGCGGCCGCCGAACGCGCCGGCTGGGGCACGCCCGCACCGGCCGGCGTGCACCGCGGCCTCGCGCAATGCATGGGCTTCGGCAGCTACGTGGCAGCCTGCGCCGAGGTGTCGGTGAGCGACGAGGGCAAGCTGAAGATCCACCGCATCGTGGCGGCCACCGACTGCGGCCACGCGGTCAACCCGCAGCAGATCGAGGCGCAGGTCGAAGGCTCGTTCGTCTACGGCCTGTCGGCCGCGCTGTACGGCGAGTGCACGGTGAAGGACGGCCGCATCGAGCAGGACAACTTCAGCACCTACAACGTGCTGCACATGGACGAGATGCCCAAGGTCGAGACCATCGTGATGCCCTCGGGTGGCTTCTGGGGCGGTGTGGGCGAGCCCACCATCGCGGTGGCCGCGCCGGCGGTGCTGAACGCGATCTTCGCGGCCACCGGCAAGCGCATCCGCGACCTGCCGCTGAAGAACCACAGCCTCAAGAAGGCGTGATGCGCGCAGCGGCTCTGGCAGCACTCATCTTCACGGCAAGTGCCTGTGCGCAAGCGCCGGCCGATGCGCTGCCCGAGCCGTTGACATCCATGGCTGGCGATGCCGCGCGCGGCCGCGCGATCGTCGCCAGCCGGCAGGCCGGCCTGTGCCTGCTGTGCCACAGCGGCCCCTTTCCCGAAGACCGCTTCCAGGGCAACCTTGCGCCCGACCTGGCGGGTGCCGGTTCGCGCTGGTCGGCCGCGCAGCTGCGGCTGCGCATCGTCGATGCGAGCCGCTTGAACCCGCAGACCATCATGCCGGCCTACTACCGCGCCGAGGGCCTGCGGCGCGTGGCGCCGGCCCTGCGCGGCAAGACGCTCCTGAGCGCACAGCAGGTGGAAGACGTGGTCGCCTACCTGGTCACACTCCAATGAAGATGCAACGACGCGAACTGCTCCACCTCGGCCTGGCCCTGGGCGCCGGCGTGATCGTGCGGCCGGCCTTCGCCACCTCGTCGGAGATGCAGGCTGCCATCCGCGGCTATGCCAATGGCAGCCCGGTGAAGACCGGCCGCGTGCTGCTCGACGTGTCGCCGCTGGTGGAGAACGGCAATGCCGTGCCCATCACGGTGCGGGTGGAGAGCCCGATGACCGCCGCCGAGCACGTGACCGGCATCGCCGTGTTCAACGACCGCAACCCGCAGCGCGACGTGGTGCGCTTCACGCTCGGCCCGCGCGCCGGGCGGGCGGTGGTGTCCACGCGCATCCGGCTCGCGACTTCGCAGCAGCTGGTGGCGGTGGCGAGGTTGAGCGACGGCACGTACTGGTCGCATGCGGTGGACGTGCTGGTGACCTTGGCCGCGTGCCTGGAGTAGCGCATGCGCAGATTGCACGGGGCTTCGATACCTCAGCCTGAGCGGTTTCCTCTCTCGTGCCTCTCCGTCCGCTCGGCCTGAGGTATCGAAGGCCCACTCCAACTTGACCCCACCATGGCCCGCACCCTCCTCACCGTTCCCACCACCGCCAAGCGCGGCGAGATCATCGAGATCAAGACCCTCATCGCCCACGTGATGGAGACGGGCTTCCGCCCCGACGCCAACGGGCAGACCAAGCCGCGCGACCTGATCACGCACTTCAGCTGCCGCTACAACGACGAGCTGGTGTTCAGCGCCGAGCTCTACCCCGCGGTCTCGGCCAACCCGTACATCGCCTTCACCACCGTGGCCACCGAGAGCGGCACGATCAGCTTCAGCTGGCAGGGCGACAACGGGTTCTCGCAGACCGAGAGCGTGTCCATCACGGTCAGCGGATGAAGCGCTGGGGGTGGGTGCTGTTGCTGGCTGCCTGCGCGCAGACCGACACACGCCGCTCGGGCTTCGACGACATGAGCCCGCAGACGCAGGCCATGCAGCGCGACGACACGCAGAACCCCGCCATGCTGTGGACGCAGGATGGCGCGGCGCTGTGGGAGCGCGCGCCGAGTGGCAGCGCCAAGTCGTGTGCCGGTTGCCACGGACAGGCGAACGCCTCCATGCGCGGCGTCGCGACACGCTACCCCGCCTTCGACGAAGCGCTGAAGCAGCCGGTCAACCTGGCGCAGCGCATCAACCTCTGCCGTGCACGCCACCAGCAGGCCCCCATGCTGGCCGACGAAGGCCCCGAGCTGTTGTCGCTGGAAAGCTTCATCGCCCTGCAGTCGCGCGGCCTGCCCGTCGCCCCGCCGAGCGACGCGCGCCTGCAGCCCCACCGGGCCCGTGGCGAGGCGCTGTACCGCGAGCGCATCGGCCAGCTCGACCTCTCGTGCGCGCAATGCCACGACGAGCGCGCCGGCGGCCGGCTGGGCGGCAGTGTCATCCCGCAAGGCCACGCCAACGGCTATCCGCTGTACCGCCTGGAGTGGCAAAGCCTGGGCTCTCTGCAACGCCGTTTGCGCAACTGCATGACCGGCGTGCGCGCCGAGGCGCCGGCCTACGGTGCGCCGGCGCTGGTGGAGCTGGAGCTCTACCTCGCGTGGCGCGACCGCGGCATGGCGCTGGAGTCGCCGGCAGTGCGCCCCTGAGGTTCAATGCGGCCCGTTGCGAAACGGGTCCACGTCAGCGGGCAGCGCGTTGAAGTCGATCACCTGCCAGACCATGTCCTTCTGCTGCGGCGAGAGCAGGTGGTAGCGCGGCCAGAACAGCAGGTGGTCGTCGCCCGACATGCCCGAGCTGTTGTCGAACACCATGCGCTTGGGGCACAGCAGGCCGCAGGTGTAGTTGGTCCAGTCGTTCCAGTTCGTCTGGCCGTCGAAGAGCTGGCTGGGCTGGCCGGTGCGTGCGAAGGTCGAGACGTGCTTGATGAAGCGGTCCGACAGCGCCTTGCGGCTGCTGGCGTTGGTGGCGTCCCAGGCGAAGGCGGCAAAGTTGGGTTGCTCGCTGCCCACGAAGTTGCCGAACAGGAAGGCGATGTCGATGCCGTGGAAGGCGCCGAAGCTGTTCTTCCAGGGGGCGGGCGTGTCGTCCCAGTTGAAGTTGTAGCGGTACAGGTTGCCGGGGCCGCTGGTGAGGCGCAGCAGGCGCACGATGTTGTCGATGGTGAGGTCGAGCGCGTAGCTGATCACCTCGTGCGTCTGCGTGTAGACGGGCTGGAACTCGGGCTTGATCAGGTCGTTGAAGGTGACGGCGCTGGCCGGGCCGTTGGCGAGCTGCCAGTACTGCTGCGGCGTGGGCTTGCCCATGCCGAGCGAGAAGGCGAAGTAGGAGCCCTCGTCGTGCGTGTTGCCGATCATCAGCGGCACGCGGTTGTAGATGCCCGCCACCAGGTCGACCAGGCCGCCGGCGCGGATGACGGTGCCGTCGGTGAAGTGCCCCGGCACGATCAGGCTGGGCGTGAACTTCATGACCTGCGCCGCGCTGGCGCTGCGCAGCACGGTGGCGATCTGCGCGCTGCTCATCGTGAGGCGCTGTGCTGCGGCCTGCGTGGTGTCGGAGGCACGGCCGGTGTCGACCAGCAGCTTGTCGACCAGTGTGTCGGCGGCGATCTGCCCCACCAGCGGCGGGTAGGCGTTGGGGATGCCCGACATGCAGATCGCGCGGTGCATCTTGTTGGCGGCGAGTGGCGACTGCAGCAGACCCCAGGTGTTGATGCAACCGGCCGACTGCCCAGCGACCGTCACCTGCCCCGGGTTGCCGCCGAAGGCGCGGATGTTGGCCTGCACCCAGTCGAGCCCGCGGACCAGGTCGAGCGTGGCGAAGTTGCCGGAGTCGTCCCGGGCGTTGCCGGTCTTCAGCGCGCTGTGGTTGAGAAAGCCCAGCATGCCCAGGCGGTACTGCACGCTGACGACGACCATGTTGCCCTTGGCGGCGAGGTAGGCCCCGTCGTACAGCGGCTCGCGCGTCGAGCCTTTGATGTTGCTGCCGCCGTGGATCCAGTAGAAGACCGGCAGGTTGTCGGCCGTCGAGTTGGGCCGCCACACGTTGAGGTAGAGGCAGTCTTCGCTGCCCACCGGCTGGCCGAAGGTGGCGGGGTCGGGCTCGCCGAAGTAGCTGCCGACCTGCGCGCACATCGGCGGCAACGTGGTGGCGGCGCGTGAGCCGGCCCACGCGATGGGCGGCTGCGGCGCGCGCCAGCGCAGGTTGCCGACGGGTGGTTGGGCGAAGGGGATGCCGAGGAAGGCGTGCGTGTTGTTGGCGGCGGTCTTGCCGTAGATCTGGCCGGCGTCGAGCGTGCGGGTGAGGCTCTGGTTGTAGGCGGCGGTGGCCGCGGACGCCGCGAACAGGCACAGGGCCAGTGCCACGGCATGGCGGATGCAATCGAACATGGCTTGTCTCCTGACGAATGGTTGCTCGGGGCTCTGGTGGCCCCTGGTTTCATTCTGAGGAGACGGGGAAGGGGGTGGGCATGTTCATGCCCTGAGGGGGGATCGGAATCGTCTGATTGACTTGCGGGCCTTCTTCGAAAGCCGCTCACCCGATCGAACCGATGACCCCTTCGATCAGGAAGTTCATCTTGTCGAGGAACGGGTCGTAGTTCCCATACGACTTGTCGATCACCAGCTTGCCCGTGTTGCTCTTGATCGGCCCCACGAAGATCGGCTTGCCTGCCTTCAGCTCGGCGATCACCGCTGTCGCCGCGTTGCGCGCCTTCTCGCTCGCACCGGCGCCGAAGGGCGTGCTCATCACCATGTCCTTGTCGTAGCCGCCGAAGAAGGTGTTGGGCAGCTTCTCGCCCTTGGCGATGGAAGCGGCAAACGACTTGTAGACCGTCTCCCACTTGTTCTCGGCGCCGGTGATGAAGCCCTTGGGCGCGAGCTGAGCCTGCGAGGCGTTGTGGCCCAGGGTCTTGGCGCCCAGTCGCTCGGCCGCCTCGACGATCACCTTGGGGCTGTCGACGTGGCAGGCGATCACGTCGCAGCCGGTGGACACGAGCGAGTTGGTGGCCTCGGCCTCGCGCACGGGCATGGACCATTCACCGGTGAAGACGAGCTGCACCGTCGCCGCCGGGTTGACCTTGCGCACGCCCAGCGTGAAGGCGTTGATGTTGCGCAGCACGATGGGGATGGGCTTGGCCGCGATGAAGCCGATCTTGCCGTTCTTGGTCGACAGGCCGGCGGCGATGCCGTTCACGTAGTGGGCCTGGTCGAGGAAGCAGAAGTAGCCGCCGAGGTTCATCGGGTGCTTGTCGGCCGACCACAGCGAGGTGGGGTGGCGGAACTCGACCTTGGGGTACTTCTTGGCCATCTCGATCATGAAGGGGTCGAAGTAGCCGAACGAGGTGCCGAAGACGAGCGAGGCGCCGTCGCTCTGCACCATGGCTTCGAGCGTCTTGCGCACGGCCACGGTCTCGGGCACGTTCTCTTCTTCGACCACCTTCACGTTGGGCACGGCCTTCAGCGCCTTGGCCGCGACCGCGTGGGCCTGGTTCCAGCCGTAGTCGTCGCGCGGGCCGACGTAGATCAGGCCGACGGTGATGGGCTTTTGCGCCAGGGCGCTCAGCGGGGCGGCGCTGGCGGCGGCACCGGCGATCGCGGTTTGGACGAAGCGGCGGCGGTTCCAGGTGGGTTGGTGCGACATGGCGGGCTCTCCTCGGTTGGGGTAGGGCCGCTTGTGCAAGCCCCATGCCCACCCGAAGCCGGGCTCAGGAGCGTCGCCGTGCCTTGCGGGCGGCCGGCGCGTCCGCGCTGCCGTAGCGCGCCAGGATCTGCGAGAGATCCTGTTCCTGGCGCTGCGACTCGGCGTGCAGCGCGCGCTGCTCCACGCTGCCCAGGTGGCCGGCCATCAGCTTGCGCGCGGCGCGCTCGTCGCCACGGCGCAGCGCGTCGATCAGGCCGCGGTGCTCGGCGATGGCGCAATCGGCCGCATGCGGGCGGCCGTAGATGGCGAGGATGAGCGAGCAGCGCGACACCACCTCGCCCACATAACGCTCCAGCAGCGGGTTGCCGGCCATCTGCGCCAGCAGCTGGTGGAACTCGCCGGCCAGCCGGGCCGACACCGCCGGCGTTTGCTGCTTGGCGGCCTGCTCTTCCTGCCGCACATGGCCTTCGAGTGCGGCGCCGAAGGCGGGCTGCCAGCGCGCGATCACCAGGCGCACGACCTCGGCCTCCAGGCAGCGGCGCAGCTCGAACACGCTGCGCGCCTCTTCCAGGCTGGGCTGGGCCACGGTGGCGGTGCGCTTCTGCTGCGTCTCGACCAGGCCCTCGGCCACCAGGCGCGCGAGTGCGGCGCGGATCAGCGTGCGGCTCATGCCGAAGTGAGTGCCCAGGCCGTCTTCGGGCAGCTTGGTGCCGGGCGTGAGCGCGCCTTCGATGATGGCCTGCTTGATGGCGGTGTAGGCGGCGTCGGACTTGTCGGACAGCATTTTCTGTATACCTGAATGTTCTGTGAAGTATACGACGTGCTCCCTCTCGGCGCGAATTCCGGGCGCCTGCGCACTGGTATGGCGCGGCGCTGCACCACTTGGGGTGGTGAGGTGATGTCCGCAGGATGGCACGGTTTTCTCATCAATCACGTATACAAGAATGGACAATCATGTCGACCAAAAGACGGAGCACTTCATGTCAGACCACCTGGTGACCCTGCAACTCAACACCCAGCAGCTCGACCTGCTGCAGCGCACCGTCGCCTCCGGCGCAGCGGCCGACCTCGCCTCGCTCGCCCGCCGCGCGCTGCGTGAGCAGCACCTGCCGGCGACGCCGCGCCCGCAGCCCCCGGTGCCCGACCTCACGGGCTACGCCACCACGCGCGAGCTGCTGTGGGAGCACGTGATGCAGCCCGGCACCGGCAAGGCGGTGGAGATGAAGGCTGGCCAGGTGCTGCGCATCGAGCAGGTGGAGGGCGGCCAGTGCGTCGACTTCAACTGCTTCAACCTGCACGACTACAAGGAGTTCATGCACTGCGGGCGCATCCGCACCGTGCACGGCCTCAACCCCGGGCCGGGCGACTTCCTCTGGTCGGCGCCGCCGCGCGAGCGGGCGATGATGTTCCTGCTCGAAGACACGGTGCGCTGCAACGACGTGATGTTCCCGCGCTGCAGCCACAACCTCTACGAGTCGGCCTACGGCTACCGCGAGCACACCAACTGCCACGACATCCAGGCCGAGGCGCAGCGCGAGTACGGCCTCACGCCCGACGACGTGCACGACTCCTTCAACCTCTTCATGTGCACCGAGGTGCGCGAGGGCCGCGGCCAGATCCGTCGCCAGCACTCGAAGGCCGGCGACCACGTGGAGCTGCTCGCGCTGATGGACGTGCTGGCCGTGCCCAACGTGTGCGGCGCCGACATCATGCGCACCAGCAACTTCGCGCTCAAGCCCGTCAAGCTGCAGGTGTTCAGCGCTTCCGAGCGCGACCTCGCGCGCGTGCCGCCGCTGCGCAGCTACGCGAGCCAGAAGACCCCGGCGCAGTTCCGGCAGAAGGAGATCAAGGCCACGCGCGCACTCACGCGCGACGCGGGCTACACGCCGCAGTTCACCAACGTGCCGCTGCAGGTGAGCGACTGGCCCGTTCCGCTGGACGCGAACGACCACGCGCTGCTGCAGTCGGCCGGCCTGGGCGAGCTGTACGCAGGCGACGACGGCGCCGCCCTGCGCGACGTGATCTTCAGCTGGTGGGAACGCCACTTCATTGCGGGTTGACACCAATCCCGAGAGCGAGCGCATGCTCGCTAGGATGGGGCATGGTCGACGAAGCCTTGCTGTACCGCCCTGCCACCGTGGCCGATGCCGAGGTGTTGGGGCGCCTCAATCACCAGCTCATCCGGGACGAAGGCCACCGCAACCCGATGAGCGAGGCCGAGCTCATCGAGCGCATGCGCGGCTGGCTGAGCCACGACGGCTACGAGGCGCTGCTCGGCTTTGATGGCGACACGCCGGTGGCCTATGTGCTGTGGCGTGACCAGCCCGATTGCGTCTACCTGCGGCAGATCTACGTGCAGCGCGACTACCGCCGCCAGGGCGCGGCCCGCCACCTGATGTTGAGCGTGTTCGAGCGTTGGCCCGACAAGCGCCTGGTCGTAGACGTGCTGGCCGGCAACGCGCGTGCGCTGGCCTTCTGGCGCCGCATGGGCTACCAGGACTACGCGGTGATGCTGGAGCGCCTGCCTTTGCGCAGCGAGTGAAGAGAAGATGGGTGTCTTGTCCGGAATCCGCGTGCTGGAGTTCGAGGCCATCGGCCCCGGCCCGTTCTGTGCCATGTTGCTGGCCGACATGGGCGCCGATGTGTTGCGCATCGACCGCCCGGCCGCACCCGCTGACCTCGGCCCCAAGACCAGCGGCCCGCGTGCCGACGTGGTGGGCCGCGGCCGCCGCTCGGTCACGCTCGACCTCAAGCAGCCAGGTTCCAGCGAGGCCGCACTGGCGCTGATCGAGCGCGCCGATGTGCTGATCGAAGGCTTTCGCCCCGGCACGCTGGAGCGCCTGGGCCTCGGGCCCGACGTGGCGCTGGCGCGCAACCCGCGCCTCGTCTATGGCCGCATGACGGGCTGGGGCCAGAGCGGGCCGCTGGCCGACCGCGCCGGGCACGACATCAACTACATCGCGCTCTCGGGCGTGCTCTCGGCCATCGGCTCCGCCGGCGGCAAGCCGGTGCCGCCGCTCAACCTGGTGGGCGACTACGGCGGGGGCGGCATGCTGCTGGCGCTGGGCGTGGTGGCGGCGCTGCTGCACGTGCAGCGAGGCGGCGCAGGCCAGGTGGTCGATGCGGCCATGACCGAGGGTGCGGCCCAGCTCGGCAGCCTGATGTGGGGCCTGCTCGCCTCGGGCGACTGGCGCGAGGCGCGCGGCAGCAACCTGCTCGATGGGGGCCGCCCCTGGTACGACACCTACCGCACGAGCGACGGGCAATACATGTCGGTGGGGCCGATCGAATCGCGCTTCTACGAGGAGATGCTGGCCAAGCTCGGCCTCGCCGATGCCGGCCTGCCGAAGCAACACGACCGCGCCGGCTGGCCGCGCTTGCGCGAGGCTTTCACCACGGCGTTTGCCAGCCGCACGCGCGACGAGTGGTGCGCCGTGTTCGAAGGCAGCGATGCCTGCGTGTGGCCGGTGCTCGGCATGGCCGAGGCGGCGCAGCACCCGCAGCACCGCGCACGCGGCAGCTTCATGGAGATCGACGGTGTGGTGCAGCCCGCGCCTGCGCCGCGCTTCATGGGCACGCCGTCGGCCATGCCGCCGCCGGCACCGGCGCGTGGTGAACACGGCGCGGAGGCCTTGGGCGAGTGGGGCTTCGATGCGGCCGCCGTGCAGCGGCTGCGCCAGCAGGGCCTGGCGTTCCTGGAACGAGGCTAGAACCGGGCGCCTGAGCGCCGGCGCCACGGCAGCGTTGCCACCCACCACAGCCCGAGGAACGCGAGCCACAGCGAGAGGCCGATCACCGCGGCCATCATCAGGCTGTCGGCCGTGAGCCCGAAGCCCGGCTTGAAGGCCTGCCACGTGGCGTGCGCCATCGGCGCATCGGGGTGGGCGATCAGGTAGTAGAGCTGGTGGAACACGTCGGTGTCCAGCGCGGCCAGCGTGGCCTGCAGCGAGGCCACCGAATCGACGATGGCCTGGATGGCCGCCCCTTCGGCGTGGAAGGTGGCGTCGGTGCTGGCCAGGTGGTGCTGGATCAGTTTGGCCAGGCTGCCGCCGTGGTACTGGTCGGCGATCTGCTGGAACGGGGCCAGGTCTTTCAGTGCCTGGCCGAGGGCACCGCCGACGCGCTGGCGGTATTGCGCCAGGTAGCTGGGCACCATGCCGCCGGCGAACACGCCGACGACGAGCACTGCGCGGTCGAGGAGGCCGCGCAGCAGCATGGCTATCGCTCGATGCCGAGCAGCGCGTCTCTCAGGTTGGTATCCGCAGGCGAAGGGCCGACCCAGATCTTGAGCACCATGGTGAAGAACTCGGAGTCGCCCACCGGCCCGCCCTGCGGCTGGGCGTTGATGTAGAACTGCGTGCCCTTGCCGGGCACGAACTCCATCGCGAAGGTGTCGCCGGGCACGAGCTTGGGCTTGCCCGAGAAGATCTCGATGAAGCGCGTGCTGGAGAGGGTGTGCTTCTGCACGGTCTCGTTGGGCGAGTTCTCCGACAGGCCCTTGATGAACAGGCGGCCGAGGTCGGTGCCCGGCAGTTCGCGCAGCGCCACGAACTGCAGGCGCTTGGGGCCGTCGAGGGCGATCAGCGCGTCGGGCGTGCTGACCTTCTTGGTGGTGTAGAGCGCGAGGTCGTAGACCTTGAAGATCGCCTTGTAGCGCGTGCCGGCGCCATTGAGCTGCAGGCCGGTGCCCGCCACCTGCAGGGCGGGTTCGAACTTCGTGGATGGCGCGGCGTGCGACGCCCCCATCACCAGGACCAAGGTCAGTGCCAGGAGGGCACGGGCGAATGCTGCAGTTCTGGGCATGGGCGTAAGCCTCCGGTGAATTCGAGTTCTGGGTATGGCCCATTATTCGGGTTGTCCGCATGGCCGACAACCCCTATTACCCGCTGCAGGGCTCATGCAGTGTGCGGTAAGCGCATCGAAGGCCCGCGTGGCCACCGGAGGCAACGACCGTTCGCGCTCGTTCGCGCTCGTTCGATCAGCACCGAGTCGCCGAATTCGTGCGTTCGGTAACCATGTGCTTCCAGGGCGCGATCGACGCGCCGCAACAACGCCGCGTCGGCAAACGCGTGCAACAGGCCATGGTGGCTGGTGCCGGGCTCGTGCGTGCCGCTGAGGAGCGCGTCCACCACGCGCAGGCGGGTCTGCGCGCCGATGCGCTGCGTGGCCACGCCGAAGCCGCTGCGCAGGCCACCGGCTTGCGAGGCCGAATGCTCCAGCGCACGCGTGACGGTGGTGCCCAGCGCGATGACGCGGCCGCCGCGGGCGCGCGTCTCGGTGATGGCGTGCAGCGTGGCCGCGGGCAGGTGGTAGGGCTCGTCGAAGGGCAGGCGCGCATCGAGGGCACCGTCGCCGGTCGACGAGATGCCCGCCGCGTGCGTGAGCGTGGCGAAGCCAATGCCGTGCGCGCGCAGGCCTTGCAGCAGCTGCCAGTCGAGCACGAAGCCGGCCGAGGGCGGCTCGAAGGCAACGGGCAGTGCGGCCACGCGCGTCCACACGTCCCACAGCGCGAGCGGCTCCTTCACATGGGCGTACTGGATGGGCTTGCCGTGGCGCGCGAGGCCGGCCCAGATGGCATCGGGCGTGCCCTCGAAGCGCAGGTCGATCAGGCGCGGGTGGTCGAGCGTGCGCACGACCTCGGCGCGCAAGGGGCCGAGTTGCAGCACGTCGCCCGCGTGCAGCGTGGGTGGTGCCGTGCGGTCTTCGGTGCGGGTGCGGTGGTCGCCTTCGCCGAACACGATGGCGGTGAACTCGCGCACCTCGTCCACGGCGAGCGAGCGGCGACCGGCCAGGCGCACCTCGATGGTCCGGCCGCTGCGCAGGTGCAGGCCGTGCAGGCTGGCGGGCAGTGTCGCGGCGTCGTTCGCGACCAGCAGGTCGCCCGCGCGCAGGTGCTGCGTCAGGGCCGAGCGCGGTGCGTGCTGCAGGTTGCCGCAGGCATCGACCACCAGCAGGCGAGCATCGCGCGGGCGTTGTGAGGGCACGGTGGCGGCTTTCATGCGGCCTCCTGGGCGATGAGGGCGAGGATCTCGCGCGCCGATTGCGCCGGGCGCTTGAGCGTGGCCGGGTCGGCATCGGGCACGGCCAGCGCGTGCAGCGGCGTGTCCATGTCGCCGGGGTCGGTGGCGACCATGCGCACGCCGTGCTCGCGCAGCTCCTCGTGCCAGATGCGGCTCAGGTGGGAGAGCGCGGCCTTGCTCGCGCCGTAGGCACCCCAGCCGGGGTAGGCCGAGACGGCGGCGTCGCTCGTGATGTGGATGACGAGCGCCGGCCTGCCATCGCGAGCCGAGGCGCTGAGCGCGCCCAACAGGGCCTTGGTCAGGCGGAAGGGCCCGAGCAGGTTGGTGGCAAGTGCCGCCTCGAAGTCCTCGCACTCGGTGTCGGCCAGCAGCGCGAGCGGCGTCGGGCCGAGGTGCGAGGCGTTGTGGATGAGCACGTCCAGCCCGTCGAGCGCGGCGGT
>NZ_DASSRA010000468.1:0-22336 GCF_035702065.1 Rhizobacter sp.
GATCGATCAGGTGGTGCTCATGCTGGCCGCCGGCGTCGTCCACGGCGACCTGTCGGAGTTCAACATCCTGCTCGGCGAAAGCGGGCCGGTCATCATCGACTTGCCGCAGGCGGTGGATGCGGCGGGCAACAACCACGCGCAGGCCATGCTGGCGCGAGACGTGATCAACCTGAAGAACTTCTTCGGCCAGTTCGCTCCCGAACTGCTGGCTACCGACTACGCCCGCGAGATCTGGGCCCTGTTCGAGCGGGGCGCCCTGGTACCTGGCGTGGCGCTCACCGGACGCTTCGAGCGCGTCGACAAGCCGGTCGATCTGGCGAGTGTTGTGCGCGAGATCGAAGACACCCTGGCGGACGAGGCCGCCAAGCGGCTGCGCATGGGGCTCTCAGGCGGCGTCAGGTAGAGCACAAGAGGGGAGGCGGCTCACTTGCGCTGCAGGATCTCGGCGAGGTTGATCTCGCCCTTGGACTCGAAGCTCACGCCGCCCAGCCCCGTGCCCGACAGGCGGCCATACAGCGCGTAGTCGTTGGTCTGCTTGCCGTCTCTGCTGGTGGCCAGGCCGATGAACTGGCGCATGGCCGTCATGGCCGACACCGACACCGGCACGCTGATCACCGCCTCGCCGAAACGCGGCACGCTGCCGCGCTCGGCGCTCACGCCGGTGGCGAAGGTGGTGTCGCGCAGGTCGAGCCGCAAGGAGATGCCGTCGTAGTCGATGGGCGTGTCGTTCGGGTTCTGGATGCGCAGCTTCACGGCCAGGCGGAGTTCCATGCCTTCACCCGGCAGGGGCTCGATGCCGACCACGTTGACCTGCAAGGGAGCCCCCAGGCTGGCGCAGCCGGGCAGCCAGCCTGCCGCACCGAACGCTGCGACACCCTGGCACCAGGTTCGTCGGTTCATCTGAGCCATCAGGTACCGGGGAGTGCGCCGGGCACCGTCTCGCCGAAGAGGCTGGACAGGCGCGTGGTTTCCGAGGGGTCGCCGATCCACACGGCGATGGCGCTGTAGTTGTCCTGCCGCGGCAGGGCCGCTTGCCGGATGTTGTCGGCCATCAGGTCGAGCCACTCCTCGGGGCTGGAGGCGGCAGCGAACGCGGTCTCGATGTCGCGGCTGTCGAAGTGGTCCCACCAGCCGTCGGAGCAGAGCAGGAAGGCGTCGCCGTCTTCCACCTCGATGTGGGCCGGCACCGTGTTGGGCTCGATGCCGTCTTCGGCGCCCATGGCGCTGAGCAGCTGGTTCTTGCTCGGGTGGTGCTGGGCTTCTTCGGGGGTGAGGTAGCCGGCGTCGACCATGCGCTGCACCACGCTGTCGTCTTGCGTCACGTGCGCCACGCGGCCGTGGCGCAGCATGTAGAGGCGCGAGTCGCCCACGTGCGTCCACAGGGCCAGTTCGTGCTCGGCATCGATCCACAAGGCCACCAGCGTGGCGTGCATGCGGTCGCGGCCGCGCTTGTCCTGGCTTTGCACCAGGGTGTCGTTGGCCTCGCAGACGAGCCGCGTGAGGTACTCGGGCGAGGCCTCGGTGGCCGACTGCAGCCCGAGCGCCGTCATGCGCACCACGATGTCGGAGGCGATGGCGCCGCCCTTGTGGCCGCCGGCGCCGTCGGACAGCACCGCGTACCAGAACGGGCCGCTCTGGCCGTGGCGCAGATCGTCTTCGTTGTGGTTGCGCCCACCCACCTCGCAGCGGGCAGCGATGTCGACCTGAAGCATGGGGTTCTCGTGGGTTCAGATCGGGTGGCGGGAAGCGTCGAGCCGGTCCAGCTGCTCTTCGTAGGCGTCGATGAAGGCCTTGCCGAAGAGGTCGTGGAAGTCGTCCTGCGCATCGTCTCGGATGCGCTTGTAGTGCTGCAGGTACAGCTCCCAGAGCTTGGAGCGCCGGTTCATCGGCAGCACGCTGTCGAGCACGCTGTTGCCCGCCAGCTTGCCTTCGAGCCGCGCGGGCTCGAAGCGGTCGAGCACGCCGGCGAGCGCGGCGCGCATGCCGGCCATGGTGCCGATGGCGTGGCCCAGCAGGTCGTCCATCACGTCGTTGACGGCGGCGGGGCCCATCATGAAGCCGCGCATGGGCGGCTGCAGCAGCTGCTCGATGGCCACGCCGGCATCGGGCGAGAACTTGAGCGGGTTGTTGTTGCGCGCCTGGATGGTGGTGACGTCGGCCTTCAGCTCCTGCTTGGCCGCGGCACGCACGGCCACGAGCTTGATGGTGCCGTCGATGGAGTGGTGCAGCACCTGGCCGATGACCTTCATCAGCTCGGGGGTGAGGCCCTGCGGCAGCTTGATGTTGACGCCCGCGCCTTCGCAGAAGGCGGCCCACAGCGGGTCGGCAGCGGCGGAGCTGGAGGGCAATGCGTCGAGGGGAGCGGGCGCGGAGTCGAATACCGGGCGTGCAGGCTTCACGCCGGGCACGGTGGAGGGTGAGTTGACATCGTCGACGCGCGCACTCGGCGTGGCCATGCGGCGCGGCGCGGCGGGCGGTACAGGAAGCGGGGCCGGTTTGGCCGCTGCGGGCGTGGTGGGTGCTGGCGGCTTGGCGGCTGGCGGTGCCACGACCGCGGGTGGCACGTAGGCCGCTTTCATCTCGGGGGTGTGGTTGAAGTCGGCCGGAACAGCCGGAGCCGGTGCGGCGGCGGTGCCGAACATGGCCATCGGATCCTTGTTCTCGCTGGCTGCGGCGCTGTCGGGCTTGGGCGCCGCGAGGAACGATGCCAGTGGGTCGCTGCCCGGGGCGGCGGGTGCGCTCAGGCCGAACATGTCGTCGAGGCTGCTGGGGGGCGCGGACGATGCGCCCAGCAGCTCGCCCAGGCCCAGGTCGGTGGGCAAGGAGGCTGCAGACGGCGCGGCGGGCGTGGGGCCGCCGCGCATGAACGAATCCAGTGCCGAGCTTGCGGGCGTGGCGGGTGGCGAGGGCAGGTCGGCGAAGGGGTCGAAGTCGTCGGGCAGGCGCGCGGCCACGGCGGGTGGCGTGGGCATGCGTATGTGCGCTGCCGTGGTCTGGTGGTGCGGCGAAGGCTGCGCGCCGAGCAGGCCAGCGAAGGGATCTTTGATGCTTGGCGGCGGTGCGTTGCCGAGCAGGTCGGCGAACGGGTTGCTGCCGCTGGCGGCCGCGGGCGCAGGTGCAGGTGCAGTTACTGGAGCAGGGATGGCAGCAGCCACCGGTGCCGGCGGCACGCGCATGCGCGGGTTGGTCTTGATGTCGGAGGCCGAGGCCTTGATCACGGTGCGGGCGTCGATCGGCGCCTCGGTGGCGGGTTCGTTGTTGTCGGTGATGGTGGCGCGCATGCCATAGCCGCCAACGACGATCTCGTCGCCGTGGCCCAGGGGCGAGCCTTCACCCGGGTTGACCTGCCGCCCGTTGACCGTGATGGCATTGGCGCTGCCCACGTTGCGGATGGAGAAGGTGCTGTTGCTGAACCACACCTCGGCCTGCAGGCGCGAGATGTGGCGCTCTGGGTCGGGCAGGGTCAGGGTGTTGGTGTCGGAGCGGCCGATGGTGCCGCCGCGCTCGTCGAAGTGCCCGGTGATGGCCTGCGTGAGGGTTTCATTCTTCAGGGTGTGGGCGCGAATCACGAGATTCATGGGAGCTCCAAGGGCACGGCTGGCCTTCCTCAAGGCATGGCTTGCCACGGTTGTGTTTATCCGGCGGCGGAGTGTGAATGGCAATCAACGAAAGTCATGCGCAAAGCGCTTGCAAGCTGTGCGCTGCGTCACAGGCTTCAGTTGAAACAGGGGCTGTCGGGCGATGCTGCGTCGCGCAACTGGTTGAGCAGTGCGTCGGTTGTGCGGCCGGTGGGCTTCCAGCCGAGGCGCGTCTCTTCGGCGCTGATGGCCAGGCGGGTCCTGGTGCCGGGGTTGCCGTCGACCTTGATGTCGGCGTTGCGCTCGGCGAGCAGGCACTGCAGCTCCCGGATCTCCACGCGAGACAGGCCGCGCTGATCGCCGGCCCAGCGCAGCTGCGGCGGCACCTCTCCCTTGATGTAGTCGGCCAGCAGGCCCACCGCATAGGCGTAGTTGAGCGAGAAGTTGTACTTGTAGTGCGCCTCGAAGTTGGCCGAGGCCAGCAGGTAGGGGCCTTCGGCGTCGTCGTTCATGCTGAGCAGCACGAAGGGCGTGTCGGGGGAGAGGTCGGCCGGTGGCGCGTCGAGCACGACGCCGCGGCGCAGCCATTCAGACAGCGGGCGGCGGTTGGCGTCGAGCAGGGGCTTGGCCACGCGGCCGTAGAGCGTGCCGCCGAAAGCGCGTTCGCGCAGGGCGAGCGAGCGGTCGAAGCCCGTGGGCAATGTCACCGCCAGCGCCCAGGGCAGGCCGGGCTGCCAGCCGTCGGCGCGCACCTTCTTGGCAGTGAGCATCAGCGCGTCGGGCACGCTGTGCACGGGGTCGACCTTGCCGTCCTGGTCCCCGTCCGCCAACTGATTGCCGGGCTGGCCACGGTGCTCCAGGTAGGTGGAGGGAATGAACTGCGTGTGGCCGAAAGCGCCGGCGAAGGAGCCGAGAAAGTCTTCCGGCGCCACGTCGCCCAGGCGCAGCACCTCGATGGCGGCGTAGAACTGGCGCCGCGCGTTCGCCTTGGCCGCGGTGGTGGCCGAGATCGGCCCGCAGGCGCGGTTGGCCAGGGCCTGCAGCACGCGGTACGTGCCGTGGTAGCGGCCGTAGTCGGTCTCCACGCCGAAGAAGGCGACCACCGTCTCCGGGGCCACGCCGGTCTGGGCCTGGATGTACTGCAGCTGCGGCCACCAGCGCGCCATGACATCGCGCCCTTCGGCGATGCGCTGGTCGTCGACGAGGTAGGCAACGTACTCCCAGGTCGGGTTGAAGAACTCGGGCTGCGGGATGCCCGGTTCGGCCAGCCGGGCGTCGTACTGAATGTTGGTGACGAACTGGTCGAAGACCTGCGGCAGGATGCCTGCCTGCGAAGGCGCCATGGCGCGCAGCTGGCGCAGGCAGGGGGCGATGTCGGGTTCGGTGGCGGCTTGGGCTGACAGGCCGGCAAGGCCCATCACGACGACCATGGCAGTTCTCATGAGGCCCCTAAGTCAGATGGCGAGGCCATGCTAACGCCGCCCCTTCGCAGTTTGGGCAGGTTGAAGCAGGCACAATCGCGCGTGTATCAGCATCCTCGTAACAAAAGCATGACCGCATCCATCCGCCATGGCGTGACGTCTTTCGCTTCACTTGTGCTGACCGCCGCTTTCCTTGCAGCCCTGTCGGGCTGCGGCAGCACGAACGCGCCGGGGAGCGCTCCGGGTGAACCGGGCTCCAGCACGGGCCCCGCCCCCAGCCAGCCGGCCCCGGCCCCGGCGCCGCCGGTTCCTCCCACCGCAGCGCAGCAGGCGCAGGCCCAGAAGGCCGCGCAGGGCGTGATCGAGCTGCTGGAAGTCGGCAACGAGGAGCAGGCCCGCAATGAACTGCAGGCTGCCCTGGCTCTCGACCCCAACAACAAGCTGGCCCAGAACCTGATGCGCCAGATGACCGAAGACCCGGTGACCGCCTTGGGCCGGGAGTCCTTCCCCTACGTGGTGCGCGGCGGCGACACCTTGTCGCGCATCGCCGGCACCTACCTTGGCGACATCTACGCCTTCCACATCCTCGCCCGCTACAACAACATCAAGGTGCCGCGCCAGGTGGCGGCCGGGCAGACCATCCGCATCCCGGGCAAGGCGCCGGCCGCCAGCGCCCAGACGCCGCGCGAGCCGGCTCCGCCGCGCGCCGACCGGCGCGCGGCTACCGAACCTGCCCCGACCCCCGCGCCCGCCCCGGCCCCTGTGGTGGTGCCACCGCCTCCACCCGAAGCCAGCCCGGCCGAGGTGGCCTACCGCAGCGGCGAGGCCGCCAACAAGGCCGGCATGTACGAGAAGGCGCTGGCCGACTACAAGCGTGCCGCGAGCCTGGGCCACCCGACGGCTGGCGCGCAGGCTGATGCCACGGCCAAGCGGCTGATCGACATCCACTCGCGCAACGCCCACGCGGCGATGGCGCGCCAAGACCTCGACGGCGCCATCCGCTCCTGGGACCGGGTGCTGGAGATCGACCCGAACAACGAGACCGCGCGTCTGGAAAAGCAGAAGGCGCTGCGCCTCAAGGACAAGATCAAGGCTTTGCCGGGCTGAACGTGCCCAGGCGCGTGGGCGCCGAGGCCGCGGCCGCCGGTGCCGCCAAGCCCAGCATCGCCCGGCAGCCCGCGTGCTTGGGCTGCACCTGCAGGCAACGCCTGAGGGCGGCCAGCGCCGCTTCCTTGTCCTTGCCCTGCACCGACTGCGCTTTCTTGTAGAGCAGATCGGCCAGCAGGTCGCGCGCAGCCAGGTCGTTCGGCACGGCCTTGAGCTGGCCAGCCATCAGGTCGATGGCTTCGTTGAAATCCCCTTGCCGCGCCAGATTGGAGGCCTGCTCCATCAGCAGTGGGTTGCTCACGGCCGGTGGGGCGGCAGGGCGCTTGGCGGTGGTGTCGGCCGTGGGTTGCACGCGCCCGGGCTTGAGCAGGTGTTCCTGGCGAATGCGGGCGCGTTCGATGGCGCGCAGGGCATCGGCCGCTTCCTTGTTCTGCGGTTGCAGGGCCATCACGCCGAGGTAGTACTGCTCGGCAGCGGCGGTCTCCCCGCGTGACTGCTCCTGCCGTGCCCGCACCAGGTGCTCCTTGGCCTTGGCGTCGAGGCGCTGCTGTGCAGCAGCCAGGCGCTCGTCGTACTGGCCCGGCCGCAGCAGGGCGAGCACCTCCCAGGCCTGGGTGGCTTCGAGCAGCGCGCCCTGCTGTTCGAAGGCGAGGGCCTGGTCGCGCTGCTGTTTCTCGAAGGCCCGGAGGCCTTCCGGTTCGGGGGCCAGCAGCGAGGGCAGGGGCAGGCTGCTCGTGGGCGTCGTTTCGCAGGCAGCCAGCAAGGCGCACAGCAGCATCACCGCGAGGCGTTGTGAAGGTGGCGTCATGGCAGCGTGACCGGGCGACTTATTTGCAGGCGTGCTTTGAAGGCATCCAGATCATGGTTGCCGTAAATCATGGTTCGCCGCAGCATGAAGGGCTGCCCGAAGAAGGGCGTGCCCCCGGGGTTGACCGTCACGCCCAGCCGGTAGCCGTTGCGCGAGAGGGCATCGAGCACGATCTCGTTGGCGTCGCCATAGGGGTAGGCGAAGTCTTTCACCGGCAGCTTCAGGCGTCGCTCGATCAGCTCGCGCGGGGCGCGGACCTCCAGGTCGATGCGCTGGCGGTAGGCGGCGTCGGCTTCGTCGCGCAAGCGGTTGATGAGGTTGGCGTGCGTCTTGGAGTGGGCCTGGATGTCGATCAGGCCTGAGGCCGTCATCTCCTGCATCTGCGCCCAGGTGAGGGCGTCGGCGGCGCCGACGAAGTCGCTGTACAGGAACACCGTGGCCGGCATGCCGTACTTCTTGAGCAGCGGGTAGGCGTAGCGGTAGTACGACTCGTAGCCATCGTCGAAGGTCAGCACCACCGAGCGGGCCGGCAGGGCCTGCTTGCCGTCGATGAAGGCGGCCACGTCTTGCAGGCGCAGCACGCGGTAATCGTTCTTCTGCAGCCATTCGAGCTGCTCGGCAAAAGCGGCACTCGACACCGTCATCTTGCTGGTGGAGTTGCCCACGCGGTGGTAGCAGAGGATGGGGATGGTCTGGTAGCGGTCTCGCTTGACGCCGGTGGGGTTGGCGGGCTTGAGCGGCACGACCACCGGGTAGCCAGTGCGCAGCTTGGTGCCGTTGTTGGCTTCGGCGATCTCCCAGTCGCGCTGGCCGCTGCCAAGAAAGCGCGCGGCGATCGAGGCATGGGAGTCTTGCGACTGAGGCATGTAGATCAGCCAGCGGTCGTTGCGCGCGATCACGCCTTCGTTCGACGTGGCGGGCAGCGGCGCAGGCGCTGACGCGGGGCTGGGAGGCGTGCTGCCGCAGCCGCACAGCAGCGCCACCACGCTCGTCAAGAGGAGGAGGGAAGGACGCACGACGTCAGCGGGGCATCTTGTGGGTGTCGCCGGCAGGACCGGGTGCGGGCGCAGCAGCTTTGGGGGCGACGGCCGGCGGGCGCGGGCCAGGGGTCTCCTGCGGAGTGGGAGGGCGCGCCGCCGGCATGTAGCGGTGCTGCAGCGCCTGCGCCATGCCGTCGAACGACTTGAACAGGAGGCCGAATTCGTCCTTGCGCTCTTCGGCGATGCGGTGGTCCAGCCGGCCTTGCGCGATCTCGCTCATCGACTGCGTGAGCGTCTTGATGGGCCGCGCGAACCAGTTGGCCAGGAAGTACATGGCCAACGCCACGGCGATCACCGTCACCAGCACCAGCACCACCATCAGCGTGAGGCTCAGGCGGGCCACGTAGGCGAGCGGCTTCTCGGGAATGCCCAGCGCCACGCGGCCCACGGCCTTGCCCTGGAAGGTCATGGGTGCCTCGAAGCCGAGCACGGTGTCGGCGCCGTCCACGTAGCGGGTGACCGTCACGTCGCCGGCGCGCTTGCCCAGCACCTCGCCGCTGCGCGGCTTGTAGGGCTGGCCGACCCAGGCGGCCTGGCTGGAGGCACGCACCAGGCCGCTGCGGTCGATGATGGTGATGTCGGTGAAGTCGCGCGTCTTCATGATCTCCTGCACCGAGACGTCGACCGCCACCCATTCGTCGGCCAGCGCCGAGACGGCGTTCTGCGCCGCGATGAAGCGGCTGAGCGAGGCCCCGTAGTCGGTGACCTGGCTCATCATCGCCGCCGTCTGCTGCTTGTTGACCACCGTGCCGGTGATGGCCATCACCACGAACACGATGGCGCCCATCATCAAGGCCCACTTCACGCGCAGCGGCATGATCTTGGAGCGGCCCTTCTCGCGCGCTTCGTCTTCCAGGTCGCGCTGCAGGCGGATCATGGCGTCGGCCAGTTCGCGGCCGGTCTGGAAGCGGCGGTCGGGCGACTTGGCCAGGCAGCGCTCGACGATGCGCCGCATCTCCTGCGGGATGTCGGGGCGCAGCTTCTGGATCGGCGTGGGCTCGTCGTTGGCGATCATCATGGCCAGCGCCACGATGCTGTCGGACTTGAACGGCGCCTGGCCGGCGAGCATCTGGTACAGGATGATGCCCACGGAGAACAGGTCGGAGCGGCCGTCGACCTTGTTGCCCTTGGTCTGCTCGGGCGACATGTACTGCGGCGTGCCCAGCACGTCGCCCACGCGCGTTTGTGCCTGCGAGGACGACGAGGTGACGTGCGCAATGCCGAAGTCCGTCACCTTCACATGCTGTGCACCGGCCACGCACATGATGTTGGAGGGCTTGATGTCGCGGTGCACCACGCCCTTGCTGTGCGCGTAATCGAGCGCCTTGCCGAGCTGGATGCCCAGCGAGATCACATCCGCGATGGGCATGGGGCCCACGCGCGACATCAGGTCGTTGAGCGGCTCGCCCTCGATCAACTCCATGGCCATGTAGGGCCGGTGGTCGATCTCGCCCACGTCGTGCACGGTGACGATGTTGGGGTGCGACAGGTTGCCGGCGGCACGCGCCTCGCGCAGGAAGCGCCCGCGGTACTCTTCCTGTTCGCAGTATTCGGTGTGCAGGAACTTGATGGCCAAGGCCCGGTCGATGCTCGGGTCATGTGCCTTGTAGACGCTGGCCATGCCCCCACGGCCGATGCGGCTGATGACGCGGTAACGCCCCACCTGCCGCGGCGCATTCGCCCCTTGGCCGACGGCGCGCTCGGCGGTGGGCAGGGTGTCGAACTTCGAAGGCGACGACCCGGTTTCGCCGGCGACACGCGTGGACTCGGTGTCGAAAAGCGATCGGGGCGGTGGTTCGGGCGTTGACATGGGCGGGCCTCGGTTACAGCGTTGCGTGCCAAGTTTGCAGTTATCGGGCTCGGGGGCACCATTGGCAATCAACGAAAGTCATGATGATCTAGGTGGAAAGGCCTAACTCATGTGCAGAAACATCAAGACACTTTTCAACTTCGAGCCGCCGGCTACTGAGCTGGAGATACGCGATGCGTCGCTGCAGTTCGTGCGCAAGCTGAGCGGGTTCAATGTGCCGTCGAAGGCCAACGAGGCGGCTTTCGATCGGGCGGTGGAAGACGTGGCGGCGGCGGCTCGCATTCTGATCCGATCCTTGGTGACGACCGCCGAGCCGCGGGATCGCGAGGTCGAGGCCGCCAAGGCGAAGGCGCGGTCGGCGGCGCGTTTCGGGGTGCGCGCCTAGCTGCCGCGCAGCATCCCGGCGTAGATGCCCGGCTCGGAGCGTTCGATCTCCGTGGCGCCGGCGACGCGGCGGAAGAAGTCCTTCGGACCCACATATCCCGCCACCGCATAGGCGTAGCCGAGGCTTCGCATGTCGTTCAGGCAGGCCCGCAGCAGGGCTTCGCCGATGCCAGTGCGGCGGGCATCGGGCAGCACGCCGATCGGGCCGAACATGCCGCGGGCGGTGGCGTCGTAGCAGGCGAAGCCAATGGGGCTTCCCGATCGAGTGGCGACGAAGAGGCTGAACGGCCGATTGGTCAGGGCCACGCGCGCTTCACTGGCCCAGCCCGTGCCGAAATGCTCGGCGACCCAGCCGACCAGCAGGTCGTGCTCGGGCCCGATGGGCTTGCGGATGTCGATGCCTTCGGGCAACGGCCGGGGAGCCTCGGTCGGCAAGGCATAGAGCTTGATGAGCATGTCCATGCCTGAAGCCTACCCGCTCAGACCGCGCCGGGCTGGTGAAGCCACAGCCAGGCCGCCACCGCGGAGAAGACGAGGCCGACGATGAGCCAGGCTTTGGCTTGAGGCACGAGCTCGCCTGTCTTGATGAAGCGCCACAACGCGAGCAGAAGGAA
The DNA here is from genome assembly GCF_035702065.1 of Rhizobacter sp. GTDB lineage: Bacteria > Pseudomonadota > Gammaproteobacteria > Burkholderiales > Burkholderiaceae_C > Rhizobacter. The sequence continues at coordinate 10,763 of NZ_DASSRA010000468.1, forward strand.
CAAGGGGCCGAGGAGGGCGAACACGAGTGAGCTGCTCATGGTTGGTGTCGCCGCGGTGTCACGCGCCCATCTGGCTCAGAAGGCGTTGCTGCCGGGAGGCCGGCGCAGCGACGTTGAACAGAGGCGTGCCGGGCTGAAGAAGGCAGAGGTACTCAGCGGCGGCGATGCGTTGGCGCTGGAACCCGCCATTGAGCACCGACAGGCAATGCTGCGGCGTGGGTGGCGCTCCGATGAAGTAGCGAGACCCCTGCTGAAACCGTGCCCCGTTCTGTTGCCACCAGGCGGCGATCTTGGCGGCGTCGGGCCAGGGGAGGCTTTCATCGTCGTCGAGCGCGACGTTGTCGTCGGCCGGATCGTCGCTGGGCCCGGCGGTGTCTCCGTCTATGGGAGGTTTGGTGTCCATGTCGAGGTAGGCCAGGTCCAGGCCGGTGATCATGCTGAAGGCCTCGCCGGCCAGACGGGTGAGCTTGCGGTCGGCCATCTGCTTGATGAGCCAGGGCACGTAGTGCGGGTCACCCGCGACAGCCGCGCCGTGGATCAACAGGCGTGCGTCGGCGGGTGTTTGTGCGAGCGGACGCAACAGGGCACGTGCATCTGCCGGATGCAGGACTTTGGCCACCAGGCTCTGCGCACCGTGCCGCAACGACCCTGGCTTGCGCGCCAGGCCGGCAAGCGCCTCCACTGCCTGATCGCGGTTGCCCAGCAGCAGCGCGGCACGGGCCGCCTCGGCCTGCACGAGCGGATCGGGTGACTTCAGGAGGTCCAAGCACACACCCAGGCGTGTTGGATCTCCGAGACGCGCCGCCAGCCGAACGGCTTGCCATTGCACGGCGGGGTCAGCCAGGGCCTCGTCCAGCGCGGAGCCCGGGCTGACGAGATGGGGCGCGCAACTCGCAAGCCCGATGCCGCGGCGAAACGCCTGGGCCGAGTCGAGCAGTGGTTTGGTGATGCCGCGCAGCGATGCGGCGGGCACCCAGCCGAAGGCAGAGACGAGGCCGGAGCGCAGGGCAGGCAACGCTTCTGCGATCGACAGCAGCTTGTCCAGGGCTTGGGCGTCTTGTCTCGTGATGGCGAGCACCGCGGCGACAAAGAGCGTGTTGCGATCCGGGTCGGCCAGCGCCGCGGTGGCCATGGTGCCGGCCGCATCGCCGCTTTCGGCCAACCCGTCGAGGTGGGCCGCGAGTCGCTCGTCGGTGCGGCCCAGCTGGTGCAGCCTGACATGCGGCGCACGCACCAGCACCGACCGAACGCCCCGAAGCGCAGCGGCGTCTTCCAGGTGTTGTGCAACGATGGCGCCCACCGGTGGGCGGCGCAGCGTGCCGTTCGCGCTGCCGCTCACTGCGGCCCCACGTCGACCATGATCTGCTCGGTGGGCAGCCACTGCCAGTGTTGTGCATCGAGGCTGTAGCCGATGTGCTTGGGGCTGACGGTCCACAGCGCCGGGCCACCGCGGGCGAAGAGGCTGAGTCCCGGTGCATCCGGTACCCGCGCAAGTTCGTTCCAGGCCTCGCCCATGCGCGATCTGAACAGTGTGCGGTTGCCGATCCACAGGATGTGCTCGCCCAGCACGCGCACGCTGGACAGGTAGCCATCGAAGCCGGGCACTTCTGCGGCACGGCACCAGCCCTGGGTGGAGCCTTCCAGCACCAGGCCGCCCACGCCGCAGGCCACGAAGCGCTCGGCGTCGAGCGGGCAGACGGCGTTGATCATCAGGTTGGTGCCGCTGTCCAGACGGCGAACCTCTCGGCCTTGCAACGCGAGGATCATGCCGCCGCCGCCCACGGCCACCAGCCAGCCGTCGCCCATGTTCGCCAGGCCGTAGATCGCGGCATCGGTGTCGTCCATCTCGCGGTCAAGGACGGCTTCGTCGAGCCGCTCGAAGCGCGCCTGTCCGAGCGGCGTGCGGTAGAGCTGGTTGCTCATGCCACCCACGCAGCAGAAACTGCCTTGCTGCACGCTGCAATTGAGATAGCCGTACTGCTGCGGGCCATCGTCGCCGAAGGCGTCGTCGATCTGCTTGACGCCACCGTCGGCGGCCAGCATCCACAGGGTGCCACCGGGCGAGGTGACCAGCGCGGCCAGCCCATCGGGTGTCGGGGTGGTCCACAGCAGCATCTCGGAGGCACCCGGAAACTCGGCGAGCACGCGAGCGCTCGAGGCACTGCGGTCGACCAGCACGAGCGCGCTGTGGCGCTCATCCAGGGCCGGATCGGCCGGCTGGCTCAGCAGCAGGAGGCAATGCGTCTCGCTGAGTACGGCGGCGTCGATGGGCGGAAACAAGTCGCAGAACTTCGACAGTGCGATGGTGCTCACAGGCTCGGTCTCTTTCGGTGCGTCGGTTATGGGGAAGGAGGCTTCAGCTCAGCACCGTCGCGGTCCGCACCGGTGTGTCGGCGGGAATATCGCATTGGGTCACGTGGTACGCCTCCAGCTGGGCTTCGGTGCAGGCCTGTTTGCAGTGAGGGAAGGTCTGCTTGTGGGCCCAGGCTCCGTCTTGGATGCTCTCACCGAGCGTCGCGTACGAGTGGTGCTTGTTCGGGTCCGGCCCCCAGCTGGTCAGCGCCTGGCCACGCACGCCATTGCGGCGTCGGCGCTTGGCCTTGTCGCGCAGGCTTTGCAGCTTGTGGTGGGTGGGGTCTCGGTGGTCTCGGCCGACGCAGACGGTGGGCGCTTCGTGCTGGTCGTAGGTCTCGAAGGTGCTCTCCAGCGGGATCGCCTGCGACAGCGGGCTCACGATCTGGGCGCCCGTGGCGGCAATCACGGCCCGGGTCACGCCCATGCCCGAGAGGCCGCCTCGGCCTCCCGGCTCGGTGAACGAGGAGACCTCGACCAGGTGGTCGCCGGTGCGTTCTTCGGTGTCGGTGTCTTCGCCGCAGCAGAAGCGCTTGTCGAGGCGCTTCGGGACCAGGATGCATTTCTGCGCCTTCTTGCAGTCGTCGCTGCAGTTCTTGACGGTGTCCCCTTCGACGGTGGCCGAGGCGCACTTCGATTCGAACTCGGTCTTCTCGGTCGCGCAGTCCGACGGCAGCGCCGCCAGCAGATCCTGGTAAACGGTGGGCAATGCGTTGGGTGGCGTGGAGCCGTGGTTGTGCGTGGTCATGTCCAGATGGCGCACGACGTTCTCGCCCTCGGCCTTCACGTCCATCGACCACATCGTGAAGTAGACCTTGCCGGTGATCTTGTGCGTGACCACGCCTTTCATGGGCGCTGAGCCGGCCTCGTCGCCGCTGCTCTTCTTGAAGTAGCTCTTGTTCTTGAGCATCACCTCCTGCCCCGAGATCTTGACGCTGGTCGAACCGTCGGTCGTGTCCGAGGCCAGGCCGGTGTTGGGGTAGGGGATCGGCACGCCGGGCGGCGTTGCGGGCGTCTGGGGCGGCGTCATGCAGACGTCGGGGAAGGCGCAGATGGACTTGCCCGCCGCCTGCTTGCACGACACCTCCATGTTGTTGGCGTAGACCTGGTTGCTCATGTGCCCCCCTGGTAGTGCAGCGTGACGGCGGCGCGTTGGCCCCCGTCGTTGGACCAGTGCGCCAGGATGCGGTGGCCGCGCGCATAGCCCTTGCGGCAGGCTTCGCGCGCCAGCGAGATGACGGTCGTGCCCGCGCTTGCGCCGGCCTCACCGGTGCATTCGGCCGGGTGCCAGATGTCGAACTCGTCCTTCAACCGGCGAAGCGTGCGTGACAGCGCCAGCGTGGCCTCCTTGAAGTAGTACTGTTCGCCGGAGAGGTCGGTGATGCGGAAGTCCATGTCGTGCATCTCGCAGTGCGCGTCGCCCAGGCTCGCGCGGATGGCCTCGGACAAGCCGTCGGCCCGCAGCGGAGCCTCGCTGTCGATGTGTGCCGGCTCGCGCGCGAAGCCGATGCCGGAGCACAGCAACTCGCTGGCGCCGGGCGTGGGCCGGGCCACGAGCAGTGCGCCGGCCGCTTCGCCGGGGATGAAGCCGTTGGAGTTGTGGGCAGCGAGCAGGCGGCCGGCCAGGTCGAAATGGTCGAGTGTCGGCCACACCAGCAGGCTGTCGGCTGAGGCGACCAGCACGCGAGGCGGTGGCTTCGGCCCGCCGAGCAGCACGCGGGCCTGAGACAGCGCCACGGCCACGCCCACGCGGCCATGGGGCACCACCATGGAGCCGGTGGCGAAGCGCACGCCGAGCAGTTGCTCGATCTCTGCGTAGAGGGCATCGTCCAGCCCGGCGATGCGACCGACGCGTTCGCGTTCCGCGACGCACAGCAACAGCGGCAGCTGGCCCCATTCCTCCCTCGGCACCGCTTGCAGCGCTTCTTCGATCGACATGGCCGCCATCCTGGCGAGCTTGGGAATGCCGCGCCAGGGCATGTCGAGTTCGACCTGGTGGGCCATGATCGGCAGGCCATCGCTGTCGAGAAAGCGGGTGGGCGTCGGATTGGTCAGCTTGGCGCGAAAGGCCGCACAGCTGAGCGGTGCGGTGGGGCCGACCGGCGTGACGAGCCCGGTCGCCTGGATGGCCAGCGCGGCGGCACTCATGCTGGCTGGGCGCCGTCGGGCGCCTTCTGGGCCGATGGCTTGCCGACCGGGATCATCACCACCGGGATCGGGAATGACGTGTCGCGCTGTTGCCACCACTCCCGGCCCTTCTTGCCGACCATCACCTGGCCGATCTCGTGGATGCTCTTCGCCAGCGGGCGACACAGCCGCCAGCTCATCGTGAAGCGCTCGGAGTCGGGCTCGAAGGCGATGGTGTCCAGCGTGGCCTTGTGCTCCTCTCGCGCGCCGCGCCTGGGAAACACGTGGACCGGTGCCTCAAAGTGCGGCAAGGTGAACTCGCGCGGGCCGTCGGGCGTGAAGCCGTTCAGCACGACCGGCAGCGGCTCGCGCGGCAACGGCAGCTGCTGGTCGATGGGCGCGGCCTGGTAGTAGCGCTCGTCGAAATCGGCGGGCAGGAACGGGAAGGCCTCGGCCATCCAGCGCTCGTCGTAGGTTCCGGCGTAGCGGGCGCGCGATGGCCAGCCACGGCCCAGCGGGCCCAACGCCATCGGGCGGTAGCGGTCGCTCGGGAACTTCACCGGCTGGCCGGCTTCTTCGGTGTTGGGCAATGGTGTGCCGTCCACCCAGGCATTCTTCAGTTGCCGGTGCCAACCCCGCCCGACCGGGTTGTCCACGTAGGCATCGTGCTCGCGCGCATCGTCGCCGTGCTGGTCGAGTCCACCGAAGGCCAGGTCGTACGACACCGGCATTCTCGCGAAGTGCTCCGGCTCGGATGCGGTGATGCCGGTCACGCCGGCCTGCCAGACCCGGTTGCCGACCACGTCGAAACTCTTGTGCATGGTGCCCACGCGCAGTTCAACGCGCTGCCGCGTCACCAGCCGCCCTTGGGGCGCATGCGCACTGCCCATCAACAGCACGTCGCAGGCCTGCTTGCGGGGGGCGAAGTCGACCTCGCTCAAAGGAGCGCTCGCGCCCGGCTCGCCGGTGAAGCAGTCGGCCATGACGAGTGGCAGCTGCTCGTCGTGCAAGCGCACCGGCTCGCCCGGCCGAGGTAGTGCGAAGGTGCCTTTGATCACCACCACCAGCAGCTCGCGTCCACTCGGTTCCACGGCCACGCTGTACCCCGCGGTCATGCGGGTGGCATTGATCAGTTCCATGGCCCGCTCAGTTGAGTTGCACCGAGCCGCCCTTCAGACGATTGACGCCGCTGGATCGGCTGGAGACGTAGGTGCCGTCGATCAACACCTTGCCGGCCTTCGTCAGGGTAATGCTCGCCTTGCCGCATTGAAGAACCATCTGCCCCCTAGCGCTGACGACAAGGCGGCTGCCGTCAGCATCGATCTGGACCTGTCCTGGCGCATTGAGCGGCCTGTCGCCGGACTGGCGCAGAACCCCCATGACGATGGGCTTCGAGGGGTCGCCGCTCTCGAAGGAAAGAACCACCGCGCGTCCGATGTGCTCGCCGTTCAGATCTAGCACCGACCGGGCCTGCAGGGCGGCAGTACCAGGCTGGCCCGGATAGATCACCAAGGGTGTGCAGCCTTCGTCGGTCACGGCGATCAGTTCGCCCACCATGACCTCCGGCAGTGCGCGGGGGCTCAGTGCGGCGGGTCTGCCGGCGAGGAGGGGCGACAGCATGTCGGGCTGGCCTGCATCGGCATCGGCCAGCATCAGCTGGGCCTCGGAGTGGAATTCGCGCTGCATGGATGCCTCGTCAGTTTTGAAGGATCTTCGAGCCCTTCATCACGATGTCGCTGCCGGCCTTCACGTTGATCTTGCCGGAGCCGTCGATGGTGATGTCCTTGCCCTTGATCGTGATCGTGCCGTCTTTCTTCATCGTGATGCTGGCGCTCCCCGTGGTGAGCGTGATGGAGTCGGCTGCGGTGATCTTGAGGTTCTTGCCGACACTCAACGAATCGTCTTCGCCCACAGACGTGGTGCGCGCCTTGGCCACGGAGGTGGCCTGCTGGCCACCCACGGTGACGCTGCGGTCCGCGCCCACCTGGGTGTCTTGCTTGGCCCCGATGCTGTTGCTCTGGTTCACGCCCACCGTGGTGGACTGGTTCGCACCCACGGTGATGGTCTGCGCGGCGCCGACGGCAACGACCTGCGCGGCGCCGACCGCGATCTCCTGCGCCGCCCCGATCGCCACGCTCTCGTTGACCCCCACTGCCCGCGTGCGCTGCAGCGCCACCGTCTCGGTCTTGCTCGCGCCGATGCTCACCGTGCGGTTGGAGCCGATGGTGATGCTCTCGTTCGCGCCAACCGACTCCGTGCGGTTGGAGCCGATCGTGATCGTCTCGTTGCTGCCCACGTCCTCGGTGCGGTTCGAGCCGATGGAGATCACTTCGTTGCTGCCCACCTTCTCGGTGCGGTTCACGCCGATGGTGATCGTCTCGTTGTTGTCGACCGTTTCGGTACGGTCGTGCTTCACGTGCACCGTCTCGTCGTGGTCGACGGTCTTGGTGCGGTCGTGCCCCACCCAGTGCGTCTCATCGTTCTCGACCTCGATGTCCTGGTTCTTCTCCGCATGGATCCACAGCTGCTCCGACCCCTTCTTGTCCTCGAAGCGGATGGCGTTGGCGTTGTCGTACGAGCCGCCTTTCGACGACCGCGTGAGGATGCCGCTCTGCGTGGCGTTGGCCGGCAACTCCCACGGCGGCATCTGGTCGGCGTTGTAGACGCGGCCGGTGATGATGGGCTGGTCGGGGTCGCCTTCGAGGAAGTCGACGATCACCTCCTGGCCGATGCGCGGGATGTGGATGGCGCCGAAGTTCTTGCCGGCCCAGGGGTGCGAGACGCGCACCCAGCACGAGCTCTTCTCCTTCAGGTCTTTCGTCTTGGCCTCGCGGTCCCAGTGGAACTGCACCTTCACGCGGCCGTACTTGTCGGTGAAGATCTCTTCACCGGACGGCCCCACGACCACGGCCGACTGAGGCCCCTGCATGAAGGGCTTGGGCGTGCGCCGCTGCGGGCGGAACTGCTGCGCCGAGGGAATGCACCCGAAGTCGCAATGGAAGTCGCCGCCGCTCTCGGCACCGGAGTCATGCCCGGCCACGTGCGCGGTGAGGTTCAGCGTGGTGATCAGGTACTCGGCGTTCTGGTCGTCGCGCGGGTGGTGGCTGAGCTTGAGCAGGCGGCCCACCTCGAGGCCGTGGCCGTTGGACGAGCCGTGCAGCGACTGGAAGCGCGTCTGCAGCTCGTCCATGCGGTCTTCGGCGAGTTGCTGGCCATCGGCGCTCTGGATGTAGTCGCCCTGGTAGTCGAAGATCTCGTAGTCGGAGAGGTCGTAGCTGCGCGACTTGCTCTTCTCGACATCGAGGGCGACGGCGGGGCGCTCGAAGTCGTAGCTCGCGAGCACCGATTTGCCTGTGCGGACTTCGCGCGCAAAGGCCCAGCGTGAGACGAACTCGATGTCGGGCGGGGCCGTGCCGGCCGACTCGTAGTACGGCAAGGTCTCATGGTGTTCGACGGCTTCGTGGGCACTCTGCGAATCGACCAGCAGCAGCTTGTGCTTGCCGTCGGAATGCACGAAGTGCCAGTAGATGCCTTCGTGCTCCAGCAGCCGCGCGACGAAGTTGTAGTCGCTTTCGCGGTACTGCACGCAGTACGTCCATTTGCGGTAGCTGCGGAAGAGCTTGAACTCGAAGTTGGCGATGCTGTGGTCTTCGAAGACCTTCTTGACGATGTCGGGGACCGTCATGTCCTGGAAGATGCGGCAATCGTTGGTGCGGGACAGGAACCACAGCCAGGGGCGCACGACCGCGCGGTAGCCGTGGTGGCGGCCTCGGTGCTGCCCGATGCCGAAGCGCGTGACGTAGCCGTTGACGTAGCGTTTGCCGCCTTCGCGCAGCTCCACGCACACCGTCACCGGCTTGCCCAGCAGGTCTTCGGGCTTGAGGTCGGGCCGCAGGCTCAGCATGTTCAGCTGCATCTCGCCGAGCACGCTCAGACCCGACGTGACGCTCATCGACTCGAACAGCAGGTCTTCGGCAGGCAGCGGTGAGGTCAGGGAGATGGGAGACGGCATGTTCTGCACTCTCGGTCTACGGCAGCAGGCGACGCGCGCGACCGTGGGGCCCAGTTTGGCTCGCTGGCTCGAACCGTAAAGAGACCAAAGTCATGATTGCACCCGGCGTGTGTCAGTCCGTGTCCGCAGGTGCGAGCGGTACCTCCAGCTCGTAGACGTCGACGTCGTGCGGCGTGGGCAAGATGGGCGTGCCGCTTCGCCAGGCGCTGCGGGCGGCCAGGTCGGCCGACGCGTCGTGCGGCGAGAGGGCGCCGGGCTCGAAGCACAGCACCGGCCCCTCGAAGTAGCCCCAGCTGTCGGGGCCCCAGCCGCCCAACGCGCGCGTCAACCAGAACCCCGAACTGTCGTCGTCGACGAGTGCGGGCGCGGTGCTGCCGGTTCTGGGCTCGTCTGGGTGCAGCAGCACGGCGCCGACCTGGGGGTCGAGCCCCGCATAGACCTTGGCCTGGCTGGCATTGGCCAGCGCCTGGCAGTAGAGGCGGCCTTCCAGCCCGCGTGCGATCTGGCAGCCGTGGACCTCGATGCCCTGGTTGCGCTCACTGAAGAACGGCGCGAGGGCGGAGAAGATCGGCAGGCTGCTGCGCGTCAGCAGCCCGGTCTCGGACAGCGGCCCGGAGCCCAGCTTGAGCCCGACGTTGCCGATGTCCGGCTGGTTGACGCCATGGCAGTTGATGATCAGCAGGTACAGCGAGCCGTGCCCTGGCAGCGGAGCGGTGATGAGGCGGATCAGGTCGTCGCTGCCCGGAATGCGCGGCAGCGTGACGTGGGCGACGTCCGGCACGCCGGCATGGCGGCGGAAGGTGATGCCGCAGTCTTCCATCTCTGCCGACGACACGTAGACGATCATGCTGGCCTCCCAGGTGGGTGCAGGTTGGTGCCCGGGTGGGTGGCCGCGACGAGCCAGCCCGCCACCGCCTGCCCGCCTTCCATGCGCAGCGTCTTCTGCTCGTTGTGCAGCGTGCGCAAGCCAGCCTCCTGGAGGCTGCGCTCGACGAAGCCCTGCTGGTGGGCATAGCGGCCATGGCTTTGCAGGACGTAGGGCCGGGTGTCGTGCGCGGGCAGCGCCTCCACGGTGAAGACGAACAGGCCGTTGGGCCGCAGCGCGCTGGCGGCCGCGCGCATGGCCTCGCCCAGCTCGCCGAAGTAGCACAGCGTGTCGGCACAGATCAGCGCGTCGTAGCACGCGGCGTGGGCGGTCATGTGCGTCACCAGCTCGGCATGGACAAGGTGGTCGTAGACATGGCGGCGTGCGGCCTTCTCCAGCATGCCCTTGGAGAGGTCGCACCCGCTCAGCTCGCGCGCCCAGTCGCGCACCAGCGGGCCGCACAGGCCGGTGCCGCAGCCGAGGTCGTGGATGTCGAACTGCTGCGCCGGTGGCGGCAGCAGCTCTTGCAGGAGCGTGGCGACCAGCTGCGGCGCCTGGTAGCCCAGGGCGGTGAGGTTGGCGTCGAAGGTGGCGGCGAAGGCGTCGAAGGTGCGCTCCACGTAGGCGTCGCTCGCACGCGCCGGCACCTCGCCGCCGGTGCAGGCGGCCAGGTGGTGCTTGATCACCGGGTTGTCGGGGTCGGCAGCCAGCCACTCGCGGTACAGCCGGGCGGCGTCTTCCAGGCGGCCCATGCGCACCAGCGCCTTGGGCACGGCGTTGCGCGCTTCCAGGTGGCGCGGCCACAGCTCGATGGCCCGGCCGTGCGCCGCGAGGCCATCGTCGACGCGGCCTTGCTCCAGCAGCGTGAGCGAGAGGTTGTACCAAGCCTGGGCGAAGTCGGGCTTGATCGCCAGCGCCCGCCTGCACAGCGCTTCGGATTCGGCCTGCTCGCCGCGCCGGCGCAGCATGGTCGCGAGGTTGTTGAGCGCGTCGATGTTGTCGGGCTTGAGCGCCAGGCTCTCGCGGTAGGCCACCACGGCTTCGTCGAAACGCTGTGTCTCGACCAGCACGTTGCCCAGGTTGTTCAGCGGCCCGGGCTGGCCGGGCAGGTGGTCGATGGCCTGGCGGATCAGCGTGAGCGCCGCTTCGCTGTGGCCGCGGGTGTGCTCCAGCACACCGAGGAAGTGCAGCGCGTCGGGTTGGCCCGGCCAGCGCTGCAGCACGGCCAGCAGCGCGGGTTCGGCGGCGTCGAGCTTGCGGTCGCGCAGCAGGATGATGGCGCGCTGCAGCATCTGCTGCTGCGCCAGCCGGGCAGCGCCGCTCAGTGGGCGCTGGGCTTGCTTAGTCGAACCCATAGGCGAAGTCGCCTTCTGAGACTGTCAGTTCGACCTTGCCCAGCGGCTTGCCCGTGGCCAGGCGCGTGAGGTACTCGTGGCTGATGCGCGGCAGCACGGTGTTGGTGAGCAGGGCGTCGATCACGCGGCCACCGCTTTCCACCTCGTTGCAGCGGCTCACCACCAGCTTGACCACCGCGTCGTCGAAGCTGAAGGGCACGCCGTGATTGGCCTCCACCCGCTTCTTGATGCGGTTGAGCTGCAGGCTGACGATGCGGCCCAGCATGTCCTCGGACAGCGGGTAGTAGGGGATGGTGACGATGCGCCCCAGCAGCGCCGCCGGGAAGACCTTCAACAGCGGCTCGCGCAACGCCTTGGCGATGGCGTCGGGTGCGGGCATCAGCTCCGGGTCCTTGCACAGGTTCATGATCATCTCGCTGCCGGCGTTGCTGGTGAGCAGGATGATGGTGTTCTTGAAGTCGATGAGCCGGCCTTCGCCGTCTTCCATCCAGCCCTTGTCGAACACCTGGAAGAAGAGTTCGTGCACGTCGGGGTGGGCCTTCTCCACCTCGTCGAGCAGCACCACGCTGTAGGGCCGGCGGCGCACGGCCTCGGTCAGCACGCCGCCTTCGCCGTAGCCCACGTAGCCCGGCGGCGAGCCCTTGAGCGTGGAGACGGTGTGCGCCTCCTGGTACTCGCTCATGTTGATGGTGATGACGTTCTGCTCGCCGCCGTACAGCGCTTCGGCCAGGGCGAGGGCCGTCTCGGTCTTGCCCACGCCCGAGGTGCCGGCCAGCATGAACACGCCGATGGGCTTGCTCGGGTTGTCGAGCATCGCGCGCGAGGTCTGGATGCGCTTGGCGATCATCTCCATCGCGTGGTCC
>NZ_DASSRA010000469.1:0-12074 GCF_035702065.1 Rhizobacter sp.
GGCCTACTACAGCGAAGAAGGGCACGGCTTCTTCCATGCCACCAACCACGCCGACTACCTGAAGCGCATGGAACGCCTGCTCAAGGACGCGCTGCAGACGCCCGACTGAACAGGCCCGCGGCGCGGCCGCGTTACCAGTCTTCCTTCACCGCCAGCGCCATCTGGCGCGTAGCCGCGCTGCGTGCCGCGAGCCACGCGGTCAGCGTGCCGGCCGCCATCACCGCTGCGCACAGCGCCGCCAGGCGCGCCCATGGCAGCAGCAAGTCCATGGTCCAGTGAAAGCTCTGCGGGTTGACGACCTTCACCAGCACCACGCTCACCGCCAGGCCTAGCGCCAGGCCGAGCAGGGCGCCGGTGGCCGTCCACACCGCGCCTTCGGCCGCCACCACCGTGAGCACCTGGCTGCGCGTGAGGCCCAGGTGGGCGAGCAGGCCGAACTCCTTGCGCCGCGCGAGCACCTGGGCCGAGAAGCTGGCGGCGATGCCGAACAGGCCGATGGCGATGGCCACGGCCTGCAGCCAGTACGTCACCGCGAAGCTGCGGTCGAAGATGCGCAGCGACACGGCGCGCAGCTCGCCGGCGCTGGCGAAGTCGACTGCCGTGCCGTCGGCTTCGGCCAGCGTGCGCAAGGCGCGTTGCACCGAGGCCAGGTCGGCGCCGGGTTGCAACCACAGGGACAGGTCGTTGACGCGCGTGTCGCCGCTAAGGCGCTGGTAGTCGTTCGCATGCAGCACGATGGCGCCGTGCTGGCGGGCGTAGTCGCGCCACACGCCGCGCACGAAGACCTGCGCCTGTCGGCCATCGGGCAGCGGCACCATCAGCCGGCTGCCCGGTGCGGCGCCGTACAGGCTGACCACGGCTTCGCTCACGTAGGCGGCTGTCTCGCCGGGCGGCAGATCGCGCAGCTCGCCGACCAGCGGCAGTTCCTGCGGCCCGTTGGCCAGCGGCCGCGCGAGCAGCGCGACGGCGGGGCGCGTGGGCGCCAGTTGCACGCCGGTGGTGCGCTGGGTGCTCGTGCGCAGCACGCCGGGCAAGGTGGCAGCGCCTTGCAGCAGAGCGGGTGGCAGGGTGAGCACGTCGCCGGTGGCCGCGCGCACATAGAGATCCGCGGGCAGCACGCTGTCCAGCCAGTGCGTCATCGAGTCCCGGAAGCTGGTCACCATCACCGTGAGTGCGACCGCCAGGCTCAGGCTGGCCACCACGCCGGCCACGGCGATGGGTGCGGTCTGGCGCTCGTGCCGTGCGCGCTCCACCGCCAGCAGCACCAATGCGTGGCGCGCCGGCGGCACGGCCTGCAGCAGCCAAGCCACGCCGGCAGGGACGCAGGCGATGCCGCCGAGCAGCAGGCAGGCCACCGAGGCGTAGGCGGCGAGCGGGATCTCGGCGATGGGCGGCAGCAAGGCGAGGACGCCGCCCGCGAGCAGCAACGCAGGGCCGAGCCAGCGCGAGGAACCACCCGCCCGACTGCCCAGTCCCTTGAGCGCCTGGGCGGGTGCAAGGCGCTGTGCCTGGCGTGCCGGTACCCAGCCACCGACCACCGCCGCGGCCACGCCGAGCAGGCCGTAGACCACGGCCGCCCCGGCGCTGAACTGCAGGCGCGGCGCCACGCCAGGGAAGTAGCCACCGCCCAGGTCACCGGCCAGCAAGCGCAGTGCGAGTGCGGCGAGCATCGTGCCGAGCGCGAGCCCGAGCAGGCTGCCCACCACGCCGAGCACGGCTGATTCGGCCAGCACCAGGTGCAGCCGCTCGCGCGCCCCCAGGCCCAGCACGCCGAGCAGCGCGAACTGCGGCTGCCGCTTGGCCACCGAGAGCGAGAGGATGGAGAAGACCAGGAAGGCCCCGGTGAACAGCGCCACCAGCGCCAGCACGGTGAGGTTGACGCGGTAGGCGCGCGAGACGTTGGAGACACGCTGCGCCGACTCGTCGGGCGATGCGGCGCGCACGCCGTCGGGCAGCGCCAGCGCCTGCAGCACCGCGCTGCGGTCGGCTCCGGGCGCGAGGCGCACGTCGATGCGGCTCAGCCGGCCGACCCAGCCGAACTGCTCCTGCGCGCCGGCGATGTCCATCACCGCAAGCGGCGGTCCGCCGGCCGTCACGCTGCCGAGCACGTGCAGCTCGGTGAGGCCGGTGGTGGTCTGCAAACGCACGGAGGGGCCGAGTCGGGCTTGCGCGCTGGCGTTGACGAAGAGCGCACGCGGGTCGAGCACGGCCAAGCGGTCCACGCCTTCGCCGGGCCGCGGCATCAGCCCAGGCGACAGCGTGGCGGCCACCAGCGCGTCGAGGCCCAGCACGCGCAAGGGCAGGCGCTGGCCTTGCGCGTCGACGGCCTGCGTGTCGATCTCGATCACCGGGCTGGCCCAGGCCACCTGCGGGTGACGCGCGACGCGCTCGTACAGCGCCTCGTCGAAGCCGCCGCGCTGTGCGCGGAGCTCGAAGTCAGGCTGGCCGTTGACCGAGCGCACCGCGGCGCTGAACTCGCTCAGGGCCGATTGGTTGATCAACTGCACCGAGAAGGCCAGCGCCACGCCAAGCACCACCGCGAGCAAGGCGGCCAAGTGACGCCACGGGTGGTGCCGCAGTTCCGGCCACGAGAGGTGGCGCAGCAAGGCGAACATCTCAGCGCTCTTCCATGCCCCGCGCGGTCAGCGTGAGCACGCGGTCGGCGCGCGCGGCGGCCGCGCGCGAATGCGTCACCAGGACGCAGGCGGCGTGGTGCTCGCGCACCTGGGCGGCGAGCAGGTCCATCATCTTCTCGGCGGTGGCCGGGTCGAGGTTGCCGGTGGGCTCGTCGGCCAGGATGAGTTGCGGGCGGTGCACCAGCGCGCGCGCCAGGGCCACGCGCTGGAGCTGGCCGCCCGAGAGTGTTTGCGGCAGGCGGGCCCCGAGGCCTTGCAGGCCCACGGCCGCGAGCAAGGCATCGACGCGCGCGTCGTCGGCCTGGCGCTGCAACAGCAAAGGCAGGCCGACGTTGTGCGCCACGCTCAGGTGCGGCAGCACGTGGAAGGCCTGGAACACGAAGCCCAGGTGCCGGCGCCGGAACAGCGCCTGCTCGGCTTCGCCGAGTGCGGTGATGCAGGTGCCGGCGATGTGCACCGAGCCGGCGTCCACGGTGTCGAGCCCCGCGATGCAGTTGAGCAGCGTCGACTTGCCCACGCCCGACTCGCCGAGGATGGCGACGAACTCGCCGCGTGCCACCTGCAGGTCGACGCCGCTGAACACCGCCGCCTCGCCATAGTGCTTGGCGAGGCCATGCACGGCGAGCAGTTCAGCCATCGACCTGCTCGGACACCAGGTGCAGTGCGAGGGCGACGGCCTCGGCCTGGGCATGCGGCCCGTCGCAGGCCACCACGTGGCGCTGCGGCATGCTGCGCAGCCAGGTGATCTGGCGCTTGGCGAGTTGGCGCGTGGCCGCCACGCCGCGCTCGGGCAGCTCGCTCAGGTCGTCGGCTGCCAGCGCCTCCCAGGTCTGGCGGTAGCCCACGCAGCGCATGGAGGGCATGTCGGCATGCAGGTCGCCGCGGGCTTCGAGCGCGATCACCTCATCGACCAGGCCCTGCTCCAGCATCTGGTGGAAGCGCGCCTCGATGCGCTGGTGCAGCCAGGCGCGGTCGGCAGGTTCGAGCGAGATCAGCGGCGGCGTGGCAACGGCAGCCTTTTCGCTGTGGAAGGATGACAGCGGCTGGCCGCTCACGCGGTAGACCTCCAGTGCGCGCTGGATGCGCTGCTGGTCAGCAGGCTTGAGGCGGGCAGCGGTGACCGGGTCCACGCGCTGCAGCTCGCGGTAGAGCGCGTGCAGGCCTTCGCGTTCGAGCTGCTCGCTCAAGGCGGCGCGTACCGCGCGGTCGGCCGCGGGCATGGCGTCGAGCCCTTCGAACAGCGCCTTGAAGTACAGCATGGTGCCGCCCACCAGCAGCGGCAGGTGGCCGCGCGAGGTGATCTCGGCAATGAGCCGCTGCGCGTCGACCACGAAGCGCGCGGCCGAGTAGGCCTCGCTCGGCTCGATGATGTCGATCAGGTGGTGCGGCACGCACGCGCGCTCCTCGGCGCTGGGCTTGGCGGTGCCGATGTCCATGCCGCGGTAGACCAGCGCGGAGTCGACGCTGATGATCTCCACCGGCCGCGTGGCCGCCAGGGCGTCGGCGATGGCAAGTGCCGCCGCGGTCTTGCCCGAGGCGGTGGGGCCGGCCAGGCACAGGTAGTTGAAGGGGCGCGTCATGCCGGCTTGGGATGGTGGTGGTGGGCGTAGGGGTCGCCGTGCCATTGCACCAGCGTCCAGGCTGTGACAGCCACGCCGACGCTGAACGCGCCGATGCCCAGCGTGAGCGGGTAGACCGTGCCGTCGAGGTGGCGGCCCAGCCACCAGCTCACCGCAAAGGCGCTCAGCGTCATGGCGAAACCCGAGAGCGAGGCGGCGGTGCCGGCCTTCTCGGGGAAGGGCCCGACGGCACCGGCCTGGCCGCAGGGCTGGTGGATGCCGTGGCCAAGTGCGTAGAGCCACTGGGGCAGCGCGATGGCCCAGACGCTGTGCACGCCCGCGAGGCTCAATGCGGCCATGCTCAGGCCGCCGGCCAGCGAGAGCCCGCCACCCACCGCCACGGCGCCGCGCAGGCCGCGCGCAAGCAGCAGGCGCCGGCACAGGAAGGTGCCCGCCACGTAGGCCACCGAGCTGGAGAAGAGGAAGGCGCCGTAGGCCACGCGCGAGGTGCCCAACACCTCGATGAACACGAAGGACGAACCGGCCAGCGTGAAGAACAGCCCGCCGTAGGTGAAGGCCGAGAGCGTCACCCAGGCCTGGAAGCAGCGGTCGCGCAGCACGCCGGCCCAGTTGCGCAGGATGGGCGCGAGCTGTGTCGCCGTGGGGTTGAGCTGGGGCGCGGTCTCCTCGAAGCGTGCCGAGATCACCCACAGCGCGAGGGCACCGAAGACGGCCGGCACCGCGAGCGCGGCATGCCAGTTCATCCACTGCACCGCCAGCCCGCCCAACAGCGGGCTCATCATGGCGATGAAGCCCAGGCCGGTGAGGGCGCGCGACATCACGCGCGCGCCGTCGTGCGGGGCGTACAGGTCGCGCACGATGGATCGCCCGCCCGTCACTGCCGCCGCCATGGCTGCGCCCTGCAGCGCGCGCCACAGCACCAGCCAGCCCATGCTGGGTGCCGCGGCACTCAAGGCGCTGGCCAGGGTGTAGAGGGACAGGCCCACCAGCAGCACCGGCCGGCGCCCGAAGCGGTCGGCCAGCGGACCGCACACGAGTTGGCCGATGCCAAAGCAGATCATCAGGACCGACAGCGTGAGCTGGGCCGATGACATCGAAGCCTGCAATTCGCGCGTGAGCGTGGGCAAGGCGGGGAGGTACAGGTCGGTGGTGATGGGCTGAACGCCCAGCAGGAGCGTGAGCACCACCACCACGGTGGCCGGGCCCATGGCCGTTTTGGAAGTCATCCGGCGAGCCTACCGCGATTGGTTCATCTGCGCGTGCGCCGCTTCTCGCCGTTGGCCTTTGTGCGGCAGGCTTTGCAGTAGAAGGTGCGATTGCCGCGCTCCCAACTCGCCAGGGTCTGGCGCGAGTGGGTGAACTGGCCGGAACAGCCCGCGCACTTGAAGCGCATGTTCTTTGGCCCGCCGGCCACCTTGAGCCCGACGCTGCGGGTGCGCCGGGCGCGCGAGCGCAGGTAAAGCAGGCCGGCGAGGAACGCAGCGGCGGCCACGCCCGCCGCGAACATGAACTCAGTGGAAAACGACTCAGCAAACGACATCCCCGCATTCTCGGTCCGTTCGGGTGGTTGCTAGGATGACGGCCTTTCCCGTTCGCGTGCAGGAGCAGTTCATGTCCAGAAGCCGGCGTCTCATCGCCTTCCTTGTCGCCGTTGGCCTCAGCTTTTCCGGCTTCGTCCCATCTGCCCAGGCCGCCGGCCTGATCAGCACCGAACAGGTGGCCGCCAGCGTGGGGCTGCACGGCGCCGCCGACGAGCGCGCCCACCTGCTGGCCGTGCTGGAGCGCGACGACGTGGCCGCCCTGCTGGCCGAGCGCGGTGTGAGCATCGAGCAGGCCCGTTCGCGCGTGCAGGCGCTGACCGACGCCGAAGCCGTGCGCCTGGCCGCGGAGATCGACCAGGCGCCCGCCGGCGCGAGCGAACTCGTGGGCACCGTGATCCTGGTGTTCGTGATCCTGCTGTTCACCGACATCCTGGGCTTCACGCGCATCTTCCCGTTCGTCACGAAGGCAGAGTGACCCACCCAGTCATCCCGGCGAACGCCGGGATCCACGGCAACGAGAGGCGAGCTTGCGTCCGGTGGATCCCGGCGTTCGCCGGGATGACGGTGTGGATGGTGATGTGTCTCGCGGGCTGTGCCGTGCAGACCTCAGCGCTGCAGTCCGGCGCGCCTGCTGACCTGCCGCGCCGCGCCGAACTCGCGGCCACTCCGTTCTATCCTCAAACGGCCTACCAATGCGGCCCGGCCGCGCTTGCCACGGCGCTGGGTGCCGTTGGCCTGAGTGCCTCGCCGGTGGAGCTCGGCGAACAGGTCTTCCTGCCCGCGCGCAGCGGCAGCCTGCAGACCGAGATGCTGGCCGGCGCGCGACGGCATGGCGCCGTGGCCACGCAGATCCCCGGCACGCTCGAAGCCGTCTTGCGCGAAGTGGCCGCTGGCCATGTGGTGGTGCTGCTGCAGAACCTGGGCCTGAGTTTCGTGCCGGTGTGGCACTACGCCGTGCTGGTCGGCTACGACGTCGACAGCGGCGAGGTGCTGCTGCGTTCGGGCACCACGCGGCGCGAGCGGCTGCGCATGCGCACGCTGGAGCACACCTGGGCGCGCTCGGGGTTCTGGGCCTTCGTCGCCCTGCCGCCGGGGCAGTGGCCGGTGACGGCGCAGCCGGCCGCGGTGGTGGAGGCGGCCGTGGGCTTCGAGCGCAGCGCCATACCGGCGCAGGCCGTGCGCGTGTACGACAGCGCGCTGCAACGCTGGCCGGGCAACCTCACATTGGCCATCGGCCTGGGCAACTCAGCCTATGCGGCGGGCGACAAGCGGCGTGCGGCCGAGGTGTTCCGCGTTGCGGCCGAGCAGCACGGCAGCGGCGCGGCCTGGGTCAACCTGGCCCAGGTGCTGATGGAACTGGGTGAGCGCGAGGCTGCGTTGGCGGCCGCGCGCAACGCGGTGGATGACCCGCGCTGGGGTGCGCGGGCCCGCGAGTTGGCTCAGCCCACCAGCTTGCCGTAGCGGTCGAGCGCGACCAGGTCCACGTACTTGGAGCCCTGCGTGCTGCCGGGCGCGAACTGCACGGTGTAGCCGCCCAGGTCGGCGCGCAGGGTGCTGAGCGCGTCCTTCAGGCTGCGCTTGTTCACGGCGGTGGTCTTCATGGCGTTGCGTGCGGCTTCCACCGCGATGCGCCCGCTGATGTAGCCCTCGAGCGTGGTCACGCTCACCTTGAGGTCGCTGCCCATGGCCAGCAGGTCCTGCTGGCAGCGGCTCACCACCGGCAGGCCAATGGCCGTGGGGCGGGGCACCACCACGCTCATGATGGCGCTCTGCTTGCGGGCCACCAGGGCCTCGATCAGATCCTGGCCGGCCATCGACGAGGCGTAGAACAGGCCGCGGTACTTGGCCGTGTTCATCTGGTCGATGATGGCGCTCACCGGCGCCGCGTTGGCGACGAAGAGCACGCAGTCGAGGTTGGCATTCATCAGCTGCTCGGAGGCGGCCTGGAAGGCAGCCGGCGTCTGCTCGATGGTGATCGTTTCCTTGGGCGCGATGCCGGCCGCGGTGAGGGCGCCCGTCATGGCGGCGAGGTTGGCGGCGCTGGTCTCCTTCAGCGAGACCAGGCCCACGCGCAACAGGGCGCGTTCCTTCACGTAAGCCACCATGCGCTTGAACTCGAGGTCGTAGCCGGCGCGCACGTGGTAGGCCGAAACGGCCTTCTCGCTGCGCAGGCCCATGCTGCCGCTGGCCGTGCCCAGCAGGGGCATCTGGCTGGCGTCGATGGCGCCCATCGCGGCCTCGGCACCGGTGCCGCTGGTCAGGCCGATCAGCGCGGTGACGTTGGAGCCGAGCAAGGTGTTGACGTTCTGCGTGCAGCGCTCGGGCGAGCCGGCGTCGTCCAGCGTGATCAGCTCGAAGCGCGGGCCGCGGCCACCGTCGGCCTTGGAGGCGGCCTCGAAGGCCGCCGCGATGCCGGCGCGGATGTCACGCCCCTTCTCGGCGCTGGCCCCGCTCAGGGCGGCCGACTGGCCGAACTTGATGACGCTGGGTTGGGCCCGCGCGATGCCGGGGAACCCCGAAACGACGCTGCCGGCCAGACCACCCAACAACAGATCCCTGCGCTTCATGACGTGCTTCCTCATTGCCTGCGACCTGCGCATTAGCCGCTCAATCGAGGTGTTACGTCGTGTCTGTTTGTTGCCGTTTTGAACGGCCGTGCAAGTCTTCAACCCCCCTGTTTGCGGGGGAGAGGAGGGGTGGGTTTACCCAAGAGGGATTGTTACGACCGGATACGAAGACGGGGGAATCTCCCTCAGTTGCTGCCTTGGCTTGGGAGCTCGGCGAAGCGTTCGTTGCCTCGCAGGTAGCGCCACTGGCCGGGCGGCAGGTCGCCCAGCATCACGTTGCCGATGCGCACGCGCTTGAGGCCCAGCACCTTCAGGCCGACCAGCTCGCACATGCGGCGGATCTGGCGCTTCTTGCCTTCGCGCAGCACGAAACGCAGCTGGTCGTCGTTGGCCCATTCCACCAAGGCCGGGCGCAGTGCCTGGCCGTCGAGCTCCAGGCCGTGGTTGAGCAGCGCGAGCTTGTCGGCAGGCAGGGGTTGGCCATCGAGCGTGCTCACGCGCACCAGGTACTCCTTGTCGACCTCGCTGTCTTCGCCGATCAGCTGCTTGGCGATGCGGCCGTCCTGCGTGAGCACGAGCAGACCGACGGAGTCGATGTCGAGCCGGCCGGCGGGTGCCAGGCCTCGCAGGTGGCTTTGCAGGAAGCGGATGCCCGAGCGGTCTTCCCGCCATTGGTTCTGCGGCGTGACGAGCACAGAGGCCGGTTCGTAACCGTCTTCGGCCTGGCCGCTCACATAGCCGACCGGCTTGTTGATGAGCACGGTCACCTTCATGGCCTGCGCGTCGCGTGCCTTGGCCTCGATGCTGATCAGCTGCCCCGGCATCACGCGCGAGCCCAGCTCGGTGACGACCTTGCCGTCCACGCGCACCCAGCCCTTGGGGATCCACTCGTCGGCCTCGCGGCGCGAGGCGATGCCCAACTCGCTCATGCGTTTGGACAGGCGCATGCTGCCGGGCTGCTCGGGGTGGAAGGGCGCCTCGTCGTCGTCATCGCGCTCGAAGCGCGGTGCGCGCTGGGGCGGCGGGCGGCGTGGAGGGGCCGGGGGAGCATGTGCGGGCCGCGCGCCGAAGGCGGTGTTGGTGCCCGGGCGCGGGCCAGGGCCTGGTTGGGGTGGGCGGCGCGGTGGGCGGTCGTCGCGCACGTTGCGGGGGGCCCGGGTGTCGCGGGCATCGCGGGCATCGCGGGCATCGCGCGCATTGCGAGGGTCACGCAGATCGCGCGGATCACGCTCGATCCGCTCGTCACGCCGGCGGGGCGGGCGTTGCGGCTCGGGTTCACCGCGGCGGGCGAAACCCGCAGGCGGCTTGTCGCCGAAGCGCTGGCGCAGCTGTTCCTGGTATCGCGCCTCACGCTCGGCGCGCTGCGCCTGGGCTTCGGCCAGGGTGGGGCGCTTCTGTACGCCGGAGCCGGTGCCGCGCACGGGCGCGCGCGCCGGCTTGGGCGAAGTGGTCTTGGGGCCGGCGGGCTTCTTCAGTTTGAGCGTGGCCATGGTGTCGTGTGGGTTGCGACACCAATTGGAACATGCGAGCCCGTCAGGCGGGCAGGCCGAACAACTCCTGCAAGGCCTGCCGATAGGGCCCGTGGCCCTTGGCATGCGTGTCGTGGTGCGAGCCGCCGCGCACGAGCACGAAGCGCTTGGGCGCCGTGGCGCTGTCGCACAAGGCCTGGCCGAGAGCAGGCGGGATGAGCCGGTCTTCGTCGCCATGCACCACCAGCACCGGCGCACGCACCGAGGCGATCTTGCGGATGGCGTCGAAGCGCTGCGTGATCCGCCGCAGCACCGGCGGCCAGCCCCAGTTGAAGTGCTGCACCACGTCGGCCAGGCAGGTGAAGCTGCTGTCGACGATCAGGCCCGCGGCATCGCTCACGTCGGCCGCCAGATCGATGGCGATCGCACCGCCCAGCGAATGGCCGAACACGTAGCGTTGCTTGCTCGGCTGATGCCGCGCGAGCCACTGCCAGGCGGCGTGGGCATCTTCACAGGCCATGGCCTCTGAGGGCAGCTCGCGGCCGCTCTTGCCGAAGCCGCGGTAGTCGATGGCCAGCACGCCGAAGCCCAGTTCCTGCAGGTGGTGGATGCGCTCGATGCTGTGGCAGAGGTCGGAGCGCGCACCGTGCAGGAACAGCAAGGCCGGGGCATCGGCATTGCGGTGCGCGTGCCACTCGCCGTGCAGCATGGCAGGCGCCTGGGTGATGGCCGAGCGGAAGCTGATCCACACCTCGCTGTCCTGAGCGCGGCGCAGCGCATTGCGCTGCGGGCTCGGGTGCATCTCCGGCGGCGCGAAGATGAGCCGGCGCTCCAGCGCATCGAGCCAGCGCGTGCAGGTGGGAGCGTGGAGGAGTGACATGGCGCCATGTTCCGCGCGAGGCCATGCTTCGCACATCCCCGATTCACGCTAGCGAGATCGAGGGAATGACTTGAGTCAACCTCGCGGGTGATGCTGTGCGTGCAGCGATTTCAGCCGCTCCCGCGCCACGTGGGTGTAGATGGTGGTGGTGGAGATGTCGGCATGGCCGAGCAGCATCTGCACCGCGCGCAGGTCGGCGCCGTGGTTCAGCAGGTGCGTGGCGAAGGCGTGGCGCAGCGTGTGTGGCGACAGGGGCACGTGCACGCCGCCTTGCAGCGCGTGCTTCTTGATGAGCTGCCAGAACATCTGCCGCGTCATCGGGCCGCCGCGCGCGGTGACGAAGAGCGCGTCGCTTGCCTGCCCGTGCAGGATCTCGGCGCGCGCCTCGGCCAGGTAGCGCGTGAGCCAGGCATGCGCCTCTTCGCCGAAGGGCACGAGCCGCTCCTTGGCGCCCTTGCCGGTGACGCGCAGCACGCCTTCGGACAGGCTCAGGTGCACGCTCTTCAGACCGACGAGTTCGCTCACGCGCAGGCCGCTGGCGTACATCAACTCCAGCATGGTGCGGTCGCGCAGGCCGAGCGGCACGCCGGTGTCGGGCGCGGCGAGCAGGGCTTCGACCTGCGCTTCGGTCAGTGTCTTGACGGAGCGGAACAGCTGCTTGGCGCTCAGCAGCTGCAGCGTCGGATCGGCCTGGACCAGGTGCTCGCGCAAGGCCCAGCGGAAGTAGCGCTTGAACACCGTGAGGCGGCGGTTCGAGCTGGTGGACTTGGTGTCCTTGCGCTCGACCGCATAGGCTTCGAGGTCGGGCTTGAGCGTGTCGTTGAGCGCCTTGCCCGGGCCTTGTTGTGCCAGCCACTGTGCGTAGAGCGTCAGGTCGCGGCGGTAGGCGGCGAGGGTGTTGGCCGAGAGGCCATCCTCGATCCACAGCGCGTCGATGAAGCGGTCGATCGCACTGTGGCTGGCGGCAAGCGCAGATGCCGTCAATCGAGTTGCAGTTTCTGTTGCGCAACGACCTTCTTGTAGACCTCGAACTCGGCCTTGATCTGGTCTGCAAACTGCTCGGGCGTGTTGGCCACGATCAGCGAGCCGGTGTCTTCGATGCGTTTCTTCACGCTCGGGTCGTCAACGGTTTTCTTCACGGCGCTGTGGATCTTCTCGACGATGTCTTTCGGCAGCCCCTTGGGGCCGTAGATGCCGTAGTAGGCCATGCGGTTCACCGGCTCAAGCCCCACTTCCTTGAACGTGGGCACGTTGGGCAGCACGGCCAGGCGCGTGGGTGCGGCGACCACGATGGCGATGAGTCTGCCGTCCTTGATGAAGGGCAGGGCCGAGGGCAGGTTGTCGAAGATCATCGGCACCTGGCCGGCCACCGTGTCGTTGAGTGCCGGGCCGGCGCCGCGG
>NZ_DASSRA010000470.1:0-6426 GCF_035702065.1 Rhizobacter sp.
TGTCACGGTCGCGCCCTGCAGGCCATCGATGATGTCGCCCTGCACGGTGGCCGCGTAGTCGCGGTTCTCGCGCCACAGCACGCCAGGCTCCCAGATGAAGCTGCCCTTGGCGATCTGCCCCAGCGGGATGCTGCGTCCGGACGTGGTCGGCACGTAGGCGTTGGCCAGGTCGGTGAGTGCCTTGCGCTCTTCCAGCGGCTGGCGCAGCACGATGTCGATCAACTTGTCGCCGTCACGGTACTGGCCCACGGTGGTGCCGCTGTTGAGCGTGCGCGCCGCCTGGGCGATGGCCTGGCTGGACACGCCGAGGGCCCGCGCCTTGTCCTGGTCGACCTCGAGGCGCAGCACCTTGACCGACTCGTTCCAGTTGTCGTTCACGCCGCGCATGTTGGGGTTGGTCAGCATGATGGCCTTCACCTCGTCGGCATAGGCACGCACCTTGGTCGGGTCCGGCCCCACGACACGGAACTGCACCGGGTACGGCACGGGCGGCCCGTTGGGCAGCAGCTTGGGCCGGGCGCGCACCTCGGGGAACTCGGTGGCCAGCAGCTCCGGCAACTCCTTGCGCAGCTTCTCGCGGGCCTTCAGATCCTTGGGCAGCACCACGATCTGGCTCACGTTGCTCTGCGGGAAGATCTGGTCGAGCACCAGGGCGAAGCGCGGCACGCCACTGCCCACCCAGGTGGTGATGTGATCCACACCGTCGAGCTTCATCAGGCGCGCTTCCACGCGCTTGGTGACGGCCTCGTTGGCCGCGTACGACGAGCCCTCGGGGTACCACAGGTCCACCAGCACTTCGAGGCGGTTGGAATCGGGGAAGAACTGGTTCTGCACCTTGCCCATGCCCACGAAGCCCAGGAGCAGCGTGCCGACGGTCAGCCCGATGGTGATCCAGCGGTGCTTCACGCACCAGTTCACCAGCGCACGAAAGCGCGTGTAGAACGGCGTGTCGAAGAGCTCGTGCGGTTGGTCGTCACCGTGCGGCTTGGTCTTGAGCAGCAGGGTACCGAGGTAGGGCACGAAGTACACCGACACCAGCCACGAGATCAGCAGTGCGGCTGCTGTGACGGCGAAGATTGCGAAGGTGTACTCGCCCACCTGCGACTTGGCCATGCCGATCGGCAGGAAGCCCACCGCGGTGATCAGCGTGCCGGTGAGCATGGGCATGGCCGTCGCCTCGTAAGCGAAGGTGGCGGCACGCGCCTTGTCGTAGCCCTCTTCCAGCTTGCGCACCATCATCTCGACGGCGATGATGGCGTCGTCCACCAGCAGGCCGAGCGCGATGATCAGCGAGCCGAGCGAGATCTTGTGCAGGCCGACGCCCCAGTAGTACATGGTGACGAAGGTGATGGCCAGGACCAGCGGGATGGTGATGCCCACCACCAGGCCGGGCCGCCAATCGAGCCGCAGCGGCTTGAAGTGCAGGCCCAGGCTCACGAAGCTGACCGCCAGCACGATCACCACGGCCTCGATCAGCACGCCCACGAACTCGTTCACCGAGCGTGCGACCACGGTGGACTGGTTCTGGAACTGGTACATCTCGATGCCAGCCGGCAGGTCGTCGCGAATGGCATCGGTGGCAACCTTGAGCGACTGGCCCATCTCGATGATGTCACCGCCCTTGCCCATGGAGATGCCCAGCGCGATCACTTCCTTGCCCTGGTGGCGCACCTTCACCTGCGGTGGGTCGACATAAGCGCGCTTCACCTGCGCAATGTCGCCGAGCTTGAAGCTCGCACCATTGGCGCGGATGGCGAAGTTCTTCAGCTGCTCCACCGAGTTGAACTGGCCGCCCACGCGCACCTGCACGTAGTCGGTGGGCGCGTTGATGGTGCCGGCCGACTCGACCGCGTTCTGCTGCCCCAGCTGGGCCAGCACGGCGTTGAAGTCGAGTCCCAGCTGCGCCAGGCGCTTCTGCGAGATCTCGATGAAGATCTTCTCGTCCTGAGCGCCGAAGACCTCGACCTTGTTGACGTACTTCACCTTCAGCAGGCGCTGGCGCACCTGGTCGGCCTGGTCTTTCAGTTCGTCGTAGGTGAAGCCGTCGCTGGCCAAAGCGTAGATCGACCCGTAGACGTCCCCGAACTCGTCGTTGAAGAAGGGCCCGAGCACGCCGCCCGGCAAGGTGCTGCGCATGTCGCTGACCTTCTTGCGCACCGTGTACCAGATCTGCTGCACCTCCTTGGGTGGCGTGGAGTCCTTCAGCTGAAAGATGATGAGCGTCTCACCCGGCTTGGAGTAGCTGCGGATCTTGTCGGCGTAGGGCACCTCCTGCAGCGTCTTTTCCAGCTTGTCGGTGACCTGGTCAGCCACCTGCTGCGCCGTGGCGCCCGGCCAGTAGGCACGAACCACCATCGCACGGAAGGTGAACGGCGGGTCTTCGTCCTGCCCCAGCTGGAAGTAGGCGGCCAAGCCGAGCAAGAGCAGCACCACCAGCAGGTAACGGGTCAGCGCGGGGTGTTCCAGCGCCCAGCGCGAGATGTTGAAGCGCTGCGCAGCGGAGGTCGTCGTATCCACAGACACCTCGCTCATTACTTCACCGACACCGGCGTGCCACTGGCCACGCTGGGCGCAACGGGTGCCGCGGGGTCGACGTAGAGCTTCACCTGCTGGCCGGGGTTGAGCACGTGCACACCGGCCGTCACCACGATCTGGCCAGGCGCCACACCACCGGTGACCACCACCTCGTTGCCGTCAGCACCGGCGATCTGCACCACCTTGGAGGCCACGGTCATGGTCGTCTTGTCGAGCACCCACACGGCGGTTTTGCCCTGGTCTTCACGCAAGGCCGAGAGCGGCAGCTTGGTGATGCCGGCCACCTTGGGCATGTCGACCACGATGGTGGCCGTCTGCCCCAGCCGCACCCCGTTCGAGGTGGACGCCGGCATGTCGGCCTTGACAGCGAAGGTGCGCGTGACGGGGTCGGCCGCCGCCGCGATCTCGCGGATGTGCGCCGGCAGCAGCTCGGTGCTGCCCCACATGCGCACCTTGAGTCGGCCGGGCGCGGCGGCCAAGGCCTTGATCTCGTTGACCTTGTCCTCGGGCACGTTGAACACCACGTCGCGCGGGCCGTCGTGCGCCAGCCGCAGCACAGGCGCACCCGCGGCGACCACCATGCCGGGCTCGGCATCGACGGCAGTGATCACACCGTTTGCGTCGGCCACCAAGGCGGCATAGCCCGCCTGGTTGCCTTGCACGCTGGATTGCGCCTTGGCCTGGTCGAATTGAGCCTGGGCCGATTTGAGGGCGGTCTCTCGCCGCTCCAGTTCGGCCGAGCTGATGAAGCCCTGGTCGCGCAGCTCCTTGAAGCGCTTGAAGTCGGCCACGGTCTGGTCGAGATTGGCTTGCGCAGCCACGAGCGCGGCGTTGGCGGCCTCCTGGCCGAGCTTCAGGTCCTGCGGGTCGAGCTGGGCCAGCACCTGGCCGGCTTTCACCGTGTCGCCCACGTTCGCCGCACGCCTCACGATTTTGCCGCCCACCCGGAAGCCCAGCCGCGATTCGGTCCGCGCCCGCACCTCGGCCGCGTATTCGTAGCTGGCGCCGGCGCTGTCAGCCGCCACCGTCATCGTACGCACCGCCCGCACCGGGGCTGACGGGGTTTCGGCCTTCGAACAAGCGGCCAGAACGGCCACGCTGAGCAGTGCAATGGGCAAGGTGAGTCGCATGGTCATCCTCGAAGGCGCAGGGGTGGCTGAGTTGATTGTTGTTCGCAACTGACTGACTGGTCAGTAATGTATTCGGGTGATCCCTCGGTGTCAAACAGTCCTCGCGTCACGGGCGTGCCGCAATTGACACCGGGATCCGGGGCGACAATGCGCGCGGAAAACATTGCCCCTGACCGCCGCCATGAGCGTCGAACACTACGAAAACTTCCCCGTCGCCTCAGTGCTGTGCCCGCCTGAGCTGCGGCCCGCAGTGGCCGCAATCTACTGGTTCGCACGAACGGCCGACGACCTGGCCGACGAAGGCGACGCCGCCCCCGCCCAGCGCCTCCAAGCCCTGTCGGACTACCGTGCGCAACTGGCCGCCACAGCCGCGGGCAACGAACCAGCGCCGCCCTGGCGGCACGTGTTCGTCCCGCTCAAGCACGCCCTGGACCGCCATGCCCTGCCCCTGCCCTTGCTCGAAGACCTGCTCAGCGCCTTCGAGCAAGACGTAGTCCAGAACACCTATGCCGACCGCGCCGAACTGCTCGCCTATTGCCGCCGCTCGGCCAACCCGGTGGGCCGACTGCTGCTGCACCTGTACGGCGTGCAAGGCAGCGAACAGCAGCAGCAATCGGACGACATCTGCAGCGCCTTGCAGCTCATCAACTTCTGGCAAGACCTGAGCGTCGACATCCGGCGCGGCCGCGCCTACGTGCCGCTGGCCGACCTGGCACGCCATGGCGTCACACTCGAATCGCTGTGGGCCCGTACCGACTCGCCGCAGGCACGCGCACTGGTGGCCGACCTGGTGAACTGGGCCAAGGGCTTGATGCTGGCCGGCGTCCCCCTGGTACACGCCCTGCCCGGCCGCGCGGGCTGGGAGCTGCGCCTGGTGGTGCAAGGCGGGCTGCGCATTCTCGAAAAGATCGAGCGCATGGACTACCGCAGCCTCAACACCCGCCCTCGCCTTCGCTGGTACGACGCACCCCTGCTGCTGTGGCGCGCCCTGCGCATGCGGCCGCATGCGCAGGTGTCGCTGGGGGAGGCTCGGCCATGACCACACCCGAGCAGTACGTGCAGGAGAAAGCCGCGCAAAGCGGCTCCAGCTTCTACTACGCCTTCCTGTTCCTGCCGCCTCCTCGGCGGGCTGCCATCACCGCCTTCTACGCCTACTGCCGCGAGGTGGACGACGTGGTCGACGAAGTCCAGGATCCGGGCGTCGCCGCCACCAAGCTCGCCTGGTGGCGCAAAGAGGTGGCCATGGCCTACGCCGGCCAGCCCAGCCACCCGGTGATGAAGGCGCTGATGCCGCACACGCAAGCCTTCGACATCCGCGCCGAGCACTTGCTCGCCGTGGCCGAAGGTTGCCAAATGGATCTGGAGCAATCGCGCTACCTCGACTACCCCGGCCTGGCCCACTACTGCCACCTGGTGGCCGGCGTGGTGGGTGAAGTGGCTTCAGGCATCTTCGGCCGCACCGAGCCGTCCACCGTGCAGTACGCCCACAAGCTGGGCCTGGCCATGCAGCTCACCAACATCATCCGCGACGTGGGCGACGACGCTCGGCGCGGGCGCATCTACCTGCCGGTGTCGGAGCTGCAGCAATTCGACGTGAAGGCGCAGGAGATCCTGAACCGCGGCTACAGCGACCGCTTCACCGCCTTGATGAAGTTCCAGGCCGCACGCGCGCACCGCTGCTACGACGAAGCCCTGGCGCTGCTGCCCGAAGCCGACCGCCGCACGCAGAAACCTGGCCTGATGATGGCCAACATCTACCGCACGCTGCTGCGCGAGATCGAGGCTGACAACTTCCAGGTGCTGCACCAGCGCACGTCGCTCACGCCGCTGCGCAAGCTGTGGATCGCGGCGCGCACCAACTGGCGGGGCCGCTGATGGCACACGCTCGGCGGGTGGCCGTCGTCGGGGGCGGCTGGGCCGGCCTGGCCGCAGCGGTCGAGGCCACGCGCCGCGGCCACCAGGTCACCGTGTACGAGATGGCACCCCAGTTGGGCGGCCGCGCGCGGCAGGTGGACTTCGGCGATGGCGTCGTGCTCGACAACGGCCAGCACATCCTGATCGGCGCCTACACGCAGACGCTGTCGCTGATGCGGCGCGTGGGCGTCGATATCGACCACGCGCTGCTGCGCACACCCCTGCGTGTCACCTACCCCGATGGCGCGGGCCTGCAGCTTCAACCCGGATCCCCCATCGCGGCCTTTGCCGGCGCGGTGCTGCATTACCCCGGCTGGCGCTGGCGCGACAAGCAGGCCTTGCTTGTCACTTCCACACGTTGGGCTTTGCGTGGGTTCCGCTGCGATCCCAAGCTCACCGTAGCGCAGCTCACCGCCCACTTGCCCCTCGCAGTGCGCGAAGAACTGCTCGACCCGCTGTGCGTGGCCGCGCTTAACACCCCCGCATCGCAAGCCAGTGCCACGGTGTTTCTGCGCGTGTTGAAAGACGCCCTGTTCTCAGGCCCAGGCTCCGCCGACCTGCTGCTGCCCCGCCAGCGCCTGAGCGAGTTATGGCCCGCGCCAGCAAGCAGCTGGCTGGCCCAGGCAGGCGCCACGGTGCACCTGTCCACCCGTGCCGACCGATTGGAGCGTTTACCAGACGGTTGGCGTGTGAACGGAGACCCCGCCGACGCCGTGGTGCTGGCCTGCACCGCCAACGAAGCCGCCCGCCTCACCGCCCCCCATGCGCCCGAGTGGTCCGCTCAGGCAGGCGCCTTGAGCTACGAACCCATCGTCACCGTCTACGCCCACAGCGCCGGAGCCCGCCT
>NZ_DASSRA010000471.1:0-5689 GCF_035702065.1 Rhizobacter sp.
GACGTCGGCGTGTTCTCGATGATGTCGTCCGACAGCCAGGCCATGGGCCGCGTGGGCGAGGTGATCATCCGCACCTGGCAGACGGCCGACAAGATGAAGCAGCAGCGCGGCACGCTGCCCGAAGACAACGCGCGCCACGACAACTTCCGCGTCAAGCGCTACATCGCCAAGTACACGATCAACCCGGCGATCACGCAGGGCATCTCGCACGAGGTGGGCTCGGTGGCGGTGGGCAAGCTCGCCGACCTGGTGGTGTGGAAGCCGGCCTTCTTCGGCGTGAAGCCCTCACTCATCCTCAAGGGCGGGGCCATCGCCGCGGCCGCCATGGGCGACCCCAACGCGTCCATCCCCACGCCGCAGCCGGTGCACTACCGGCCCATGTTCGCGAGCTTCGGTTCGGCCATGGACAACACCTGCATCACCTTCGTGTCGCAGGCCGCCGTCGACCTGGGTGTGGCCGACCAGCTGGGCCTCAAGCGCCGCGTGGCCGCCGTGCGCAACACGCGCACCATCGGCAAGGCCGACATGATCCACAACGGCTTCACGCCCAAGATCGAGGTCGACCCGCAGACCTACGAGGTGCGCGCCGATGGCCAGCTGCTCACCTGCGAGCCGGCCACCGTGCTGCCGATGGCGCAGAAGTACTTTCTGTTCTGAGCCTCAGACGCAGGTCACGGCGATGTTCGTCGCCGTGCCCGAGGTGAACGTGCCGCTGCCGTTCGCCACCGTGCAGGTCTGCCCGGCGGGCGGGATGCTCACCGTCACCGCGTAGGCCGTGCCGTTGGCCAGCGTACCCGGGAAGGCGAAGGCGCCATTGGTGGCGACGGCCAAGGTGGTGGTGCCATTGATCAGCGTCACGCTCGTGCCGGGGTTCAAGCCCGACACCGTGCCACTCAGCGACGTGCTGACCGCGCAGGTGACGGACACATTGGTCACGTCGGTACCGTTCGAGTCGATCGTGCCGTTGCCATTGCCCACGGTGCAAACGGCACCAGCCGGCTGGGTGAGCACCGTGACCGCATAGGTCTTGCCGTTGTCGAGCGTTCCCGAGAAGGTGAAGCTGCCGTTCTGGCTGAGCGTGAGGTTGTCGCCGCCGTTGTTCTGCAGCACCACGGTGGTCGAGGTCGGCAGCCCGCTGAGGGTGCCGCCCACGGATGCCGAGCCGGCCGCCAGGCAGGCGGCCAGACCCAAGGTCAGGAGCAAACTCGAAACGGCGACGAGTCGACGGGACATGGAACTTCTCCGAAAAGGGGTGACAGGTACGGATTATTGCCACGTCGGCTGACGGTGGCGACGTCTACCGCCTTGGGGACATACTGTCGCGGTTCCCACCCCGGAGTGCCCCATGCTCGCCGACCTGCTCCCGCCGCTCCCTCTGCTGCTGGCCTTCCTCACGGCCAGCCTGATCCTCGCCCTGACGCCCGGGCCCGCCGTGGTCTACATCCTGGCGCGCACGCTGTCGCAGGGCCGCGCCTCGGGCCTGGCCTCGGTGGCCGGCGTGGCGCTGGGCAACCTGGGCAATGCCATCGGCGCCGCCATCGGGCTGGCGGCGGTGTTCGCCGTCTCGTCGGCCGCGTTCACGGTGGTGAAGTGGGCTGGCGCGGCCTACCTCGTCTGGATGGGCATCCGCATGCTGCGTTCGGCGGGCACGGTGGCCGCCGGCAACACACCCATCGCACCGATGAAGCCTTCGAAGATCTTCCGCGACGGCTTCGTGGTGGCCTTGCTCAACCCCAAGACGGCCCTGTTCTTCGCCGCCTTCCTGCCGCAGTTCATGCATGCGAATGCGCCGCACCTGCTGCAGAGCCTAGCGCTGGGTGGCCTGTTCTGCGCGGTGGCGGCCTGCACCGATCTCATCTACGTGCTGGCGGCCAGCCTGGTCGCACCGCGCATCGGGCAACTCGGCGCGCACGCGCGCTGGGGCCAGCGCGCGGCCGGCGCGTCGTTCATCGGGCTGGGCCTGCTGACGGCCTTCTCCAGCCGGCCCGTGACGAAGTGAACACGCCTCAGCGCTGCGGCGCGAAGGCGATCACGTGGTCCATGTCCAGGCGCACGCCGATCGCCTCCTGCAGCGCGTGGTTGTGGTGCGAGGGCACCAGCGCCAGTACCCGCGTTCCGCTCGCAAGCTGCAGCGTGTAGAGGATCTCGGCGCCTCGGAACGCCTTGTGCTGCACCGTTGCGCGCAGCGGGCTGGCGTCGTCGTGCAGCACGTCGTCGGGGCGCATCAGCACCTGCACGCGCTCGCCCACCGTGCAGGGCTCTCCGGTGTCGGCGTGGCGCACCGGCTCCG
Organism: Rhizobacter sp.; assembly: GCF_035702065.1. Taxonomy (GTDB): domain Bacteria; phylum Pseudomonadota; class Gammaproteobacteria; order Burkholderiales; family Burkholderiaceae_C; genus Rhizobacter. The sequence continues at coordinate 2,291 of NZ_DASSRA010000471.1, forward strand.
GCGCGAGCACCTCGCCCAGTTCGAAGCGCAGGCGCTGCGGCGCCACCACCTCGGCCTCGACGAACACACCCTGGCCGATGAAGTCGGCCACGAAGCGGCTGTTCGGCCGGTGGTAGAGCTCGTAGGCCCCGGCGATCTGCTGGATGCGGCCCTGGTGCATCACCGCGATCTCGTCGGCCATCGCAAAGGCCTCGTTCTGGTCGTGCGTGACGAAAACGGCCGTCGTGCCCGAGGCCTTGAGGATGCTGCGCACCTCGCCCGCGAGTTGCTCACGCAGCTCGACGTCGAGATTGGAGAATGGCTCGTCGAGCAGCAACAGGCGGGGCTTGGGTGCCAGGGCTCGCGCCAGCGCCACGCGCTGCTGCTGCCCGCCGGACAGCTCATGCGGGTAGCGGTCGGCCGCGGCGGCCAGGCCCACGGTGTGCAGCAGCTCCATCGCGCGATCGTTTGCCGCACGCTTGTCGGCCACGCCGAAGCCCACGTTGCGCAGCACCGTGAGGTGCGGAAACAGCGCGTAGTCCTGGAACACCATGCCGATGCGCCGCTGCTCCGGCGGGACGTGCACGCCGGGGCTGCCCACCACCTGGCCGTCGATGCGCACCTCGCCTTCGCTCACCCGTTCGAAGCCACCGATGCAGCGCAGCACCGTGGTCTTGCCGCAGCCCGAGGGGCCGAGCAGACAGCACACCGTGCCGGGCGCGAGCGTGAGGTCCAGCCCGGCGAAGGTCGGCTGGGCGCCATAGCGGTGGCCGAGGCGGCTCAGTTCGAGGACGGGGCGGGTGGTGGACGACATGGCAAGGCAAGGCGAAGACAGGCCGCACCTTACACTGCCCGCGGCTTGCCATGACCACGCTCCCGATCCTCACCGCGCTGCACCCCACACGCTGGCTCACCTGGTGGAGCCTGGCCATCGCCGTGATCGTGGCGGTGCCGGTGGTGTCGGTGGCCACCAGCCTCTTCAGCACCGGTACCGAAGGCACCTGGACCCACCTCGCCAGCACGCTGCTGCCGGAGTACGTGGCGACGAGCCTTCTGCTGTGCGCGGGGGTCGGCATCGGAGTCGGGCTGCTCGGCGTGGGCGCGGCCTGGCTGGTGACGCACCTCGACTTCGCCGGCCGCCGCCACTTCGAATGGCTGATGGTGCTGCCGCTCGCCATGCCGGCCTACGTGATGGCCTACACCTACACCGACCTGCTGCAGTACGCCGGCCCCGTGCAGCGCGCGCTGCGCGACGCCTTCGGCTGGAGCCGCGCCGACTACTGGTTCCCCGACGTGCGCAGCACCGGCGGTGCGGTGGCCATGTTCATCTGCGTGCTCTACCCCTACGTCTACATGCTGGCCCGCACGGCCTTCCTCGAACGCGGCGGCGGCGTGATGGAGGCCGGCCGCTCGCTCGGGCTCACTCCGTGGCGCAGCTTCGTGCGGCTGTCGATCCCGATGGCACGGCCGGCCATCGCTGCCGGCATCGCGCTCGCGCTGATGGAGACGCTGGCCGACTACGGCACCGTCTCCTACTTCGCGGTGCAGACCTTCACCACCGGCATCTACCGCGCCTGGTTCTCGCTCGGCGACCGCGCCGCTGCGGCGCAGCTCTCGATGTGCCTGCTGGGCTTCGTGCTGCTGGTGCTGGCGCTGGAAAGAGCGTCGCGCGGACGCGCCCGCTACCACGGCCCGGGCTTGCGCCGGCAGCCGCCGCGTGGGCCTCGGCTTCAAGGCTGGCGTGCGGCGCTGGCCTTCGCGGCCTGCTGCGTGCCGCTGCTCCTTGGCTTTCTGCTGCCGAGCGGCGTGCTGCTGCACATGGCGCTGACGGATGGCGATGCGCAGTTCGGCACGCTCTTCTTCAGCCTGGCACGCAACAGCCTCGTCGTCTCGGGCCTCACCGCGGTCATCGCGGTGGCGTTGGCCCTGCTGGTCGCCTATGCGCGCCGGCTCGACCCCGGCCCCATCGCACGCAGCGCCCACTGGGCGGCCGGCATGGGCTACGCGCTGCCCGGCTCGGTGATCGCGGTCGGCGTGCTGATCCCGGTGGCGAGGCTCGACAACGCGCTGGCGCAGTGGCTGCGCGACAGCTTCGGCTGGGACCTGGGCCTGCTCTTCACCGGCAGCATCGCCGCGCTCGTCTTCGCCTGCGTGGTGCGCTTTCTTACCGCCGCCCTGCAGACGGTCGACTCGGCCCTGCACCGGGTCACGCCCCACATGGACGACGCCGCCCGCAGCCTCGGCCTCACGCCCACCCGCACCCTGGCGCAGGTGCACGTGCCGCTGCTGCGGCGCGGCCTGCTCACTGCGGGCCTGCTGGTCTTCATCGACGTGATGAAGGAACTGCCCGCCACGCTCGTGATGCGGCCCTTCAACTTCGACACGCTGGCGACGCAGGCCTACCGGCTGGCATCGGATGAGCGGCTGGCCGAGGCCTCGACGGCCGCACTGGCCATCGTGGCCGTGGGCCTGCTGCCGCTCATCGTGCTGTGCCGGCAGATCGCCAGCGACAGACGCTGAGCGGTTTGCGAGCGGGATTCAGCGCCAGCCGGCGCGATCGAATACCTTTTGTGCGGCGGCCGTGTTCGGCGCCCACTTCGAGAGCGGCGTCTCGTCAGCCTTGAACGGCCCGAGCTTGTCGAGCGCCGGGTTCTTGACCGAGGCGCTCTTCACCACCGGCCACTCGTTGTTGCCATCGGCGAAGTAGGTCTGCGCAGCGTCGCTCGCCAGGTACTCCAGGAACTTGACCGCGTTGGCTTTGTTGGGCGCGGTCTTCACCACGCCACCGCCCGACACGTTGACGTGCGTGCCCCAGGTCTTCTGGTTGGGCCACACCACGGTGAGGGCTTCCATGTCCTTCACGTCTTCCGGCTTGGTGGAGCGCATCAGGCGTGCCACGTAGTAGCTGTTGGCGATGGCCACACCGCACTCGCCGGCCGCTGCGGCGCGCAGCTGGTCGGTGTCGCCACCCTTGGGCGCGCGAGCGAAGTTGGCCACCACGCCCTTGGCCCACTCTTCGGTCTTGGCCTCACCGTGCTGGGTGATGAGGGCCGCACCGAGCGACAGGTTGTAGGGGTGCGAGCCCGAGCGCACGCAGATCTGGCCCTTGAGCCGCGGGTTGGCCAGGTCTTCGTAGGTCTGCACCCACTCGGGCTTGATCGTCTTCGCGTTGTAGACGATCACACGGGCGCGGGTCGAGAAGGCCAGCCAGTTGGCGGTGCGCAGGTGGGCCGGTATGCGGGCATCGAGCAGCTTGCTCTGCACGGGCGCGAAGACGCCGGCCTTGTCGGCGATCTCCAGGCGCGAGGCGTCGACGGTGATGAACACGTCGGCCGGCGAGCTGGCGCCTTCGTTCTTGATGCGTTCGAGGAGCTCGTCTTCCTTGCCCTCGATGCGGTTGATCTTGATGCCCGTCTCTTT
>NZ_DASSRA010000472.1:0-3201 GCF_035702065.1 Rhizobacter sp.
GGGAGGTCGATCACCGCCGGCGCAGGGGGGTAGTGCAGGTTGAGGTCGTCGCCCTGCACCATCTGGCCATTGAGGAACAGACGCCGCGCGATGCTGATGCGGGTGAACGACACGGCCCAGGGTTGCGCTGGCACGGCGTCGAGCGTGAAGCGCAGGCGGTAGCGGCCGGCACCCTGCGGCGGCAGGCCGCGCATGCCCCAGGTGTCGGGCAAGGTGACCGGGGTGCTTGCGGTGCTGCCGGCGGGCGTGAACTCGGCCTCGGTGAGCGAGAGCAGCTCCTGCGTCTGGCCCCACGCCGGCGCCCACAGCAGGCAGGCCAGGATCAGGCCGGCCAGGCTGCGCAGCAAGGTCGGACTGAGGGGGAAGATCATGGACGCGAGGAGCAGAGCTGGCGGCGATTGTCCGGGCGAATGGGCCGCGCTCGCCATCGACCGAACAGCCGAGCGGGCATGGCGGGTTCGTTCACACCTTCTCAGCCCTTGCGCGCCAGCAACATCGCGTCGCCGTAGCTGAAGAAGCGGTAGCGCTCGGCAATGGCGTGGCGGTACAGCGCCATCACGTGGGCGTGGCCGGCGAAGGCGCTCACCAGCATCAACAGCGTGCTCTTGGGCAGGTGGAAGTTGGTGACCAGCAGGTCGACCACGCGGAAGCCGAAGCCGGGGGTGATGAAGATGTCGGTGTCGCGGCTGCCGGCCTGCAGGGTGCCGCCAAGGGCCGCCGACTCCAGTGCGCGCAGCGTGGTGGTGCCCACGCTGACCACGCGCCCGCCCGCGGCCTGCGTGGCGGCGATGGCGTCCACAGTGGCCTGCGGCACCTCGAACCATTCGCTGTGCATCTTGTGCTCGGCGATGTTCTCGGTGCGCACCGGCTGGAAGGTGCCGGCGCCCACGTGCAGCGTGACGCTGGCGCTGCCGATGCCGCGTTCACGCAGCGCGGCGAGCACGCCTTCGTCGAAGTGGAGCGCGGCGGTGGGTGCGGCAGCGGCACCGGGCTTGGCGGCAAACACGGTCTGGTAGCGGCGCTCGTCGTCGGCGTCGTCGGCGTGCGTGATGTAGGGCGGCAGCGGCACGTGGCCGTGGGCCTCGATCAGCGCGAAGGGCTCACCCGGGAAGCGCAGGTGGAAGAGCGAGTTCTCCGGTCCGCCGCGGCCCAGCATCTCGGCCTCGAAGCTGCGTTCGCCGTGCGTGAAGCGGATCAGCGCGCCGGCCTTGGGCGACTTGCTGGCGCGCAGGTGCACCAGCACCTCGTGGTTCGGCAGCACGCGCTCGACCAGCGCCTCGACCGAACCGCCGGTGGCCTTGGCACCCAGCAGCCGCGCCTTGATGACGCGCGTGTCGTTGAACACCAGCAGGTCGCCGGCCTGCAGCAAGCCGGGCAGCTCGCGGAAGATGCGGTCGGCTGCTTGCGCCCCGGTGCCGTCGAGCAGGCGCGAGGCGCTGCGCTCAGCAGCGGGGTGCTGGGCGATCAGCTCGGGGGGTAGCTCGAAATCGAAGTCGGCCAGCTGGAAACGATGTGTCATGCCGCAGAATTGTCCTATGCCCACCGACACCCCCAGCACTGCGCGCAAGGAGAAGACCGCGCCGCAGAAGGCGATGGAGAAGCTGGGGCTCATCCGCGACATCGACCTCGCGCTGCACATTCCGCTGCGCTACGAGGACGAGACGCGGCTCACACCCATCGGCGAGCTGCGCGATGGCGACACCGCGCAGGTGGAAGGCGTGGTGAGCGACTGCCAGATCCAGTTCCGCCCGCGACGGCAGCTGGTGGTGAAGCTGCACGATGACGCCAGCGAGAACGAGCTCTACCTGCGCTTCCTGCACTTCTATCCCAACCACCAGAAGACGCTGGCCGCCGGCAACCGTGTGCGCGTGCGCGGCGAGGCGCGCGGGGGCTTCTTTGGCATGGAGATGGTGCACCCGAGCTTCAAGGGCGTGGACGCCGACACGCCGCTGGCCACCGCGCTCACGCCGGTCTACTCCACCAGCGCCGCGCTGCCGCAGGCGTACCTGCGCAAGGCCGTGGCCTCGGGGCTGCAGCGTGCCGACCTGTCGGAGCTGGTGCCGCCGGCGCTGCTGCCGCGCGGCTTGCTGAGCCTGCGCGAGTCGCTGCGCTTCCTGCACCACCCTACGCCCGACGTGAGCCTGGCGCAGCTCGAAGACAAGACCCACCCCGCCTGGCAGCGCCTCAAGTTCGAGGAGCTGCTCGCGCAGCAGCTCTCGCAGCTGCAGGCCAAGAACGAGCGTGCCCTGCAGCGCGCACCGCGTTTCACGGTGCACGCCGGAGGCCTGCAGGAACAGCTGCTCGCCGCCCTGCCCTTCCACCTGACGGCGGCGCAGCGACGCGTGGTCGAGGAGATCGCGCTCGACCTGCAGCGCGAGGTGCCCATGCACCGCCTGCTGCAGGGCGACGTGGGCGCGGGCAAGACGGTGGTGGCAGCGCTCGCCGCCGCCATCGCGATGAACGAAGGCTGGCAGTGCGCGCTGATGGCGCCCACCGAGATCCTGGCCGAGCAGCACTTCCGCAAGCTGGTGCAGTGGTTGGAGCCGTTGGGCATCCAGACCGCCTGGCTCACCGGCAGCCGCAAGGGCAAGGGGCGCCGCGAGATGCTGGCGCGCGTGGCGTCGGGCGAGGCGAAGCTGGTGGTGGGCACGCATGCGGTGATCCAGGCCGAGGTGCAGTTCGCGAAGCTGGGCTTGGCGATCATCGATGAGCAACATCGATTTGGCGTGGCGCAACGCCTCGCCCTGCGCGACAAGCTCGATCAGCAATCGCTGGAGCCGCACCTGCTGATGATGAGCGCCACGCCCATCCCGCGCACGCTGGCGATGACGCTGTTCGCCGACCTCGACATCAGCACCATCGACGAGCTTCCACCGGGCCGCACGCCCATCGTCACCAAGGTGTTCAGCGACGCCAAGCGCGAGGGCGTGGTCCACACCATCGCGGCCGAGGTGGCGCAGGGCAAGCAGGTCTACTGGGTGTGCCCGCTGATCGAAGAGAGCGAGAAGCTGGACCTGCAGAACGCCACAGCCACCCACGAGCAGCTGAGCGCCGCCCTGTCCGGCCGCAGCGTCGGCCTGCTGCACGGCCGCATGCCGGCGGCCGACAAGGCGGCGGTGATGGCGCAGTTCAAGGCGGGCACGATGCAGGTGCTGGTCAGCACCACCGTGATCGAGGTCGGCGTCGATGTGCCCAACGCCA
>NZ_DASSRA010000473.1:0-12411 GCF_035702065.1 Rhizobacter sp.
GGCGCTCACTCTCGCGCCGGCGCCCTGGTTCGTCTCGCCGAAACCGGATTCGGCTGGCCGATTGCAGGAATCGGCCAGCGAAAGTCCTGGCTCAGGGCGCTTCGCCCGCTGCGGCGGCCCCGCGCTCCACGTTGATGGGCAGGAGCAGCAACAGCCCGCCGATGAAGAAGAGCGCCGTCGACAGGATGGCCAGGCGGTGGTTGCCGGCGGTGAGCACCGTCACGAGGCCGTAGGTCACCGGGCCGAGGATGGCGGCCAGGCGAACAGCGAAGGTCCACAGCCCGAAGAACTCGGCGCGCTGCGTCTCGGGCGCGAAGAGGCCAGCGATGGCGCGCCCGGCCGATTGGCTGGAGCCCATGCACAGGCCGGCGATCACCGCCGCCACCCAGAACAGGCCCGGGCTGGTGGCCAGCATGGCCAGCACCGTCATCAGCACCCAGCCCGCCAGCGTGACGCCCAGCGCACGCTTGTGGCCGATGCGGTCCTGCCAGTAGCCGAAGCCGAAGGCGCCGAGCGCCGCCGCGATGTTGACCAGGAAGACCAGCATCATGGTCTGCGCCTGCTTGAAGCCCAGCACCTGCTCGGCGTAGACGGCGGCCAGTGCGATCACCACCGCGATGCCGGCCTGGTAGCACACGCCGCAGGCCAGCAGCCAGGAGAAGTCGCGGAAGCTGCGCGCGCGGCGCCAGGTGTCGGCCAGCCGGTGCAGCGAGGCGGCGAACCCCGCCTCTTGCGCGGCCTGCGGCTGCGGCACGGCGCGTTCGCGCAGCAGCACGAAAGTGGCGAGCGAGGCCAGGCCGTAGATGCCGGCGGTGATGCACATCGTCACCGGCACGAAGGAGGTGGCCGGTTCGCCGCGCGCCTGCGCGGCCAGCACGTAGGCCAGGCTCAGGCCCAGCGCCAGCATGCCGCCGAAGTAGCCGAAGCTCCAGCCCCAGCCGGACACGCGGCCCATCGCGTCGCGGCGCGCCAGCTCGGGCAGGAAGGCGGCGGTCAGCGTCTCGCCGAAGGAGTAGAAGGTGTTGGAGAGGATCACCGCCGCCACCGCCCAGGCCACGTCGCCCCGTCCGGCGAAGGCCAGCATGACGGTCGAGGCCACACACAGCGCGGTGCTCACGGCCAGCAGCCGCTTCTTGTTGGCGCGCAGGTCGGCGTAGGCGCCCAGTGCGGGCATCACCCCCATCACGATCAGGCTGGAGGCGGCGAGCGAGAGCGTCCACGCGAGCGTTCCCCAGTCGGCCCCGTTGGCGACCACGCCGACGAAGTAGGCGTTGAACACCGCGGTGAGCACCACGGTGGTGTAGCCCGAGTTGGCGAAGTCGTACATCGCCCAGCCGAAGACCTCGCGCTTGCGCACGCCGTCGTTCAGGGCCTCTTGCGGGAAGAAGGCCATGCTCAGCCCTTGCGGCCACCAACGAGCAGCAGCACCGTGCCGACGACGATCGCGCCGACGCCGGCCCACACCGGCACGCTGACCGATTCCTTCTCGCGAACCGAGAACTCGACTGGGCCGAACTTGATGTCGTGCTTCTCTTTGGTGTAGCTGAAGCCGCCGTACAGCAGGCCCAGCACGCCGGCCACGATGAGGATCACGCCGACGAGCTTGGTGAGGGGCATGGCAGGGTCTCCGGTGTTGTCAATGCGCCGGAGTATGCGCGAGGCCCGCGTGGGTTCAACGCTTGCGTGCGAGCGTGAGCCCGTCGCTGAAGGGCAGCAGCGAGAGGTCGACGCGTTCGTCGCGGTGCAGCTTGTCGTTGAGCGCCTGCAGCGCGCGCGTGTCGGCGTCTTGCGAGGGGCTGGCCACCGAGCCGCCCCACAGGGTGTTGTCGATGGCGATCAGCCCGCCTGCGCGCACGAGCTGCAGGCAGCGTTCGTAGTAGGCGTCGTAGCTCGTCTTGTCGGCGTCGATGAAGGCGAAGTCGTAGTGGCCGGCCTCGCCGGCGGCCAGGCGGGCGTCCAGCGTCTTCAGCGCGGGGGCGAGCTGCAGGTCGATCTTGTGGGCGATGCCGGCCTGCTCCCAGTAGGGGTGGCCGATGCGGGTGTACTCGTCGCTGATGTCGCAGGCGAGGAGCTTGCCGTCGGGTGGCAGCGCGAGCGCCACGCTGAGCGCGCTGTAGCCGGTGAAGACGCCGACTTCGATGCTGCGGCGCGCGCCGATCAGCTTGATCAGCAGCGCCATCAGCTGCCCCTGCTCGGGGGCGATCTGCATGCCGGCGTGCGGGTGCAGGCGCGTGGTCTCGCGCAGGGCGGTTTGCGCCGGGTGCTCGCGCAGCGAGTGGTCGAGCACATAGCGGTAGAGGCTGTCGGTGAGGTTCAGGGTGCGCGGCATGGCGGTCTCTCCTTCAGCCGAGGTTCTCGTGGTGGGCGCTGGCGCCGCGCTTCCAGTAGGCGGCGGCGCGGATGGCGTGGCGGTCGTGGCCCTTCTCGTCGACCAGCACGCGGCGCAGCGTGGCCATGGTGGAGGCCTCGCCGGCGCACCAGGCGTAGCCTGCGCCCGCCGGCAACGCGAGCATGCGCACGCGTTGGACCAGCGCGGCATCCTCGGCCACCCAGTGCAATTGCACGTCGGCTGCGCTGGGCAGCGTGCGGCGGTCGGCCGGGTCGGCGACCTTCAGCACCACGATCGCCTGCGCACCGGCGGGCAGCTCTTCGAGCCGGCGCGCGATGGCGGGCAGCGCGGTCTCGTCGCCCACGAGCAGGTGCCAGTCGTGGTCGAGCGGAACGATGAAGGAGCCGCGCGGGCCGCCGACGGTGACCTGCTGGCCCGGGGTGGCTTGCGCGGCCCAGCGCGCGGCGGGGCCGGTGGCGTGCAGGTCGAACTCGATGGTCAGCTCGCGGGCTGCGTTGTCGAAGCGGCGTGGCGTGTAGTCGCGCCGTACGGGCTCGCCGCCATCGGCCGCGGGCAGCATCAGCTTCACGTGGTCGTCGAACGAGGCGCTGACGAAGTCGGCCAGGCTGTCGCCGTGGAAGGTGATGCTCAGGATGTGCGGGCTCAGCGGGGTGACACGGGCGACGGTGAGTTCGCGGCGCTTGAGTTCATGCTGGACCCGGGTGACTGCCAAAGAGCGCCGGCGGGTGGTGGTTTCGGAGGTGGTCATCGAGCTTGAATTGGTTGACAATGTCACCCATCATGGTGAAATTGAATGACAATGTCAACCAATCGGGTATGTCCCGAAAGGGTGCCCGCAGTGACGAAGTGCTCGAACTCGTTCACAGCGTCATGCATCTCTACCGCGCACGCCAGTACCAGGTGCTGCGCGACGGCCCGCACGACATCACCCACATGGAAGGCAAGGTGCTGGGCTACTTTGCCGCGCACCCCGGTGCCACGCAGAGCGACCTCGCCCAGCACAGCGGGCGCGACAAGGCGCAGCTCGCGCGCCTGATCAAGACGCTGCGCGACCAGGGCTTGCTGTCGGGCGAGGTGGGAGAGTCTGACCGGCGCAGCGTGAGCCTGTCGCTCACGGATGAAGGTCAGTCGGTGCTGCGCTCACTGCAGCAACAGGCCAAGCGCTTGCACGCGCAGGCGGTGGCGGGCTTGAGCCCGGCGGAAGAACAGCAGTTGCTCGCGCTGCTGCGGCGCGTGAAGGCGAACCTGGAGCCGGAAGCCTGAGCGGTCAGCCGATGTAGAGGTCGACCACGCCGCGCTCGTGGGCCGCACGGGGTTGGCGGCGGCGATCCACCGGCCCGAGGCTGCGCAGCAGGTCGGCGGCCACCGCTTCACCACTGTCGAACTGCACGCCACGGCGCGGCGGCACCACCGGCTGGGCCGGGGCGCTCTGGGCACGGGGTGCGAACAGTTCGCGGGGCAGGAAGAGGGCGTCGCTCATGGGGCGTCTCCGGGCAGGCTGGTGGGCACTGCTTCGGACTGTGCGCGCGGGCTGTTGCAGCGGCGTTTCGCGGGCGCTGCCGCTGTGTTTCATTGGTTGCGCTGGCGCCGCTGCTGCCCCAGGTGGCCGCCGAGCAGGGCCGCCGGCACGCTGACCAGGTAGGCGAGGGCGTCGACCCAGCCCGGCGAATCGCTCCCCAGCACCAGGCCCAGCGCGATGCCCAGCACGCCCACCGCCAGCGCGTTGAAGTACGGGTAGGCCCGCGCCAGGCGGGCGGCAACGTAGCCGCCGAAGACGGTGGTGGCGGTTCCGTAGGCCAGCGAGGCCAGCAGGAAGCTGGTGTTCTGCTGCATCGTCAGCACGGCCGCCTTCATCTGCTCGGGCGACATGCTCTCGTCCAGGCCGGCGCCGAAGACGGTGTAGAGCACCACCGCGCCCAGCACATCGAGTGCGAGCGAGAGCAGCATGGCGATGATGATCGCCTTGGGATCGAAACGCGTCATGGGCTTGCGGCACCGTGGGATCGGGCCGCCAGCATAGCCGTGCCTACTGCGCTGCCGCGCGCGCGTTTTCTTTCTCTTGCAACTCGCGCCACTGAACCTTGCCGGTGCCGGACTTGGGCAGTGCCTCGACGAACTCCACGATGCGCGGGATCTTGTAGGCCGCCATGTTGTCGTGCGACCAGTCGATGATCTGCTGTTCGCTCACCTCGGCGCCCTTCTTGCGCACCACGAAGGCCTTGACCGTCTCGCCGCGTTTCACGTCCTTGGCGGCGATGATGCAGGCCTCCTGGATCGCCGGGTGCTGGTACAGCAGCGCCTCCACCTCGGCCGGCCACACCTTGAAGCCGCTCGCGTTGATCATGCGCTTGAGGCGGTCGACGAAGAAGAAGTAGCCCTCCTCGTCGGTCTGCCCCAGGTCGCCGGTGCGCAGGAAGCGCTTGCCGTCGATCTCGACGAAGGCGGCGGCTGTGGCGTCGGGGTTCTTCCAGTAGCCGCGCATCACCTGCGGGCCGTGGATCAGGATCTCGCCGGTCTGGCCGGGCGGCAGTTCCTGCAGCGTGGTGGGGTCGACCACGCGCGCGTCGACGTCGAAGACCGGGACGCCCAGGCACTGCTTCTTGCCGCGCTCGGGCGGGTTCATGTGCGTGGCGGCATTCGTTTCCGACATGCCGTAGCCCTCGCTGTAGGTGAGGCCGAGCTTGTTCTCCAGGATGTCGGACACCGCCTTGGGCATGGCCGCACCACCGCCGCCGATGCGGCGCAGGCTGCTGAGGTCGTAGTCGTCGAGCTTGGGGTTGGAGACGAAGTCGACCACCATGGCGGTGATCAGGCTCAGGCCCGTGACGCGATAGCGCTGGATGCATTCGGCGGCGGCGTCGCGGTCCCAGCGCGGCAGCAGCACGACGGTGGAGCCGCCGAAGATGATGCCGTTCATGCTGCCTTGCATGCCCGTCACGTGGAACAGCGGCAGCACCGCCATGGCCACCGTGCCCTGGTTGCCCTGGCCCCACACGCCGCCCGAGACGGTGTTGTACATGGTGGTGCGGTGGGTGTGCATGCAGCCCTTGGGGTGGCCGGTGGTGCCCGAGGTGTAGGGCATCACGCACAGGTCGTCGGGGCCGGCGGTGAGCGGGCCGGGCTGAAGCTCGCGCGCCATGGCGTCGGACCACAGGCTCGTGCCATCGTGGGCGATGGGCGCACGCGGTGCGGCCACGAAGTCGGGCAGCTTGAGCGTGGTGGGCTGGCGCAGGTAGTCGCTGTAGGCGGCGACGACGATGTGCGCCAGGCCTTCGGGCCCGCCCAGCAGCGGCTTCATGCGCGGGTAGAGCTCCTGCGCCACCAGCGCCACCTTGGCATCGGCATCGCTCACGTAGTGCTGCAGCTCCTGCGTGAGGTTCATCGGGTTCACCGGCACCACCACCGCGTTGGCACGCAGGATGGCGTAGTAGCCGATCATGAACTGCGGGCTGTTCTGCATGTAGAGCAGCACGCGGTCGCCCTTCTGCACGCCACACTCATGCTGCAGATACCCGGCCAGCGCTTCCGTCTCCTGCTTGAACTGCGCGTAGGTGAGGGGCGTGTCGTAGAAGATCAGGAAGGGCTTGTTCGGGAAGCGCGCCGCCGAGACCTCGACGTTGAAGTACAGGTTGGTCTCGGGGACGTGCAGGTGCTTGGGGGCGTGCTCGGGCCAGAAGGCCAGGTGGCGGTCGGACATGGGTCGCGGTGTTCAGTGGATTGGGTGCATCCTAGAACATACCCACTTTTCTGCAAACTGTGGTTCTACCTATGAATTCGCCTTGAAAAGGCTCATACCGGTTCAGCGACCCAGCCCTCTCTTAGCGCCCGAGCGTGACGCCGCCGTCCACGATCAAGGTGTTGCCGACCACGTAGTCGCCCGCGCGCGAGGCGAGAAAGATCGCCGCGCCGGCCATGTCTTCGTCGGTGCCGATGCGCCCGGCCGGGATGTGCGACGACACCTCGTCGGCGTGGTCGCGTGCCGCGCGGTTCATCTCCGAGGCGAAGGCCCCGGGGGCGATGGCGCTCGTCACGATGTGGTGCTGGATGAGGTGCAGGGCCATGCGCTTGGTGAGGTGGATCAACCCGGCCTTGCTGGCGGCATAGGAGTAGGTCTCCATCGGGTTGACGCCCACGCCATCGATGGAGGCGATGTTGATCACCTTGGCCGGTTGCTGGCTGCTGCCCGCCTTGGCGAGCAGCGGCTTGAGCGCCTGCGTGAGGAAGAAGGGCGACTTGAGGTTGAGGTCGACCACCTTGTCCCAGCCGCTCTCGGGGAACTCGTCGAAGGGTGCGCCCCAGGCGGCGCCGGCGTTGTTGACGAGGATGTCGAGCTGCCCCTCGTGCTTGGCGTAGGCCGCGGCCAGCCCCTGAGCTCCGGCGACGCTCGACACGTCGGCCGGCAGCGAGACGCACGGGCCGAAGGCCGACAGCTCCTTGGCCGTCTGGTCGCAGGCCTCGGCCTTGCGCGCCGAGATGTAGACGCGCGCACCCTGGGCCAGGAAGCCCGCCGCGATCATGCGGCCGATGCCGCGCGAGCCGCCAGTGATGAGGGCGGTGCGGCCCTTGAGGGAAAAGAGTTGGCTGGTGTCCATTGCGCGTCTCCTGGAGGATTGGGTATCCCCGGGAGGCTACTGCGCGAGGCACACCCTGGCAGTCGCGTGGGCGTCAGCCCCTCAGCCCCTCAGCCCATGAGCTGGGGGGCGAACTCGGGCGCCGACCATTGCAGTGGCAGGGCCTGTGCGTGCCACCAGCCGGTGTCGACGTGGAAGCGGATCTCGCGTGCACCACCTTCCTCGCCCCACAGCAGCTCGGTGCGGCCGGTGAGCTGCAGCAGGTCGCCGCGTTCATGGTCGATGAACAGCATGCCGGCGCGCGGGTAGGCCGCCAGGTTGCCCCAGGTGTTGAAGAAGTTGTTGCCGGGGTAGTCGGGGATGTGCAGCACGCTGTGGCCTTCCGCGTCTTCGCTCAAGTGAACGAAGCCGGGCCGGCCACCGCGGTGCGACACGTCCACGCCTTCGGCATCCGCGTGGCCGCGTGCCTGGGGGGTGGAGGAAGCGATGAAGAGCGTGTCGGCGTCGGCGACCAGGCGTTGCGCGACATCGCTCAGACGGGCACCTTCGGGCGCGGCTGCAGGCGGCGTGCCGCGTTGCACCCAGCGCGGCGTACGCGCCTGGATGTAGCGTGGGCAGTTGCCGAAGCTCTGGTCCACCTGCACCGTGAAGCTGTGCGAATCGAGCGCAACCACCGTGCCGTTCATGCGGTTGCGCCGCCGCGTGTGGGGCTCGATGCCGAGCAGGCCCAGTGGCATGCCGAGCTGCAGCGCGAGCGGGTCGCCCGCATGCGGCAGGGCCTCGATGTGCAGGTGGCGGTCGTCCGGGGCGTGCATGAAACCGGGCCAGCCCGCGAGCACCGAGGCCCACGGCCGACGCTCGGCGTCCAGGCTGCCCAGCAGCACCGTGGGCAGCTTCTCGAAGAGCTCGATGTGCTGCGCCGGCATGGCCGGCCGCACCACCTGCTGCATGACGGCGGCCGAGCGCTCGTGCACGCCCATTCGCAGCTGCACCTCGCGTTCCCCCGCGTGAACGGTGCCCATGTCAGGCGAGCGCCGGCTGGCGCACCATGCCGACGAAGCGCGGCCATGCCTCGATGCGCTCCAGCCAGTCGCGCAGATGCGCATACGGCTGCAGCGAGACACCGCCTTCGGGCGCGTGCGCGGTGTAGGTGTAGAGCGCGATGTCGGCGATGGTCGGCTGTGCACCGGCCAGCCAGGCTTGCGTGGCGAGGTGATCGTCCATGCGCTGGAACAGCAGGGTGGCGATCTCGCCGCAGCGCGGGTCGTGCGGCCGGCCGAAGAGCACGTTCACGCGCGCATTGCCCGGCCCGTTGACCAGCGTGCCCGCAGCCACCGAGAGCCAGCGCTGCACCTGCGCCGCGCCCACCGGGTCGCGCGGCAGCCATTGGCCGCTCGTGTCGTAGCGCAGCGCCAGGTAGGTGAGGATGGCGTTGCTGTCGGGCAGCGTGATGTCGCCGTCTTGCAGCACCGGCACCTGCGCGAAGCGGTTGAGCGCAACGAACTCCGGCTGGCGCTGCTCGCCCTTCGTGATGTCGACCTCGATGGTCTCGAAGGGCAGGCCCAGCAGCGACAGGAAGAGCCGCACGCGGTGCGCATGGCCGGAGAGGGGATGGTGGTAGACGCGCAGTGTGTTCATGGTGGGCGGCAGGTGGTTGCGATGCAGCTGAACCTTAGCCACCGTGCCCGCAAAACAGAATGCCCGCGGCACGCACTTGATAATTCCGCGGCTTGAAAGGAATGCATGGACAAGCTCGAAGGCATGCGCATCTTCGTGGTGGTGGCCGATGCACGCGGCTTTGCAGCGGCCGCGCGGCAGCTGGGCATGTCGCCACCGGCCGTCACGCGCGCCATCGCCGCGCTGGAGGCGCGCGTGGGCACCCAGCTCCTGCGCCGCAGCACGCGCCAGGTGGTGCTCACCGAGGCGGGGGCGCGCTTCCATGCCGATTGCAAGCGCATCCTGGCCGAGGTGGACGCAGCCGAGGCCTCGGCCAGCGGCGCGCATGACGTGCCGCAGGGGCAGCTGGCCATCACCGCGCCGGTGATCTTCGGCCGGCTGCACGTGGCGCCGGTGCTGCAAACCTTCCTCGACCTGCACCCGCGCGTGACGGCGCGCAGCCTCTACACCGACCAGGTCGTGCACCTGCTCGACGAGGGCCTGGACGTGGCGGTGCGCATCGCCCACCTGCCCGATTCGGGCCTCGTCGCCGTGCGCGCCGGCCAGGTGCGGCGGGTGGTGGTGGCTTCACCCGAGTACCTGGCCGAGCATGGCGTTCCGCGCGTGCCGGCCGACCTGGCGCAGCACCTGGGCGTGGGCTTCTCGCAGCATGGTTCGGTGAGCGCACCCTGGGTCTTCCACCCACCCGGGCGCAAGGGCCGCAGCGAAGGCGAGACAGCGCACCCGCAGATCCGCCAGCTGACGAATGCGGGCGATGCGTCCATCGGCGCGGCCTTGGCGGGGCAGGGCCTGGTGCGTGCGCTGTCGTACCAGGTGGCCGAGCACGTGCTCGCCGGGCGGCTGCACATCGTGATGGCCGATCACGAGCCGCCGCCCATCCCCGTGCAACTGGTCTATGCCGATGGCCGGCGTGCCGCCGCCAAGGTGCGTGCCTTCGTCGAGCATGCGGTCGAGCGACTGCGCGCCGAGCCGGTGCTCAATGGCCGCCTGCGCTGGCCCGACCCTCCGTGAATCGATCGCCCTGAAATGAAAAAGCCCGGGACGGCAGACCCCGGGCTCGAAGAAAGACCAGCAGAACCGAGGTTTACTCGGCCGGCGTGGTCAGTGCACAGTTCTTGACGCCGTAGATGTCCAGGGCCAGCTTGGCGGTATTGCGGGCCGTCATGCCCCAGATGGTCTCCTGCGGGTTGAGGCCCAGGCTGGTCGGGAACACCGACGAGTCGTGCACCGACAGGTTGGTGATCTGGTGGTGGCGCCCGTTCGGGTTGACCACGCCCTTGGTCGGGTCGGCCGACATGCCGCAGCCGCCCATCTGGTGCGCCGAGTTCAGGCGAACGCGACCGCTCACCATGGTGAGCGCATCCGCCGCGGCCTGGAACGAGGCGTTGTCGGTGTAGCCCTGCGTGGCGGCGTCGACGTGGCCGATGAAGACGCGCTGCGCGCCGGCCGCGAAGTGCACGGCACCCTGTGACTTGATCGACTGGCGGATCGACTCCAGCACCGTGGCGCTGAGCGGGTAGTCCAGGCCCGGCGAGCCGTCAGCACGCAACACCACGGTACCGCCCACGCTGTCTGCCATGAAGCCGTCGCGCACGAAGGAGATCGTGACGCCGTACTTGTTGAAGTTCTTCATGAGCGAGGCGTGCTGCTCGCCGAAGTAGGTCGGGCCACCGGCCACCAGCACCGGGTGCAGCGGAGCGACTTCCAACTTGTAGCCCGGCGTGCCGGTGAGTGGCACGTTGTCGAGGTAGTGGTCGGAGTAGATCGACTGCGGCAGGCCCGAGTGGGCGGCGATGTCGTTGGCGTAGAAGCCACCGACCGAGGCGCTGGGGTGCAGGAAGGTGCGCTTGCCCAGCGTGCCGTGCGGATCGGGCGCGCCCGAACGCATCAGCAGCGCGGGGCCGTTGATGGCGCTGGTGGCCTGCACGTAGTGCTTCGCCTTGATCGTCACCTTGCGGCCGCTGGGCTTGAGGCCCGACGGGTCCAGCGCGTCGCAGACGATGCCGGTGATGGCCGTCTTGGCGGTGTTGAAGGTGTAGTTCTGCGCGCGCAGGCGGGTGTAGAGGGTGGCTCCCAGCGTCAGCGCGACCGGCAAGGTGGTCACCAGCATCGATTGCTTGGCGTTGATCGGGCAACCCAGGCCGCAGTAGCCGAGTGCCGCGCAGCCCTTGACGTTGGGCGAAATGATGCCCCACGACAGGCCCAGCCGCGACAAGCCGGTCGACAGGATGCTGTTGTTGGCGTTGATCGCGCCCGTCCAGGGCTTGATGCCCAGGCGCTTTTCAACGGCAGCGAACCACGGGTCCATCTTGGCCTTGGTGTAGTCGGTCAGGCCATAGACGCGTTGCCAGTGCTCGAGCACCTGCGGCGCCGTGCGGAAGCTGGTCGCCCAGTTCACGGTGGTGCCGCCGCCGACGGTGCGGCCTTGCAGGATGCCGACGCCGCCGTCGATCGTGCGGCGTGCCAGGTTCTCCTGGTACATCGCGGGGTAGGCCTCGGACTCCTTCATGTTGAAGTCGCTCGACGACTTGAGCGGGCCTTCTTCGAGCAGCACGACCTTGAGGCCGCTCGCCGCCAGCATCTCGGCGGTGAGGCCGCCGCCCGCGCCGGTGCCGATGATGGCCACGTCGAAGGTCACGGACTGGTCGGCCGTCAGGGTGGAGGCGTCGATGACCTTCCAGCCGGCGCGCTTGCCGACCACCCAGGGATCAATGGGCTTCTTGGTGGGGATTGGAATGACTTGAGGAATGGGCATGTTGGCGTGCCTCTCAGTTGAACTTGGGCGGGCCGGCGTAGCCGATGGCTGGCCAGTTGGAGGGGTTCGAATAGAACGCGTTGGGGATCAGGCCCATGAGCGCGCTGAAGATCGAACGCTGGCTGGCGACCTGGCTCACGCGCAGGCCGTCCAGCAAGGCGCTCAGGTAGGCGGCTGGCATGGCTTCCCAGGTGGCGGGGAAGTTGGGGTTGAAGATCTGCGGGCCGTTCTTGAGCGTGTTGAACAGGCCCACGATGCCGGCCTGGTTGAGCGGCGGGTAGTTGCTGACGACCTCGCCAGCGCGCTGGGCGCACAGCGCGATGGCCGCAGTGCGGGCGGTCGGGTCGGTCGGCAGGGCGCTGTTGCCCAGCACGATCGGCACCCACACGCGGACGATGGCCAATGAGGCTGCGTCCAGGGCGGAAACCGGCGGAACCACCTGCGCCAGGGCGGGCGCAGTGGCCAAGCTCCCTCCCAGCGCGAGCGCGGTGCTGCTGGCCACACCTGTGGCCAGCACATCTCTTCGTTTCATCAACATAGGTTTTTCTCCGTTGTGGCACACACGAACAGCCGTCATACGGCACGGCCGTGCAAATATGGGCCATTCAAGTGACAAATCGGCGAGGGAAAACGCCAGTTTTGGGTTCGATTGAGTAAAAAATAAGACACATGTGCGAAAGTGTGTGCTGACACTATGCTTGGGCCCCCGCTTCTGGAGGCGCCCATGCCCCTTGCATTCCCTTCTCGCTTGCTGCTCGCCGTGCTGTGTGGGGTCACTGTCCTTGCCACTGCCGCGCGCGCCCAACCTGCATCACCTCTGGCCGAGGTTGCGAACGCGGTCAGCGCCGAGCAGTTGCAGTCCACCATCACCCGGCTGGTGGGCTTCGGCACCCGGCACACCTTGTCGGACACGAAGTCCGACACGCGCGGCATCGGCGCGGCGCGGCGCTGGGTGCAATCGCGCTTTGCGGCGATGGCCAAGGAGTGCGGCGGCTGCCTGCAGGTGGTGACGCCCTCGCAGACGGTCACCGGCGCCCGCGTGCCGCAGCCCACCGAGG
>NZ_DASSRA010000474.1:0-3009 GCF_035702065.1 Rhizobacter sp.
CCCTTCGCCAGGGTGCCGAGGCTCAGGTCCCCACCACGCCCCCATCGAGCTTGCGGATCACCACCGTCGCCGACCGCGGCCGCCCATCCGCCCGCTGATCCGGCCAGTTGGAATAGCGCCGCGGGTTCGCCGGATCGCTCCGCTCGCTCGGGCTCTCGCCCGGGTGCTGGATGTTGATGAACATCGTGCGCCCATCCGGCGTGCCGGTGGCGCCGGTGATCTCGCAGCCGGGCGGGCCGACGAGGAAGCGGCGGACCTCGCCCGTGCGCGGGTCGGCGGCCAGCATCATGTTGTTGCCCAGGCGCTGCATCTCGCCCTGGCCCATCGCGCTGCTGCTCATGTCGGTCTGGATCCACAGCACGCCGCGGCCGTCGACCCACAGGCCGTCGGGGCAGCCGAACATGTCGCCCTTGACGTTGCCTTTCGCCTCGGGCCGCGCGTTGGCCGGGTCGCCGGCGAGCACGAAGTGGTTCCATTCGAAGGTGGTGGCGTCGAAGTCGCTGTCTTCGCGCCAGCGGATCACCTGACCCATCACGTTGTTGGCGCGCGGGTTGGCCGCGTCCACGCCTGGCTGGCCGGCCTGGCCGCGGCTGCTGTTGTTGGTGAGCGAGCAGTAGACCCAGCGCTCCTTGTCGACGGCGATCCACTCCGGCCGGTCCATCTTGGTCGCGCCGAGCGCATCGCTGGACTGGCGCGCCTTGATCAGCACCTCGCCTTGGTCGGCGAAGCCGTTGGCCGCGGTGAGCGGGCCCGTGCCCGGCTCTTGTGAATGCGTGAGCGGCAGCCAGCGGCCGCGGCCGTCGGCATCGAAGCGGGCGACGTAGAGCGTGCCGTGGTCGAGCAGCTCGGCGTTGGCCTTGAAGCCGCCTGGCTTGACCGCATCGCGGCTGACGAACTTGTAGATGTATTCGAAACGCGCGTCTTCGCCCGAATAGACCACCGCGCGGCCATCGCGCGTGAGCGCCACGGTGTTGCCTTCGCGCGCGGCGCGGCCCAGGGCCGTGCGCTTGATGGGCGTCATGGTCGGGTCGTGCGGGTCGATCTCCACCGCCCAGCCGAAGCGGTTGATCTCGTTCGGGTGCTTGCCGGCGTCGAAGCGTTCGTCGTGCTCGTGCCAGCGGTACCAGCTGACCAGGCCCTTGCGCAGGCCCCAGCGTTGCAGGTGGGCGTCGGGCGCGTCGGGGCTCTTGAAGTAGGTGGCGAAGTTCTCTTCCGAGGTGAGGTAGGTGCCCCAGGGTGTGATGCCGCTCGCGCACTGGTTGAGGATGCCCAGCACGCGCCGCCCGCTCGGGTCGGCGGCGGTGCGCAACAGCGGGTGGCCGGCGGCCGGGCCGCGCAGCTCGACCGGGGTGGACGCCGTGATGCGCCGCGCGTAGGGCGAGGGCCGCACCACCTCCCAGCTGCGGTCGTCGCGCTGGCGCAGCTCGATCACCGAGACGCCGTGCGCCGCCTGCGACTTGCGCACCTTCTCGGCCGTCCAGTTGGCCAGGCCATCGGGGTGCAACAGGCCGTCGTCGGTGTACTCGTGGTTGATGGCCAGCAGGCCGCCGCGGCTGCCATCCTTCGCATAGAAGTGCATGCCGTCGTGGTGCATGCCCATCTGCAGCGCCTGCTCGGCGGCGGAGTTGCCGGCGTTCCACTGGAAGGCCGGCATCTGCCCGGCCACGCCCACCGGCTCGCCCCAGGCGGCGATGACCTGGGTGACGTAGCCCTCGGGCACGGTGACGGTGTCGGCGGTGCCGGTGGGCACGCTCTTGAAGCCGAGCAGCGGCCCGCCCGCGGACGCAGGGCTGGCGCAGCCCGGCAGGCCGGGCGCCAGCAGGCCGGCCAGCGCCAGGCCGGCCCCGCCACGCAGCACGGTGCGGCGCGCCGGGTCGCTCAGCTCGTGGATGCTGGGGTTGGCGGAGCGGTTGCTGTCTTCGAGGGTGGCGAAGTCCTTGGGCATGGCGGTGTCCTTCTCTTTCTCGTGCTCTCAGCTGTCGGTGGGCAACGCCAGGCCCAGGCGCTCGCGCAGGGCTTGGCGCGAGGCGCGCAGGATGGCGGTGGAGTGTTCCAGGTCGGCGATGGAGCGGGCCAGCACCACCGCGCCCACCATCTCCGACAGCATGGACACGGCCAGCACGCCGGCGTCGGGCCGGCCCATGGCTTCGAGCCTGCCGGCGATGAGCGTGGTGAGGCGCGCAGCCCCGCGCTCGAAGGCCTCGCGCGCAGCCAGGTTCAGGCGCGGCAGGTCGGCCGCCATGCTGGCGATGGGGCAGCTCGCCTCGCGGTGGTCGCGGTGGTAGCGCGAGAGGTAGAAGCCCACGTAGGCCGACAGGCCCTCGGCGGGTGGCTTGCCCTGCGAGAGCTCCTCGAACCAGGCGCAGGCCTCGTCGAACATCTGCGTGATGCTGGCCACCAGCAGCTCGTCCTTCGACGCAAAGTGGGCGTAGAAGCCGCCGTGGGTGAGCCCGGCGCGCGCCATGATGCCGGCCACGCCGATGCGGTCGGGCCCTTCGCTGCGGATGGCGGCAGACGCTTCCTTGAGCACGCGCTCGCGCGTGCGTTGCTTGTGTTCGGCGTCGTAGCGCATGGGGCGTGTTTGGTATGACGGGCGCCATATTACCCGGCACGGGTCCCGCCCGGGCGGTGGCGCTGGCCGTGGCCGGGCGTGACGGATCTGGGGTTCCCACCGAGTTGCGGGAGGCCCCAAATGGGCTAGTTCGGCCGCTTGCAGGCACAATCTCGGGCTTCCACCCTGGTCTACCTGCGCGAGCTGGCCACAGCTTTGCCCTCAGAAAACCTCGCATGAGCAACTTGTTTGAAGCCAAGGTCTTGTCGGTTCGCCACTGGACGGACCGCCAGTTCTCGTTCACCTGCACCCGCGACCCGGGTTTTCGCTTCCAGAGCGGGCAGTTCACGATGATCGGCCTGGTGGTCGACGGCAAGCCGCTGCTGCGCGCCTACAGCGTGGTCAGCCCGCACTGGGACGACACGCTGGAGTTCCTGAGCATCAAGGTGCAAGACGGC
>NZ_DASSRA010000475.1:0-9958 GCF_035702065.1 Rhizobacter sp.
ACAGCTCGGCGCAGACCATGGTTCCCTATTCCCACATCCTGTGGTCCTCCCTGTGGTGGGGCATCGCTGCCGATGCGGTGGGGCGTGCCGCCACCTACGTGCGTGGCGAGGCGCGCAAGAAGCCTGGCACCGTGCCGCCCACCGCCACACGTCTGGCCGAGGTGTCGGCCCAGCTGCAGGCCATGCGGCAGCAATGGCAGTCCGCAGCACAAGCCTTCGACGACACCGTGGCCAGCCCCACCGGCGAGCAGGAACTGCTGGGCATGGGCTGGGCGCTGCGCCTCAACAACCTCAAGATCGCCTGCTCGGAGGCGGCACCGCAGATCGTGCACCGGGCGCTGCAGATCCTGGGCGTGCTGGGCTACAAGAACGACACGCCGTTCAGCCTGGGCCGCCACTACCGCGACGTGCTGTCGGCCTCGCTGATGATCTCCAACGAACGCATCGCATCCAAGAGCGCCTCGATGCTGCTGGTCTACAAAGACGCGTCATGACGGCGGCCACCTACGACATCGAGTCGTTCTACGCCGGGCTGGTCGAACACGGGCTGATCATTCCCTCGACGGCGCTGGGCGCCTTCGGCCGCGGCCCGGTCTTCGAGGCCGTGCTCGAAGGCTTCAATGCACGGGTGGACCAGCTGGCACGCGACGATGGCGCCGAGCGGCAGAACCACCCGCCCATCATCGACCGGGCCTTGCTGGAGAAGGTGAACTACCTCGAGTCCTTTCCCCACCTGTGCGGTGCGGTCCACAGCTTCTCGGGCAATGCGCTGCAGGCCCTCGCCCTGGCCGAGCGCGCCGCCAACGGCCAGCCTTGGGGTGAGTTGCTCACGCAGACCGGCGTCACGCTCAACCCGGCCGCCTGCTACCCCATCTACCCCGGCCTCACCGGCACCCTGCCGCCCGAGGGCCGCCTGGTCACGCTCCAGGCCGCCTGGGTCTACCGCAACGAACCCTCGCGCGAGCCCACGCGCATGCAGGCCTTCCGGGTGCGCGAGTACGTGCGCGCGGGCAGCGCCGAGCAGGTCGTCACCTGGCGCGACATGTGGCTGCAACGCGGGCTGGACCTGCTCACCTCGCTCGGGCTGCCCGCGCGCTCCGATGTGGCGTCCGACCCGTTCTTCGGGCGTGCCGGCAAGATGCTCGCCACCAGCCAGATCGAGCAGAAACTCAAGTTCGAGGTGCTGGTGCCCGTCATCTCGCTCGAGGCGCCCACGGCGGTGTGCTCATTCAACTACCACCAGCAGAACTTCGGCAGCAAGTTCGACATCCGCACGCACGACGGTGGCGTGGCCAGCACCGCCTGCCTGGGCTTCGGCCTGGAGCGGGTGACGCTCGCCCTCTTCAAGCACCACGGGTTTGCCCCCAAGGCCTGGCCGCAGGCCGTGCGGGAGCAGTTGGCACTGTGAGCACGACGACACCGGTGCGCAGCGGCCGGCACCGGGCCTTGCCGGAGCTCGACGCTGCGACGTACCGGCCTCACGCCATGCACTCCGAGCAGGCGGTGTGGTTCGAGAAGAACTGCTACGTCGACGTCTGGATCGAACTGCTGCACGCGCTCAAGCTGGAGCCGGCGGCAGCGATGGCCTTCACGCTGGCGGTCGACTTCGAAGGCGACCACTGGACCTTCTTCAAGCCGCCCCACACCGAGCTGCGCACGCTCTACGGCGTCGATGTGCAGGAGCTCAACGTCTGGCGCCCGCTGATTGACCACGCGGCCGAGCACCTGGCCGCCGGCAAGCTGATCGCCACCGAGGCCGACTCGTTCTGGCTGCCCGACACGGCGGGCACCGACTACCGGCACCAGCACGTCAAGACGACCATCGTGCTCAACGACCTGGACCTCGACGCCCAGCGCCTGGGCTACTTCCATGGCCCGAGCTACTTCAAGCTGGAAGGCGAAGACTTCCGCCAGCTGTTCGCCCTCGACGAACCGACGCGGCCCACGGCGCTGCCGCTGTTTGCCGAACTGATCCGCATCGACCGCCTGGTGCGCCGGCCGCCGGGTGAGCTCGCCGAGGCCTCGCTGCAAATGCTGCGCGAGTACTTCGCACTGAGGCCAGTGAGCAACCCCGTCTCACGCTTCGCGACGCGCTTCGACGCCGACCTGCCCGAGCTTCACGCGCGCGGCATGGCGCACTACCACGCCTGGGCCTTCACCACGCTGCGCCAGCTGGGGGCCGCCTTCGAGCTGGCGTCGAACCAGCTGCGCTGGCTGGGGTCCCAGGGTCACGCAGACCTGGAAGCCGCAGCCGATCGATTCGACGTGATCGCGCAGGAGTGCAAGTCGCTGATCCTGAAGGTCGCGCGCGTGGTCAACGCCAAGCGCGCCTTCGATGCCGCTGCGGCGCTCGCGCCGGTGGCACAGGCCTGGGACGAGGGCATGGGGCTGCTCGAGCGCGCGCTGCGCTGAGGCAGTCTCGGGCTACGGCGCTGCCTTCAACGGCGCAGATGCCGGTTGGCTGGACGCAGCGAGCACGGCCTCGGCGATCGCGCGGTGGCCCAGTGCCGTGGGGTGGCCATCGGACGTGGGCGGATAGATCTGCACATGCTTGGTAGCCTGCGCCTCCAGCGCACCCACCGTGTCCACGTAGCGGATGCCCTTGGCCTGGAAGGATTGCACCAGCTCGGCCTTGGCCACTTCTTCGAGGTCGCAGACCTTCAGGTGAGCGGCGGGGAGCTGCGCGCCGCTGGCCTTGAGGTAGGGGCAGAAGACGCGCTCGCGGGTGGGGATCAGCACCACCAGCAGGTCGGCGCCCTGCTTGTCGGCCTCGTCCTTGATGGCGGCGAAGGCGCGCTGGGTGATCTGCATGCCTTCACGCACATTGGCCTGCGACAGGTCTTGCACCCAGGTGCGGTCGTAGGCGGTGAACACGGTCTTGACCTCGGGCGCGGCCGGGTCCGACCAGCTCATGCGGTGGTCGAGCGACACCTGCTGCGCCATGTTCTTCTGCTCCGCCACGGCGAAGGGGGCGAACACCGTCGCACGCAACAGCCCGTAGAGCAGGCTGTGGTGGGCCAGCCATTCGCGCAGAGCGCCAAAGCGGCGCTTGGGCTCGGCCACGCCGGCCGGTGCCACGGTGGCTGCGGCCACATCACCCACACGCCAGGAAGCCCAGAACGGCAGGGCATGCGCAACGATGTGCGCATCGAGCAGGTCATTGCCGAAATAGAAGCCCACCACCAGGTGACGCGGCTTGAAGGTCTTGGCCTGGGTTCGTGCCAGTTCCAGGTACTGCAGCGGCCCGTAGCCGCCCATGCCCATGTTGTAGAGCGTCTCGTGGCGCAGCTCGCCCAGCTGCTGCGGCCAGGCCGTCTCGCGCGGCGCACCGGAGCCGTAGGTCATCGAGTCGCCGATGACCACGGTGTCGGCCTGCTTGGGAACCTCGCGGTTGCGAAAGCCCAGCGCATCGTGCCCGCTGGCACCGGGTGTGAGCTTGTGGCCGAGCTTCTCGTCAGGCACCGGCGTGACGTTGAGGAAGTCGGCCGGGTCGATGACGAGGCGCGCCGCCCCTTCAGCCAGCAGAACGGAGACGGCGATCGCCACCAGGGCGACGGCCAAAGACTGCAACCTGGCCTTCATGGGGCTGCCCACTTTCTCAGTCGAGTTCGAACGCGGTTTCGTAGTTCTGCTTCAGCGCCGGGTCCTGGTCTTCCTTGCGCAGGTAGCAGTTGCCCACTGCCAGCACGTCGAGCTCGGTGCCCATGAAGCAGCGGAAGGCGTCTTCCGGCGTGCCGACGATGGGCTCGCCGCGCACGTTGAAGCTGGTGTTCACCAGCACCGGGCAACCCGACTTGCTCTCGAAGGCCGAGATCAGGGCGTGGTAGCGGGCGTTGACGTCCTTCTCCACCGTCTGGATGCGCGCCGAATAGTCGACGTGCGTGACCGCCGGGATGTCGGAGCGCGGCACGTTCAGCTTGTCGATGCCGAAGAGCTTCTGCTGCTCGGGCGTCATCTCCAGCCGGCGCGACTTGACGACGTCGGCCACCATCAGCATGTAGGGGCTGTCGCCGTCGAGCTCGAACCACTCGGCCACCTTCTCGCGCAGGACCGAAGGCGCGAAGGGGCGGAAAGACTCGCGGTACTTGACCTTGAGGTTGAGCGTCTTCTGCATCGACGGTGAACGCGGGTCACCCAGGATCGAGCGGTTGCCGAGCGCACGCGGGCCGAACTCCATGCGCCCCTGGAACCAGCCCAGAGCCTTGCCTTGCGACAGGTCTTCGGCCGCGCCGTTGATCAGCGCCGCGTCATCGCGGGTCTCGAAGCGCGCGCCCGCCGCCTTCAGGCGGGCCTCGATGTCGGCCTGGGCAAACTGCGGACCCAGGTAGGAGCCTTTCATCGCGTCGCCGTTGACCACCCGCTTCTGGCCGAGCTGCATGTGGTAACCGACCAGGGCCGCACCCAGCGCTCCGCCGGCATCACCCGCGGCGGGCTGGACGTAGATCTTGTCGAAGGCACCGTCGCGCAACACCTTGCCGTTGGCCACGCAGTTGAGCGCCACGCCGCCGGCGAGGCACAGGTTCTTGATGCCGGTCTCCTGGCGCAGCGACCGGGTGAGGCGCAGCACGATCTCTTCGGTCACGACCTGCAGCGACGCGGCCAGGTCCATGTGGTGCTGCGTCAGCGGCTCGCTGGCCTTGCGTGCCGGGCCGCCGAACAGCTTGGCGAACTTGTCGTTCGTCATGGTCAGGCCGGTGGCGTAGTTGAAGTAGCTCATGTCCATGCGGAACGAGCCATCGGGCTTGACGTCGATCAGGTGCTTGTAGAACAGGTCGACGTATTTCGGCACACCGTAGGGCGCGAGGCCCATGACCTTGTATTCGCCCGAGTTCACCTTGAACCCGGTGTAGTACGTCATAGCCGAATACAGCAGGCCGAGCGAGTGCGGGAAGTGGATCTCCTTCTGCACCTCGAGCGTGTGGCCGCGGCCGATGGCCACCGAGGTGGTGGCCCATTCGCCCACGCCGTCCATGGTCAGGACCACGGCCTCTTCGAAGGGTGAAGGGAAGAACACGCTGGCGGCGTGGCTCAGGTGGTGCTCGCTGAAGAGCAGCTCGCCGTTCCAGCCCCCCTTTGTGTCCATCTTCTTGATGGCCTTGAGCAGCAAATCCTTCAGGAAGAGCTTCTCTCGCAACCACAGCGGAATCGACATGCGGAACGACTTGAAGCCGTGCGGCGCAAAGGCGAGGTAGGTTTCCAGCAAGCGCTCGAACTTCAGGAAGGGCTTGTCGTAGAACACGACCCGGTCGATGCCCGCCATGCTCGTGCCTGCTGCCTCGAGGCAGTAGTTGATGGCATGGGTGGGAAAGCCAGAGTCGTGCTTCTTGCGGGTGAACCGCTCTTCCTGGGCCGCGGCGACGATGGCGCCGTCTTCGCTCAGTGCTGCGGCGCTGTCGTGGTAGTAGGCCGATAGTCCAAGGATGCGCATCGGTCGTGCTACGTCAGAACAGCGTGTAGATGAACGGCGCCACAGCGGAGCCCTTGGCCAGAACGATCAGCAGGCCGAGCAGGGCCATCATTCCGAAGATGGGCCACATCCACACCTTCTTGCGCACACGCAGGAACGCCCAGAGTTCTTTGATCATCGACATGATTGGTTCCTAAGTTCTTAGAACTGGTTGGTCATGGACGTCGGCGGCGGCCCGGGCGGGTCACGCGGAATCCAATACGACTTGGCGGTAGGGTCGAAGCGCAGGCGCAGCGGGTCTTTGCCCGCGATGCGCATGACGAGGCCGACCGGCATGAAGACGAGGTAGAACAGGATGCCCAGCGCGATCGGGCTCACCACCTTGGCCAGCAGCAGGCCGAGCTTCATCCACAGCTTGTTGGGAACGGCCAGCACACGTGGGATGACGAGGGCCACCACGGCGAACGCGCCCGCCACGCCCACCGACCACCAGCGCACCGCGCCCGAGTGCAACAGCGGCAGCAGCGCCACGATGAGGAACACCGCAGCGAACACCAGGCCGAACGAGCGATCCGACGAGCCTTCGACTTCGTCTTCTCGGCTCAGGTCTTCATGGGACATGCACTCACTCCTTGCTGGGCTGTTTGAAGCGCAGCGAGTTTATCCCGCGCCCTGTTGAAACCGCCCCCGCAGCGCGGCCGAAACGAGGGGGTTCCCCCCCGAATGCAGGCCCGCCCGTGTGTGCAAAACACACGGGGGCTGCACGTCATTTGTCACTTGTATTCGATGAGGCGAGCAGGTCCGCCGCTCAAACGCTGCATGACGAACTTGAGCTGTCCGCTGACCTCGGCGAACTTGCCGAGCACGGTGAACAAGGCCCGCGCCGCGCGGGCCTTCAGCGGCCCGCCGAAGCCCATGTAAAGGCGCAGCACCTGCAGCGGGTAGACGAGCAGCGCGGCAAGCGCCCACGGGCTCCACAGCAAGGCGGCAAACACCGCCGCCAGTGGAACCGCCAGGCCCCACACCCACGCGCGGCGAGAAGCGCGCACGCAATGCCGCTCTGGTGCGGCACCGTGCAAGTGCGCCCCTTCGGCGTACGCAAAGCCCGCACGCATCGAGCGCTTCCACCATTGGCGAAAGCGTGTCATCGCCGCGTCATGCAGGGTCATCTCGGCATCGAGCCGCCACACGCGCCCGCCTCGGGCACGCAGGCGCACGCACAGCTCGGGTTCTTCGCCGGCGATCAGGCTGTCGCGGTAGCCGCCGACGGCCTCCAGCGCGGCGGCGCGCATCATCACGTCGCCGCCACAGGCCTTGGCCTCGCCGATGGGCGTGGCCCACTCCATGTCGCACAAGGTGTTGTAGATGGATCGCTCGGGGTAGCGCTCGCGGCGGCGGCCACACACCGCGACGACATCGGGGTGCGTGCTCAGGAACTCGTGGGCGAGCGGGATCCAGCCATCGACCACGGCGCAGTCACCATCGACGAACTGGAGGTATTCCACCTGCGGCGCGATCTCGCGCGCGCGGCGCCAGCCGGCGTTGCGCGCCAAGGCCGCGGTAAAGGCCACATCGCGCGGCAGCACGATCACGTCGACGCCCATGCCGCGGGCCATGGCCACCGAGTCGTCGGTGGAGTTGGAGTCGACGTAGACCACCAGCTTGGCAAAGCGCACCACGGAGCTCAGGCAGGCACGCAGCCGCTCGCCCTCGTTGCGGCCGATCACGACGACGGCCACGCCACCCGCCAACTCGGTCATCAAGGGGCCTGCTCGGCCGGCGCCGGGCGCTGCAGCTTCCACAGCGTGTCGTCGAAGAGCTTCCAGCCATCCATGCCACCGCGGCACAGCAGCTTGAACATCCAGGGTGGCTCGCCGCCTTCGACCTTGACGCGCGGCAGGCGCGCGAGGTCGGCACCGGGGCGCAGGGTGCCATGCTGGGCAATGAAGATCGAGGTGTAGCCACACTCGGTGAGCATCTTGGCCGTGGCCGCACTCTCGTCGGTGCGCATGCCGAAGGGGTAGGCGAAGGACTTGATGGGCGCGCCCAGGTGCAACTCCAGCAGCTGCTTGGAACGCTCACCCTCCTCGTATGCCGCCTGGGGGCTGAGCTTGGCCACCGAGCGATGGGTGTGCGCATGCGAGCCCACCGTCACGCCGGCGGCCGGCAGGCTGCGCACTTCTTCCCAGGTGAGGTAGCGCTCGCCCGAGACACTGTTCGTACCCACGAAACTGGTGGTCACGTAGGCCACCGAAGGGATGCGGTAGCGCTGCATGATGGGCGCGGCGATGTGCAGGACGCTGCTGAAGCCGTCGTCCATGGTGACCAGCACAGCGCCATCGGGCAGCTCGATCTCGCCACGCACGAAGCGCTCCACATCATCCAGCGACACGGCCAGCTTGCGCTCGGCCAGCCAGCGCATCTGCTCTTCGAACGCCGCGGCGCTCACGCACCAAGGGTCGCGCACCGCATCGCCGAAGCGGTGGTAGGTGAGCACACGGATGGTCGGGCCGCGGCCGGCCAGCTTGCGCAAGGCCAGCGAGCCGCTGATGAAGCTGCCCACCACCATCGCGACGCGAGCGGCCTTCTTGACCACCCAGCGGTGCAAGGAAACCGTCATGACTGAACCATCCTGTCTTTTCCCGTGAACATGTTGCGGACCACACGCAGCAGGAACTTCGGGTTGCCAATGAGGTAGCGGCCGGCCTTGTGGGGCTGGCGGCTCAGCAGGTGCAGCCACTCGTAGCCGATGCGGCGCACCCAGCGCGGCGCGCGCACGAGGTCACCCACCCAGTAGTCGAACAAGCCGCCGGTGGCCAGGCACAGCGGCACCTGCAGGCGCGGCAGGTGGTCGTGGATCCACTGCTCCTGCTTGGGGTTGCCCATGCCCACCAGCAGCATGTGTGCGCCGGAGGCGTTGATCTTGTCGATCACTGCATCGTGGTCGTCGGGACCGAGGAAGCCGTGGTGGCAGCCGGCCAACTCCCAGCCCGGGAAGGCCCGCTTCGCATAGGCCGCAGCACGCTCGATGCGCTCGGGCGTGTTGCCCAGCAGGTAGTAGCGCAGCCCCCGGTTGGCCCAGCGCGAGAACATCAGCGGCACGAGGTCGGTGCCATTGACGTTGTCCTTGAGGGACACGCCGTGCAGCAGGCGGGCGGCCCAGCGCACGCCGGTGCCGTCGCCGAACACCCGGTCGGCCGACTGCAGCACGCCGCGGTAGGCCGGGCGGTCGCACGCGTTGTTGAGCGTGTGCGCGTTGACGAAGTAGATGGCATGCGCACGCGGCGGCTGCTCGTGCAGCATGTCTTGCAGCAGGCCCAGCGCGTGTTCCATCGACACGTCGGTCACGGGCACACCCAGCACGCGCAGCAGGTGGCCGTCGGCGGGTGCCGGCCCGAGAGGAAGGGCCGGGCCGGAGAGACTGCCCGGTACGGTGATGTCGGGTGGGCTCATCGTGCTCACTGAACCGCTTCGGCCTGCTGCGCCAGCGTGGCGAGCAAGGCCTTGCGATCCACCTTTCCGTTCGCGTTGAGGGGGAACTCCGACACCAGACGGAGATCGCTCGGGTGCATGTAGGGCGGCAGGCGCGCGATCACGCGCTCGCGGATGGCGGCGGTGTCGGCCGTGTCCGCACCCAGGAAGCCCACGATCCCATCGGCACCGCTGGCGGTGACGGGCCAACCGACGGCGATCGCCACGTCGACACCGGCCTCTTGCCGCATGATGGCCTCGACCTCGCCCAGCTCGACGCGGTAGCCCTGGATCTTGATCTGGTTGTCCACCCGGCCCAGGTAGACCATGGGCTCGCCGGGTGCCGGGCGGCGCACGCGGTCGCCGGTGCGGTAGTACACCTCGCTGTGGCCGGGCGGCGTGATGAAGGCCGCGGCCGTGCGCGCAGCATCCTTGTAGTAGCCGAGCGTGAGCTGCGGGCCAGTCATGAGCAGCTCACCGGATTCACCCACCGCCACTTCGCGTTGCTGCTCGTCGGCCACCAGCACCTTCATGCCGGGATAGGGTTCGCCGATGGGCACGACCCCGAAGGCGCTTTGCGCGGGCGAGGTCTCGTTGTTCCAGCGGTAGAGCGTGCAGGCGATGGTGAGCTCGGTCGGGCCGTAGAGGTTCTCGACGACGGACTGGGGCGCGGCCTCGGCCCACTTCTGCACGATCTCGACCGGCAACGCCTCGCCACAGAAGAGGCTGAAGCGCAGCTGCGGGTACTTGCCCGGCTTGAGCATCTTCAGCCGGTTCATCAGCACCGCGGTCGAGGGCACCGAGAACCACATGGTGATGCCGCAGTCGGTGATGTACTTGCCGGGGAACATCTTCTGCGCGCTGGTCGGCGCGCACAGGCAGGCGCCGCGCTCCCAGGTGACGAACATGTCGTGCACCGAAAGGTCGAAGGTGAGGTCGAAGGTCTGCGAGAAGCGGTCGTGCTCGGTGACGGCGTAGCGCTCGACCATGGCATCGACGTAGGGCACGGCATTGCGGTGCGCCACCATCACGCCCTTGGGCTGGCCGGTGCTGCCCGAGGTGAACAGCAGGTAGGCGATG
>NZ_DASSRA010000476.1:0-3398 GCF_035702065.1 Rhizobacter sp.
GGGTGCTTGAGGCCCTTGACGATGCCGTCGCAAATGGCGGCGGACGACACCAGCCGCGCCAGCGTGTGCGCATCGAGCCGAGGCACGACGCGCTCGAAGAGCTTCTCGCGCACGCCCCACACGCGCTGCTCACGCAAGGCCATGGGCAGCGGCTTGCCGGCTTCGACAGCCGCATGCACGCGGTGCAGGCCCAGCACGTCTTCGCTCAAGGCCCACTGCACCAGCACGGCAGCCTCGCCTTCGGCCTGCAGGCCGTCGAGCATGCGCAGCGCGCGGGAGGCCTGGCCGGCGAGCACGGCTTCGCCGAGCTTGAAGACGTCGTAGCGCGCCCCGTTGAGCACCGCCGCTTCGATCTGCTCGAAACTCAGCTCGCCCTGCGGGTAGAGCAGGCCGAGCTTCTGGATCTCCTGGTGGGCCGCGAGCAGGTTGCCTTCCACCCGGTCGGCAAAGAAGGCCAGGGTGTGCTGCCCCGCTTCGCCGCCTTGCACGCGCTGGCCTTGCGTGGCCAGGCGTTGGGCGATCCAGGCCGGCAGGGCCTTGCGCTCGATCGCATCGACGCGCACCGAGGCGCCCGCGCCATCGAGCGCGGTGAACCAGGCACTGCTTTGCTGCGTGCGGTCGAGCTTGGGAAGCGTGACGATGGTGACCACATCGTCTGACAGCGTCTCGCAGTAGCGCTGCAAGGCCTCGGAGCCATCCTTGCCGGGCTTGCCCGAGGGGATGCGGATCTCGATCAGCTGCTTGTCGGCGAACAGGCTCATGGCCTGCGAGGCGCCGAGAAGCCCGCTCCAGTCGAAGTGCGCGCCCGCCACGGTGTGCACCTGGCGCTCGGTGTGGCCGGCGGCACGCGCCGCGGCGCGGATGGCGTCGGTGGCTTCCTGCGCCAGCAGGGGCTCGTCGCCGTACACGGTGTAGATGGGTCGCAGGCCCTTGGCGAGCTGGGCGGTGAGCTGGTCGGCACGCACTTGCATGGGTGCAACCTTACAGCGTCTGGATCGCCGCCAGGCGGCGCAGCACCTGCTGCGAGATGTCGCTGTACATGGCGCGGTAGAGCGCCTCTTCCTCCAGCTCCTTGGCCAGGGCGTCGCGCTCGTTGTAGGTCATGTCGCGGTTGAGCGCGATCTCGGTGGGCGCTATCAGCTCCTTGCCGGCCGGCGTGCGCACGCGGAAGTTGAAGCGCGCGCGCAGCTGCACCTCACGCACCTGGCCGGCGGTGGTGGAGGCGACCACGCCCTTGTCGCGCGCATCGGCCAGTGCTTCGAGCACCACCTCGGCCTGCGAGGCCGCCTCGACCACCTTGGTGGTGGTGCTGGCCAGGAGGCTGCGGCGCAGCTCGGCGGCCAGCGGCGCGTGCATCTTGAAGCCGGAGAGGTACAGCGTCTTGAACTTCAGCTCAGGGGCACGGCGCAGTTCGAAGCCACAGCCTCCCGCGAGGGCGGCCAGACTGAGCAGGAACCAGCGCCGGCTCGTCATCCAACGACCACGTTCACAAGACGGCCGGGAACGATGATGATCTTCTTCGGTGCCTTGCCTTCCGCGAACTTGATGAAGTCCGCGTTCGCCAAGGCCGTGGCCTCGATCGCCGCCTTGTCCGCGCCCGCCGGCACCTTGATCGCGCCGCGCAGCTTGCCGTTGACCTGCAACATCAGCTCGATCTGGTCTTGCACCAGCGCCGCCTCGTCCACCTGCGGCCAGGGCGCGTCGAGCAGGTCACCGTGCACGGTGGCATAACCCAGGTCTTGCCACAGCTGCCAGGTGGTGTGCGGGCAGGCCGGGTAGAGCGCGCGCAGCAGGATGCCGAAGGCCTCGCGCACGACCCCGGGCGCACCGGCCTTGAAGCCTTCGAGCGCGTTGAGCAGCTTCATTGCCCCGGAGACGACGGTGTTGTACTGCATGCGCTCGTAGTCGTAGCTGATCTGGCGCAGCACGTTGTGCACCTCGCGGCGCAGCGCCTTGGCCTCTTCGCCGTCGGCTCCGCTGTTGTCACCGCGCGAGGTGATGGCTTCGGCGTTCTTCACCCCAAAGTTCCACACGCGTCGCAGGAAGCGGTGCGCACCTTCGACGCCGGCGTCGTTCCATTCCAGCGTCTGCTCGGGCGGCGAAGCAAACATCACGAACAGGCGCGCGGTGTCGGCGCCGTAACGTTCGATCAGGTCCTGCGGGTCGACGCCGTTGTTCTTGGACTTGGACATGGTGGTCCAGCCCTCGTAGGTAACGGGCTTGCCGTCGGCCTTGAGCGTGGCCGAGAGCACCTGCGCGTGGTCGTCGCGCACGATGTCGAGGTCGTGGGCCCAGAAGTAGTCCTTGCCGCTGTCGGAGCGCGAGAAGGCCTCGTTCAGCACCATGCCCTGCGTGAGCAGCCGGGTGAAGGGCTCGTCGATCTTCACCAGGCCCAGGTCACGCATCACCTTGGTCCAGAAGCGCGCGTACAGCAGGTGCAGGATGGCGTGCTCGATGCCGCCGATGTACTGGTCCATCGGCATCCAGTACTGCGTGCCGGCGCCGACCATGGCCTTGTCGTTCTTCGCGTCGCAGTAGCGCATGAAGTACCACGAGCTGTCGACGAAGGTGTCCATCGTGTCCGTCTCGCGGCGTGCGGGCTTGCCGCAAGTGGGGCACTTGCAGGCCAGGAAGGCGGCGTTCTTGTTCAGCGGGTTGCCGCTGCCGTCGGGCACCACGTCTTCGGGCAGCACGACGGGCAGGTCGCGCTCGGGCACCGGCACCGGCCCGTGTTCATCGCAATGGATGATGGGGATCGGCGTGCCCCAGTAGCGCTGGCGGCTGATGCCCCAGTCGCGCAGGCGCCAGGTGGTCTTCTTCTCGCCCAGGCCCTTGTGCGCGAGCGCCGCGGCCACGGCATCGACGGCGGCCTTGTAGTTCAGGCCGCTGAAGTTGTCGGAGTTGATGGTCACCCCGCGCTGCTTGTCGCCGTACCACTCCTGCCAGTGGTCATAGCTGTACTGCTCGCCATCGACGTGCACCACTTCCAGGATGTCGATGCCGTACTTCTTGGCGAAGGCGAAGTCGCGCTCGTCGTGCGCGGGCACGCCCATCACGGCGCCGTCGCCGTAGCTCATCAGCACGTAGTTGCCGACCCACACGTCCACCGGGTCGCCGCTGATCGGGTGCGTGACCTTGAGGCCCGTGGGCACGCCCTTCTTCTCCTGCGTGGCGAGCTCGGCCTCGGTGGTGCCGCCGGTCTTGCATTCGTCGATGAAGGCGGCGACGGCCGGGTTGCTGGCCGCGGCATGCGCCGCCAGCGGGTGCTCCGGCGCCACGGCGCAGAAGGTCACACCCATGATGGTGTCGGCGCGCGTGGTGAAGACGTACAGGCGCCCATCCTGGATCAGTTTGCCGTCGGCCCCGGCGATGGTGTGCGGGAAGGCGAAGCGCACGCC
>NZ_DASSRA010000477.1:0-9510 GCF_035702065.1 Rhizobacter sp.
GTGCCGTTGGCCAGCAGGTGCGCCAGCGCCCACAGCTTGGTGGCGGCCAGCATGGGGTGCTTGGCCGCCGCCTTGATGCGCCCGGGCAGGTAGGCCGCGAACAGCAGCGGGAACACCGGCAGCAAGAGCAGCAAGGCCAGATGGCGCAAACCGGCCGGCGGCGTGTAGAGCACCACCGGCGACTGCCGCGCCAGCCCGTAGCCGTGGACGATCAGCACGAAGCCGGCGATGGCGATCAGCGCGTAGCCGGCCCGCCACGCCAGGCCGGCGCGCGCGGCCATGGCGTCACGCCAGGCGGGTGCGACGATGGAGACGGAGTGAACGCCGAGGAAGAGCACAAGGCCGAGGATGAGCAGGGTCATGGAAGGCTCCGCTGTCTGCAGAAGGTGCGGAAGTCTAGGTCCGTTTGCGACTCCTACTTCGCCTCGCCGCTGATGCGGTCGATCTGCGCCGCCAGCTTGTCGGGCCGCGTGGCCTGCTCCAGCACGGCACTGCTGGGGTCGTCGTCGGGGATGCCGAGCTTGTCGGCAATCTTGCCCAGCATGCGCAGCATCTTGGTGTTCTCCTGTTCGGTGAGCAGGTTGATCTGCAGGTCGAGTGCATTGCGGCGCTCGGTGAGCCGCGTCTCTTCGTTCTGGCTGATCAGGATGAAGGTGGACAGGAAGATAGCCTCCAGCGAGACCAGCAGCGTGAGAAAGGTGAAGGGGTAGGGGTCGATGTGAGGCTGCGGGCCGAGCGTGTTGAAGGTGATCCAGCCTGCGAACCACAGCACGTGGGCCCAGAGGAAGGGCAGCGTGCCGCAGAAGCTGGCCACGGCGTGCGCGACGCGTTGCATGCGGCTCTCGTTGGAGCGCGCCTTGTTCTCGAGCTCGACGATGGCGCGGATGTTCTTCTCGGTCAGCTCGGACACACTCCCCGCACGCCGGTAGGTGTTCCGGCTTTCTGAATGACGGTTGCTGCTCATGCTGCGCTCACCTCCTGCTGTGCGGACGACCGGAACTGCCGCGCCGCAAAGCGCCATGCCATGCGCGACGCATCCGGCCCCTTCACGTCGCTGTAGGGCTGCCGGGCGGCGCCACCGCTCCACGCATGGCCGAGGTGATCGACCTCCACCAGCGTGGCGACCGCGCTGCCGCGGCGCTTGAACTCGGTCACCGTCATGCCGTAGCGCTTGCCCCGCTGCACGCTTCGCCCCGGCAAGGCGCGTGCCCCTGCCGCGCTGGCCCAGGCCTGGGCTGCCGCCTGCGCGTTGCTGGCCGCCACCACACGGTCGGTGCCGCCGTGGATCACCATCAGCGGTGGCCATTCGGCCGCGCCGGGCTGCGGCGCGATGGGGTCGGTGGCACGGCGGCGGCCCTGCATCGCGCTCACCGCCGACAGCGTGGAGTGCGCCGTCCCGGGCGGGATGCCCGAGTGCATCACCACCGCCTTGAAGCGCTCGGGATGGCGCGTGACCAGCAAGGCCGCCATGCTGGCCCCGGCCGACAGCCCGGCCACCGCGATGCGCGCCCGGTCCACGCCGTAGAGCAGGCACACCTGGTCGATGGCCTTCATGATCAGCGCGGCCTCCCCATGCGCACGGCCGGAGCGGGTGTCGAACCAGTTCCAGCAGCCCTGGGCGTTGGCCACGCGGTCCTGCTCGGGGTAGAGCACGAGGAAGCGCTCGCGCGCGGCGAGGCGGTTCATGCGGGTGCTGAGCGCGAAGCTCTTCGCGTCCTGCCCGCAGCCGTGCAGCATCACCATCATGGGCAACTGTTCGCCGAAGCGAACGCCCGGCGGGCGGTAGAGGCGAAAGCGCCGCATGCCGTTCAGGCCGACGGCCACGCCGGCGATCCAGTCGCCCTCGCCGCGCGGGGATCGGGCCGAGGCGGCGGCAGTCTTTACGGCGCGTTTCGCCGCCTGCTGCACGGCCTGCTGCATTGCCTGCGAACCTGCGCGCAGCCCGTGCCGCGCCATCGCGGTCCAGCTGCGCTGCAAGGTGGTGGCCCAGGCCGTGGCCTGCGTTCGCTTGGCCACGGTCTGCCTCCTTTCACCTACTGCATGCCGAGCTGATCGAACAGGAAGGCGAGCCTGTCGGCCTGCTCCTCGACCTCACTGGCAAGCGAGGTGCCGATGCCGTGCCCCGCATCGGACGCCACGCGCAGCAGCACCGGCCGCCCACCGGGGTTGGCAGCCTGCAGGCGGGCCGTCATCTTGTAGGACATCCAGGGCTCGACGCGCCCGTCGTGCACGCCGGTGGTGAGCAGCACGGCGGGGTAGGCGGTGCCGTTCTCCACCTGGTGGTAGGGCGAGTAGGCAAGCAGCGCCATGAAGTGGGCACGTTCCTTGACGGTGCCGAACTCGGTGACGTTGAAGGCGCCATTGGGCGTGAGCTCCACGCGCAGCATGTCGTAGATGCCCACCGCGGTGGCCACTGCGCGGAACAGCTCGGGCCGCTGCACCGTCACCGCGCCCATCAGCAGGCCGCCGTTGCTGCCGCCTTCGATGGCGAGCTTGTCGGGCCGCGTGTACTTCTGCGCGATCAGCAGCTCGGCGCTGGCGATGAAGTCGTCGAACACCTTCTGCTTCCTGGTGAGGTTGCCGCCCAGGTGCCACTCTTCGCCGAACTCACCGCCGCCGCGGATGTTGGCCAGGGCGAACACGCCACCGTGGCGCAGCCAGGCGACCGTCTGGCGCGAGAAGCGCGGGCGCATCGACAGGCCGTAGCCGCCATAGGCCGTGAGCAGCACCGGCTGCGCGCCGTCGAGCGGCGTGCCCTTGTTGCGCACGATGTTGACGGGCACCTTGGTGCCGTCCTTCGACGTGGCCATCTCGCGCACGACCTCGGCACCCGGCAGCCCGCCGTCGACCGCGAAGGCCGGCGGGTCGGACAGCGCGGTCTGCACGGGCGCGGCCTCCTTGGCCGCGCCGTCGTAGGCGTACCAGCTGAAGGCACGCACGAAGCTCTGGCTGCCGAAGAGGATGTTGTCGCCGCCCAGGCGCACGCCCAGGTTGACGCTGGCAATGGGCTGGGCGCTGACGTTGCTGAACGAGCGTCCGTCCAGCGTGTAGCTGCGCAGCTCGGTGGGGCCGCCCACCATCACTTCCACGAACAACCGCGTGTCGGTGGGCATCAGGTCTTCGATCACGGCGGCCGACTCGGGCACGAGGGTCGGCGCGCTGGTCAGGCTGGCCGTGGAGTCGCCGAGCGTCATGGCGACGATGCGCCCGCGCGGTGAGCCCTTGAGGCCCAGCGCGTAGAGACGGCCGTCGCGGCCGAACTCGACGCGCCTGAAGCCGTCGGTGTAGTTGGCGATGCGCCGCCACGGCCCGGCGTTGCTGCGCAGGTGGAAGCCGTGCTCGCCGCCGTCACCGTTGGCCACGTCGGCCAGCAGGTGGCGGCCGTCTTCGCTGGTCTGCAGGGCGATCTCGGCGATGCGCGGGAACTCCTTGCCGATCACGTACTTGTCGCTGCGCGACGGCGTGCCCAGCTTGTGGAAGTAGACCTGCTGGTAGAAGTTGGCGTCGGCGGGTGGCCGCTCCTTGCCCTGCGGGTAGCGCGTGTAATAGAAGCCTTCGCCGTCGGGGGCCCAGGCCACGCTGCCGCCGCCGGTGGGGTACTGCACGCGCGGCACCACGTCGGGCAGGGCCTGGCCGGTGTCGGTGCGGTAGAGGTGCAGGGTGCCGTCTTCGCTGCCGTTCTTCGAAAGCGACACGGCCACCAGCTTGCCGTCACGCGAGGGCTTGAACCAGTCGATGGTGGTCTTGCCGCTCGGGTCGAGCACGGTGGGGTCGAGCACCACGCGCTCGCTGGCCAGGTCGGACGGGCCGGCCAGCACCACCAGCATGTGCTGCGCCTTGGGCGGCTGGCGCTTGAGGGCGAAGAGCCTGCCGCCCGAGAACTCGAAGGCGTAGCGCGTGGCGGTGCCGCTGCCCACCATCTCCAGCAGCTCGGCCTTGATGGCCTGCCGCCGTGGCAACGCATCGAGCACCTGGCGCGTGAGCGCGTTCTGCTCGGCGATCCAGGCCACGACCTCCTTGGAGTCGGTCTGCTCCAGCCAGCGGTAGTCTTCGCTGACGGTGGTGCCGTGGTAGTTGTTTTCGACCGGCCGTCGCGGCGAGTCAGGGTAGACCAGCGGGGCAGCGCTTGTGGCGCCGGCCACGCAGGCCCAGGCGAACATCAGCAGGGGTTTCCGCCATGACGTCATGGATGCCTCGGGGAGTGGGGAAGGTGGGAGGCATCATCGTTGCCCACGCAGACAAGGGCAAGTACGGCGTTGGGCGTCTCAGCCCTCGGGCAGGTCCTCGTGGATGCACAGGCAGTTGCCTTCGGTGTCCATGAACCAGGCGGCCTTCTCGGCACCGAGCACGCAGACGTGGTTCTCGGTCTTGAAGCCAGGGAAGTCGTAGTCCTCGAACACCACGCCGCGCGCCTTGAGGGCCGCGATCTCGGCCACGATGTCGCTCACCTCGAAGCTCACCGCGGTGTGCTCGGCCTTGGTGCCTTCGGGCTTGGGGAACAGCGCCAGGATGCTGCCCCCGGCGTTGTAGACGAACTTGCCGTCGGGCTTGAGGCCGCCGGGTTCCAGGCCCAGCTTGGTCTCGTAGAAGTCACGGGCGCGGGCCAGGTTGCGGACCGGCAGCATGGTGGTGACACGCGAGTGCGACAGCATGGCGATTCCTTCCGCACGATGTCGTGGCCGGGGCAGCCACCCGGGGAATACTAGGCGCTGCCGCGCCCGATTGCCATGCCAGCGGCCCCGCGTTCAGGCGGTGGCCGGCGCCGTCAGATCGGCCAGGCGGGCCGTCCAGCCGACGATGCCGCCTTGCGCGCGGATCATCGCCAGCGCCGAGGCCTTGAACTCGGGGAAGTAGGAGCCGGTGGCCTCTTCGACGATCAGGCACTCGTAGCCGCGGTCGTTGGCTTCGCGCATGGTGGTCTGCACGCAGACCTCGGTGGTCACGCCGCCGAAGATCAGGTGGGTGATGCCGCGCGACTTCAGCACCTCGCCGAGCTGCGTGCCGTAGAAGGCACCCTTGCCCGGTTTGGCGATGACGATGTCGCCGTCTTGCGGCAGCAGTTCAGGCACGAAGCCCGCCCCGGGTTCACCGTGGATCAGGATGCGGCCCATGCTGCCCATGTCGCCGATGCGCATCGAGGGCTTGCCGCGCAGGCGCTTGGCGGGCGGGCAGTCCGACAGGTCGGGCGCGTGGCATTCCTGCGTGTGGATCACGAGCACGCCGTGGGCGCGGCACCAGTCGATCAGCGCCGCGGCGGCCGGTACCACCGGCGCGAGCAGCGAGACATCATTGCCCAGCGTGGCGCCGAAGCCACCGGGCTCGATGAAGTCGCGCTGCATGTCGATCATCACCAGCGCGGTGTGCGCCGGGTCGAAGCTGAAGGGGCCGGGCTGTGCAGCGAGCGTGATCAATGTGCACTCCCACCCATGAAGGCGCCCAAACGATTTCGATCCGCCTGGCGTGCGTCCGTCTCATGGACGACCTTGCCGCCGCTCATCACGGCGATGCGGTCGGACAGCGCCAGCAGCTCGTCCAGGTCTTCGCTGATCAGCAGCACCGCGCCGCCGCGGTTGCGCACGTCCATCAAGCGCTGGTGGATCTCGGCCACGGCCGCGAAGTCGAGGCCGAACACGGGGTTGCTGACGATCAGCACCTCGGCGTCGTCGCTCAGCTCGCGCGCCAGCACGGCACGTTGCACGTTGCCACCGGAAAGTGAACGGATCTGCGCCAGCTCGCCGCGCGTCTTGACGCCGAATTCGGTGATCAGCTTGCGCGCCCGCTCGCGCAGGCTGCGGCCGCGCAGCCAGCCCATGCGTGCGGCCGGCGCGATGTCGAAGGCACGCAGACCGATGTTGTCGGACACGCTCAGCTCGCCCACGCAGGCGTTGCGCAAAGGCTCCTCGGGCAGGCTGCGCACCTTGAGGCGCCGGTTCTGCGAGCGCGTGCCGGTGAAGCTCTCGGCGCTGCCGTTGTAGCCCACCCGCACCTCGCCCGAGACGCGCCGCCGCTGGCCCACCAGGGCCTCGGCGAACTCGCGCTGGCCGTTGCCGGAGACACCGGCCACGCCGACGATCTCGCCGGCATGCACGTCGATGCTCAAGCCATCGACCGCGATCTGGCCGCGGTCGCCATCGACCGTGAGCGCCTTCACCTGCAGGCGCGGCGAACCGCGCTCGCGCTCCGCACGGCGCGGCGCGGCGAACTCGCGCTTGGCGTCATCGTCACCGCCCACCATCTCCCCCGCCAGCTGCTGCGGTGTGGTCTCGTCCACGCGGTGCGCCGCCACGAGCCTGCCCTTGCGCAGCACGCTCACGTCGTCGGCATAGGCCGTGACCTCGCGGAACTTGTGGGTGATGAGGATGATGCTGCACTCGCCCGCGTGCGCGCGGTCACGCAGCAGGCCCAGCACCTCGTCGGCTTCCTGCGGGGTGAGCACCGAGGTCGGCTCGTCGAGGATCAGGAGGCGCGGCTTGAGCAGCAGCTGCTTGAGGATCTCCAGCTTCTGCTTCTGGCCCGCCGACAGCTCCTGCGGGGTGGCGTCGAGGTCGAGCTTGAAGGGCGTGGTCTTCATGAACTCGACGAGGTCGGCGCGCTCCTTCTTCCAGTCGATCACCGCCGGCAGCTTGCCGCGCGCGAGCAGCAGGTTCTCGGCCACCGTCATGCCGGGCACCACGGTGAAGTGCTGGTAGACCATGCCGATGCCCAGCTCGCGCGCGACCACCGGCGTGGCGATGTCGTGCTCGCGGCCGTCGAGCAGCACCGCGCCCTCTTCCGCCTTCTGGTAGCCGACCACGCACTTCACCAGCGTGCTCTTGCCCGCGCCGTTCTCGCCCAGCAGCGCGTGCACGGTGCCGGGGCGCACCTTGAGGGAGACCTTGTCCATCGCGGTGAAGGCGCCGAAGCGCTTGGTGAGCTCGAAGGTGTCGAGCGCGAGGGCGCCCGTGGGGCGGGGAATGGGGTCGAGGGGGGCGGTCATGCGGTATGTCCTTCTGTTGGCGCACTACAGACCGCTCAGGCTGAGGTATCGAAGCCCGGCACGGCCTGCACGGGCCTTCGATACCTCAGGCTGAGCGGATGGTGACGTTCATGCGTTCACTACCTCGATCACCGATTTCGAATCCGACACCGCACCGAACACCCCGCCCTGCATGGTCACCATCTTCAGCGCCGCCAGGTGGTTGCCGTGGTCGGTGGCCGCGGTGCAGTCCGACAGGATCAGGCACTCGTAGCCGCGGTCGTTGGCGTCGCGCATGGTCGTGTGCACGCACACGTCGGTCGTGATGCCAGTGAGGATGAGGTTGCGGACGCCGCGCGTGCGCAGCACCAGGTCGAAGTTGGTGGCGTAGAACGAACCCTTGCCGGGCTTGTCGATCACCGGCTCGCCGGGCAGCGGCGCCAGCTCGGGGATGATTTCCCAGCCCGGTTCGCCGATGGTGAGGATGCGCCCACAGGGGCCCACATCGCCGATGCCGATGCCGTGGGTGCCGATCTGGCGCGATCGCCAGCGCTTGTTGGCCGGCAGGTCCGACAGGTCGGGCTTGTGGCCTTCGCGCGTGTGGATGATGGGGTAGCCCGCGGCCCGCATGGCGGCGAAGAGCTTCTTCAAGGGCTCGATGGGCGCGCGAGTGAGCGAGATGTCGTAGCCCATCTTGTCGACGTAGCCGCCTTCGCCGCAGAAGTCGACCTGCATGTCGATGACGACCAGCGCGGTGTTCTGCGGCGTCAGGTCTCCGTCGAAGGGCCAGCGGTAGGGGTCGGCGGCGATGTAGCGTTCGGTCGTCATTCAGGCCACCTTCTTCAGCGTGGGCTGGGCCGGGCCGGCGTAGTCGCGCGTGGGCGCGGCGAAGCCGCAGGAGGTGCCGTCGGTCACCTGCACGGTCGACTCCCACGGCAGCACGTAGCGGCCGGCGGCCATGTCGTGCATGTAGGTGTAGGGGCAGTCCTGCGCGCCGCCCTTCACCGCCACGTAGCCGCGGTGGTAGAGCTGGTAGATGTTGTTCTCCACGCCCCAGCCGGCGCGCGCCTCGCGCAGCAGGTCGGGTCGCAACTCGCAGGTGATGATCTCGTCGGGGCGGCCGCTGCCTTCCACCATCACCGTGCCGTCGAAGTGGCAGAACATGCCCTCGCCCATGGAGTCGAAGCTGCCGTCGCTGCCGCACATGCAGACGTTGGCGGTGTAGACGAGGTTGCAGAAGGCGTTGGCCTGGTTGGTGATCTTCCAGGCATGCCGGATCGGTGCCGTATAGCCTGCCGTGCGGATCAGGATCTCGGCGCCCTTGTAGGTGGCCTCGCGCGCCATCTCGGGGAACATGCCGTCGTGGCAGATGATGAGCGCGAGCTTGCTGCCGTTCGGGCCCTCGCACACCGGGATGCCCAGGTTGCCCGGCTCCCAGGGCTCGACCGGCACCCAGGGGTGCAGCTTGCGGTAGTAGAGCTTCAGGGCACCGGTGTCGTCGATGACGATGCCGCTGTTGTAGGGGTTGCCGGCGGGGTTGGCTTCCATGATGGAGAAGCAGCCCCAGATCTTGTTGTCGATGCAGGCCTTCTTGAAGGCGGCGACCTCGGGCCCGTCGAGCCGGCACATGATCTCGGGATTGGTGTCCATCGAGAGCCCGTGCAGCGAATATTCGGGGAAGACCACGAGGTCCATCGTCGAGAGATTGCGCCGGGCCTTGCCGACCATCCAGACGATGCGTTCGGTCTGCCGGGCGAGATCGGCCTTGGTCACGACAACAGGCAGTTGCAACTGCACCAGACCGATCACCACGCCATGAGGCGATTTGTTCAGTCCGCCAAGGCCGTTCATGGGCAGCTCCCTTCGTGAAGTTGGACGCGGCGTCTGTGCGCGCTCGGGTGTGGGCGGGAAGCAAATCCGATTTTGCTGGGGAGCAAAAGACTATCTTTCAGGCACAAGGCGCGCGATGACAGCGACGGGGCCGCCGCCGGGCGGGCCCTGGTGCTCGGCGCCGCCGGACACGTAGACCGCGCCGGTGCCCGCCAGTCCGGCGATCAATCCGCCGACCGCGGCGCGTGCGTGCCGGGTGGAGCTGATGTCGGTATCTTCCAGCATGGTGTGGCGAAAGCCGCGCACAGTGCCATCAGGCGAGGCCTCCGCCTTGGCAAAGACGTTGACGAGTTCGCGGCCTGCGCTCGCTTGAGGGGCGGCGGCAAGGCCGACGCTCCCTAGCGCATCGATGATCGCGGTTGCGTCGATGGCGTCGGTCATCACTGCGTGCCCGATCTCAAACGGGCTTGCCGACATCGCGGAATTGCCGAGCACGATGACGACATTGTGCATCAACTCGATGCCCGCGGATGTCGAGGCCACGGATGAGAACAGATCGTAGCGGCGAAGCACGTCCTCGTCCTGGATCTCGTCCTTGATTTCGCCGAGTGCCACCGCGACGCCAAGCGCCGACGCGCCGCGCGAATAGGCCATCGACGCATAGGCGCTCGAGGTCGCAGGCT
The DNA here is from genome assembly GCF_035702065.1 of Rhizobacter sp. Classification (GTDB taxonomy): domain Bacteria; phylum Pseudomonadota; class Gammaproteobacteria; order Burkholderiales; family Burkholderiaceae_C; genus Rhizobacter. The sequence continues at coordinate 9,469 of NZ_DASSRA010000477.1, forward strand.
TGTTGCCGCGAGTGACCGCTGCTTCCATCCGCTCGCTCGTCA
>NZ_DASSRA010000478.1:0-11357 GCF_035702065.1 Rhizobacter sp.
CGCTGCTGCACCACGTGCCAGGCCTCGTGCGGCAGGTGCTGCTCCTGGCCGGGTGCGAGGTGGATGTCGTTGCCCTGGGCATAGGCCAGCGCGTTGAGCTGGCCCGGTTTGTCGGAGTTGCGGTGCACACGCACGTCCGACATGTCCTGGCCCGACAGGCTTTCGATGCCGGCCTTCAGCGTGTCGGGCATGCCGGTCCGGTTGGGGGCTTCGCCTGCAGCAAAGGCTGTGTCGATCTGGTGGCGCTGAGCCACCTGGCGCGGGCTGTCATCGAGCGTCGATTCGGCGGGGCCGGCCGAGGCGAGCGGCTGATCCGCTGCCGGGCGGCGGGTGGCTTCGGGCTCGTCGCGTGGTGATGGGGTCTTCATGGCGCTAGGGCAACACCACCCGGGGCTTCAGACTGAGGTAGGCCCCGCCCGCGAAGAGCAGCGCGATCAAGGCGTACAGGATGGCGTTGCCGGTTCGCAGCGCGTGCAGGTCGGGGTCGCAGCTCAGCAGCGCGAAGCCGACGATGACGGTGAGCAGCGCGCTCGCCCACAGGTAGGCCACGTAAAGGCGGCCGATGCGGCGCACGCGGCACGACCAGGCGTAGAGCGCGAGAGACACCCCCAGCGTGAGCAGCAGCGCGCTGAAGAGCACGCGCGCCGGCGTGCGGTTGGGGCAGATCCAGGCGCACACGCCGGTGTCGAGCTTGGTGGCGGCGCCGGGGTAGTAGTGGTCGGCGAGCAGCTTGCTCACCTCCTTGCTGGTGGCGGTGTTGCCCGTGGGCACGGGCCAGAAGCCCACGCCGCTGAACTGCCAGGAGGCGTAGCTCACGTCGGAATCGAACTGCTCCCAGCTGCGGCTGCCCGACGCCGCGTTGGCGGGGCCGGAGGCGGCGTCGGGCGGCCCGGCCACGGGCACGTCGCCCGTGGGCACCAGCAGCACCGGCATCACGCGCTTGAGAAAGACGATGCGCATCTCGCCCTGGAAGGCACTGGTGTCGTCGACCTTGGCGCGCAGCGTCTTCTTGCTGGAGGAGGTGGGCTCGCTCAGCAGCACCAGGTATTCGACTGCGATGTCGCTGCCGCTCTTGCCCTGGTACTTGAAGGTCTCCAGCGGCTTGTCGCCATCGGCGCGCTGCTTGCTCACCTCGGGCTCGGCGATCTGCACGTAGTGCAGCAGGTCGCTGAAGTTGTAGGGGCCGTCTTCGCCCAGCTGGTGGTCGGGCATCACGATGTTGAGTGCGTAGGTGCGCTTGGTCTTCTGCATCTCGGCGATGAGCTGCTCGACGAAGCCCCGGAAGAAGCGGCGGAACTTGTCGGCATCGGCCGGCGCGCTGGGCACCTCGTCGAAGAAGAGCGTGATGCCGTCGTAGAGGTAGACGGGCTCGCTCCAGAACGGCAGCAACCACGACTTGAGGCGCGAGAACACGTCGGTGAGCGGCTTGTCGGCCATGCCCACCAGGCCGACCGCAGCCTGGCGGATGAAGGCGCCCTGCTGCTCATCGCTCATGGCGAGCACCGTGGTCCAGTCGCGCCGGTAGACCATCAGGTCGACCAGCGTGCCGTGGCGCTGCGCGGCGCGGGTGAAGTCCAGGCCCTCCTGCTTCCAGGCGGGTGAGGTGGTGTAGCTGCCGTTGTCGTTGAGCAGGCCGCCCAGGTAGCTGATGCGGGTGAACTTGCTGAAGTCGATGTCCTGCGTCTTGGCGTTGGCCAGCCAGAACGGGTAGATGCCCTGGACCTTGTTGCCGGGCGTGGCGGTCACGCAGCCGCAGCCACCGCCGCTCCAGCGCACCGCCTGGCCCGCGCTGAAGGGGTGGCGCTGTTCGGCCAGCGTCAGGATGCGCTTCTTCAAGGGCGGCGGCAGCAGCTGCGCATACAGATCGGTGGTCGCCACCTGGCCGGCCGCCAGCGGCGCGGTCCTGGATCGCGCGGGGGCCGAAGCCGCCGCCTCAACCTGGGTGCAGCTGGTGGGCTTCACGGCCTTCTGTTTCTTGGCCGCGGCATTGGCCAAGGCCAGGTAGTAGCTGCAGCGGCGCGCCTCCAGGGCGCTTTCAAAGAGCTGGCGGCCGGGGAACTCCACGTCGACCAGGGGCGCCAGCATGTCTTCGAGCTGCTCGGCGGTCGGGCCGCCGTCGATGGTGGGCGCTTTGGGGGGCTCCGGCGGCGTGGGTGGGCTGTCACCGGCAGGCGTTTCGGCCTCGGGTGCCGGCTCGGGCGTGGTCAGCTCCTTCAGGCTGTCGGCACTGAGCTTGTAGACCCAGACCGAGCTCAGGCCCAGCCGGCTCACCGGCACCGAGGCATCGTCGGCTGACAGTGCCGTCAGCTGCGGGGCCGAAGCGGGGGCCGAAGCCGCTGCAGCCGGCTTCGGGGCCGGCTTACCGCTGCCGATGTGGAGCGAATAGACCTGCTGCGTGACGCGCTGCGGCACCGACGAGTCGTGCACCTGCAGCAAGAAGCGCTGCGTGCCGGCCACGGTGGGCGTGCCGCCCAGCACGCCTTCGGGCGACAGCAGCAAGCCGACGGGCAGGCGGCCGTCGATGAAGCTGAAGCTGTAGGGGCCGATGCCGCCCAGCACCAGTTGGCGCGGGCCATACACCGTGTCCACCCGCCCGGACGGCAACTGCACGGTGCGGTAGATGAGGCGCAGGTCGACGGGCGCCGAGGCGGGGGCAGATGCTGCGGCAGCCGACGCCGTGGGGGCCGGTGCCGGAACCGAAGCAGCCGCCGGCAAGACCGCGCTCGCGACCGCTGAGGCCGCCGCCACGGGCGCGGGCGGCGCCGAACTCACTGCTGCCGGTGGCCCGAGGCCGCCCGCACCGCCCAGCGAACCGGCCCAGAGCAACACGGTGCCTGCCCACAGCACGCGCAGCACCACGCCTGCCGGCGTGATGTGACGGCCCACGCCTGCCGGCCTGACGTGACGGCCCACGCCAGCCGGCGTGGTGGGAGTTGAGCGTGGCGTGTTGCGTCGCATGCTCACACCGTGCGCCCTTCCTTGCGCAACTCCTTCGCCACGCCGCGCACCAGATCCTGCGCGCCGATCTGGCTGCGGCCCGCCTGCAGGGCACTGATCGCGCCATAGCGCAGCACGTTGGCGATGGCGCCGCCCGAGAGTTCGTGCGCCTCGGCCAGCTCGGCGAGCTTCACGTCGGGCGCGAGCCGCCCGGTGTGCTGTGCCACGCCTTGCCACAGGCGCAGGCGCTGGTCGGCGTCGGGCATGGGAAAGTGCACCAGCGACTGGAAGCGCCGCGCGAACGCCTCGTCGATGTTGGCCTTGAGGTTGGTGGCCAGGATCACCACGCCGGGGAAGTCTTCCACCCGCTGCAGCAGGTACGAAACCTCCTGGTTGGCATAGCGGTCGTTGGAGCTGCTGGTGGCGGTGCGCTTGCCGAAGAGCTCATCGGCCTCGTCGAAGAACAGCACCCAGTTGCGGCTTTGCGCCTGGTCGAACACCTGGGCCAGGTTCTTCTCGGTCTCGCCGATGAACTTGGAGACGACCATGGAGAGGTCGATGCGGTACACGTCGGCCTGCACGGCCTGACCGATCAGCGTGGCGGTGAGCGTCTTGCCCGTGCCGGGCGGCCCGAAGAAGAGGCTGCGGTAGCCGGGCTTGAGCGCCTTGCCCAGGCGCCACTCGCGCAGCAGCGTGTCGGCATGGCGGATCCAGGTGGTGATGGCCTGCACCTCTTCCAGCACCTCGGGGCCGAGCACGAGGTCGTTCCAGCCCAGCGTGGTGTGGATGCGCTTGGCCGGGAAGCTGGCACTGAAGTCGGGCTTGTGGCGCTCGCCGGTGGTCAGGAGCGACAGGTACTCGTCGGATACGCGCAGCGCACCGCTGAAATAAGGCTCGCCGGGCGCGTCATGCTCCAGGCTCAGCACGCCCAGACGGTGCAGCGGGTGGGCTTCTTCGAACAGGTGCGGCACGGCGAAGCGCTGCTGCAGGTCGTCGCCCGCCAGCAGGAAGGCGGCTGTCTCTCCGGTGGGCAGGAAGCCGCCGTGTGCCTTGCCCTTCCAGCCGCCGAACTCGGTGAAGCCGCGGTCGAGGTTCTTGTTGCGCACGAAGAGCGTGTCGAGCAGCGCCGGCCGCAGGTGCGGGACGAGCGCAAGGGTGAGCACCAGGCGCTCGTCGAAGCCGAGGCCGTTGTCGTGCACCAGGCGGGCGTAGTCGGAGCTGCCCTGCGGCAAGTCCGGTGGCACGATCTCCCGCACATCACCATGCGCGCACGGCTGGCCGAAGTGCAGGCTCAGGCGGGCCTGCAGCACCTGGTTGAACCAGTCGAGCTCGCGCTCCAGCGCCTGCGCGTTGGCCTCGCCGGGTGAAGGCGAAGGCAATGGCGACGGGCTGCGAACGGCCCGCAGTTCAGCGCCAGTCGACATGGATCACACCCTCCATCCACGCGAACTTGAGCGTGGCGTAGCCCCAGGGCAGCTGGTCGAGCAGCATGTCGAAGGGGCGCTGTGCGACCTGCAGGCGCCAACCCTCCTCGTGGTAGCTCAGGCGCGCCGGCCGTTGCAGGAAGGTCTCGCGCAAGCCGGGCACCGAGGTCTTGCCCAGGCCCTTCCAGTGCTCGATCACGGCCTGCAGCATCCCTTCGATGGCGGCCTGCTCGTCTTCGCGCAGCGCGATCTCGCGCGCGACCGGCGCTTCCAGCGGCAGGCCGCACAGCAGCTTGTTCAGCACCAGCGCGTGCTCAGGTGTCTCCGAGCGCCCGGTGACGATGAACTGCAGCAGCTGCACCGCGCGTGTGGCGGCGGCTTCGTCGATGAAGGCGCCTTCATGCGTGAGCTTGAGCATGCCCCACAGCCGTGGCAGGTAGGGGCCGACGAGGGCGAGGCCGGCGTTGCTCACCTCCAGCGCGTCGCCTTCGGCCCAGGCGGGTGCGGGTTCCGGGCTCGCAGGCGCTTGCGCAGGCGTTGTCGGTGGCGGCGGCACCAGGGCGTGCGCCAGGGCCTCGGCCATGGGTTGCTGGGCTGCCATCTCGCGCAGGGCTTGCGCCAGCTGGGTGCGCCAGCGCTGCGGCTCGGGAGCCTGCAGGCGCTCGGCGAGGTGCTCGGTCAGGCGGTGGGCGAACTCGCCGGGGTCGACCTCGCGCCGCTCTTCGAACAGCTCGCGCAGCGCGTGCCGCCAGCTCAGGCGCTCGATCTGCGCGATGGCGGCCGAGAGGCCGGTGGCGCGGCAGGCCTGCGACATCAGCGCGATGCTGGCGTGCACGGTCTCGGCCGGCATGCCGCACAGGCTGCGCAGCCAGGGGGCGACCTGGGAGGCAGGCCAGAGGGCGGCAAGGCGGTCGGCCGCCTGGGGTGAGGCGAGGCAGCACTGGAGGGCCTGGGTTGCTCCGGCGGGGGACAGCAGCGCAGAGGGAGAGGACTGCTTCAGGGTCGACAAGGTGTCGGCATCGAGTGCGGTGCCGGTGCTCAGGTGGTCGATGAGCGCGGACAGGGTTGACGAGAGCAGCGCCGTGGGTTCCAGAACTTCTTCGGCGTGGCTTGGCGGGGCTTCGGCAGGCCCTGTCCTGAGCTTCGTCGAAGGCTCAGCCTGAGCGGGCGGAGGTGTGCGGGATCTGAGCGGCTCACCGAGCGAGCGTTGAAACAAGCCCACCCACGCCGCCGCCCGCTTGGCCGGGCTGAGCGCGCGCACCTGCCGCACCGCTTCGTCCGCCCTGCCCTCCGTCAACAGCGCGGCCAGCTCCGCCAGCCACGCTTCGGAGAACTGCTTGGCCATGCGCCGCAGCCAGGGCGCGGGCACCGGCACCTGCTGCAAGGCCTCGCGCAGCGCCGCGCCGTTGCCGCGCAGCACGCGGTTGGCGAGCGCATCCAGCTCGCCCGGGCCGAGGCACACCACCGACCACGGCAGGTGGCCGCGCTGCAGGTAATGCAGAAAGACGGCCAGGTCCGACTGCGCCGGCGTGCGGAAGCGGTCGTCCGTGGGCTGTGCCGCCTCCTGCTTCTTGGCCGCCGAGCGCCGGTCGCGCAAGGCCCACATCAGCTGTTCGCGCAGCCGCGCGGCCCATTGCGACTCGGCGTCCTCGCCGTTCACGCTGCCGAGGTTGATCTCCAGCCGCTGCAGGCTCAGCACCTCGCCGGGGGGCGAGACTTCGCTGAACACCTCGTCGATGATGCGCAGCGCCGCGTCGCGCGACCACGCGGCCAGGCGTGGTGACGGGTCGCCCTCGGCCGCATCGGCCACGGTGAACTGGAATTGAAGGTCGTCGACCAGATGGGTTTCAGTCATGGGGAGCCTCCCGCTGAAGGCACTCGATCACGCGGCAAGCGGCCTGGTTCACACGCTCGGCGCTGCCGGTCTGCGGCGATTGCGCATGGTCCATGCGGGCCTGCAGCCACGCCGACCAGCAGGCCTCGAAGCTGTTCATCGCGGCAAAGTCCAGCCACAGGCAACGCGCCGCCACGTGGGCCGGCAGGTTGAGCTGAACGGTCTCCTGCGCCAGGCGGCGGAAATTGGGCTCGTGGGAGCGCACCGTCCACGCAGGGAACACCACGCTCAGGCGCAGTGCATAGAAGGCATCGCTCAGCTTCAGCCGCTCGTGGCCCGGGCTGCGGCCGATGGGGCGCAGCAGCAGGTGCTCCACGAGATGCAGCCCTTCGCTCTCGTGCGACAGGTGCAGCACGAACTGGCGCAGGCTGGCCGCGGCGCGGCTGGCGCTGGCGGTGTCAGCGAACGAGCCCAGCGGCCACCAGCGGCCGGCTTCGTCGGGGCCGAGCAGCAGGCGCTGGCTGGAGGCATCGGCCGCGTCGACGAGCCAATAGCGCTCGCGCTGCGCCGCCACGCGGAAGAAGGCCTCGCTCAGGCGGGCCTGCCGCAGCGGGCGGATCTTCATCAGGTCGGCGAGCATGGCGCGCCGCTCGGGCACACCGGGCTCGTGGGCCACGCGGTGCCAGCGCGGGTCGGCCTCGCCTTGCCAGGTCTCCGAGGGGTGTTCGTCGGCATGCAGTTGCACATCGACCAGCTCGCGGTTCTGCCGGCGCAAAGGCAAGGCCAGCGAACGCGCCTGCGGGTAGCGGAAGCCGAGCAGCAGGCTCACGCGCCGCTGCAGCGCGGGGGTTCTCTCGGGGTGCTCCGGGTCCCACAGCGGTTGGGTGATGTCGTGGCCGCCGCAGCGGTCACGCGAGAGGCTCACGATGTCTTGCAGATAGGCCGCCTTGTTGGCCAGCAGCAAGGCCTCCAGTTCGCCCGGGCTGTGGTGGCCGCAGAACTGGCGCATGGAGTTCTGGCTGTAGGTCTGGCCGTGCAGGGCCAGCAGGTGGTCGAGCACGCGGCTCTTGCGCTCCAGCGGGTGGTCGAAGCGGGCGAAGGCGCGCTGCTCGATCTCTTGCGGATCGCGGCGGTACAGGCTGGCCAGGCCGGGCACGGCCTCGTCGGCCAGCAGCTCCCACCAGTAGCTTTGCCGCGGTGCGCCGTCGACCGCGTAGAGATCACGCAGGTGGTCGAGCTGCGCAGCGCCGTTGGCCATCACCTGGTCGAACAGAGAGAGGTAGGCCTTGAGTTGCAGCACCCTTGCCTGCTCGTGCGGGCTGCCGCTGGTGGGTCGGCTGTGGGGGCCCAGCTCGTAGATGGGCGGGAACTGGTTCTGCACCGGGTAGTAGGGCTGCGGCGGCAGGTGCTGGCCGCGCGGCTGCGGCGCAGTGGCCGCGAGGTTCTGGCTGGCCTGGCGGCGGGCCTGGCTGGCGGCGCGCAGGTCGGCGTACTTCTCGCTCACCTCTTGCTGCGAGACCTGCACCACGCTGCCACGCCGGGTGAGGCGCACCAGGCTCACCTCGCCGGTGCCACCGGGCACGCGCAGGCGCAGCGCCCAGCCGGGGCCGCGCCAAGGGAGCGAGCCGGATACCGGCGCGGCGTCGCCCCGCTGCAGCGCGAGGCGGCGCACCTCCTTCACGCCGTCCACCTGCTGCACCAGTGCCACGAGATCGCTCACGAAGAGCATGGCGCCGTGCTCGGCCAGGTCGTCGAGCACGCCGTGCTGCGTGAGCGGGCCATCGAACACGCGCTCCAGCGAGCCGTGGCGGCGCAGCGCCTCTTCCAGGCTCAGCAGGCGGGGGCTGGCGATCACGTGGCGCGCACAGCGGTCGTACACCTCGGCCAGCACCTCCACGGCGTCGCGCGGGCCGGTGAGTTCGATCTCGGCGTGCAGGTCGCACAGGCGCTGCTCTTCGGTGCAGACCTCTTCGTGCAGGTCTTCGCAGAGGTTGCGCTGGGCGGCGTAGGCGCGCGCCGCTTCGGCCAGCAAGGCCGGGTCGGCCGGCCCGCTGCCCGAAGGCTTGACGACCAGGTAGACCAGGCCCGGCAGCGCCCGCGCCTTGGACGTGGGCGGCGGCTGGGGGACGAGCGAGACGTCTTCCAGACCGGCCACGCGGTCGAGCAGCAGGCGGCGGTAGTCGGCCAGCGTGGTGGCGCGGCAGGGGAACACCTCTTGCGGTGGGTGCAGCGCATGGCGCTCGAAGTCGATCTCGCCGTCGGGGCCGGTGAGCTGGTCTTCGACGCTGAAGTCGGCGCGGTAGATGAGGCCCGTGAGCCCGTAGCAGGCCTGCTCCAGCATGGTGACGCCGGGGTCGTGAACGTTGTAGTCGGTCCAGATCTCGCCGCTCAGGGCCTGGCACAGGCGCAGGCCTTCGGCGCGAAGTTGCTCGAAGCTGCCTTCGGGTGGTGCGCCCACATGGCGCGGCAACTGAGGTGTCTCGGTGCTCATGTCCGCACTCCAACCCATGTCATCCCGGCGCACGCCGGGATCCACTGCAGCCACGCCTGAGCGTCTTTCCACCGCACCCGCATCGGCACGCGTGGGTCCCGGCGTGCGCCGGGATGACGGCATGTGGCGGGGTGTCTCATCGGCTGTCCCCCCGCATGGTTTCGTCGAACCACAGCCGCGTGATGTTCGCCTGGATGCGGATGTCGTCACCGTAGTCGCAGCCGGTGCGCACCTGCAGCCGGTAGGCGGCATCGCGCCCGTTCGTGCCCTGCCAGCGCAGCTGCAGCTTGTCGCAGCGCCGGCCGAAGTAGGCGTGGTCGCAGCGGATGCGCTTGCGCCGCGAAAGGAAGTCGAGCCAGCCCGCGGTCGGGTTGTAGGTGTTCATGGCCACCGTGTGCAGCAGCGCGTAGCGCCCTGCCCCCGGCGCGCCCACGCCGGCCATCACCTCCAGCGCCTGGCAGCCGTGCAGCGTGACGGTGAGGTCTTGCCACTCGCCGTTGGCCAGCAATGGCTGCGCGCTGAGCAGCGACGAGCTGCCGGTTCGTCCTTCCGAAGCCACCACGCCAGCCACGTCGAGCGCGTGGCGCGGCTCGGCGGTGTTGATGCCCACGCGCGATTGCGCATCCAGCGCCAGCACCGGCGGCACCTGCGCCGCGGCGTTGCCGGGCTGGAACAGCAGCTGGTCGCGCTGGCCGCCGTAGCGCACGCTCCACAGCGCCGTCTTGGGTCGCTGGTCGCGGTAGAAGCTGATCAGCGCATCGTGCCCGACTGGCGTGGACACCTCGAAGCCGTTGGCGATGGACTTGCGGAAGCCCTCGTCCCGCATGTTGAGCATGGAGTCGATGAGGTCGCCGAAATGGTCCTTCGTGGGGAGCTTGCCTTCCCCGAAGAAGTCACGCAGCGTGTCACGGCTTTGGCTGGTCATGCGCTAACCACCCACGATGAAGGTGCCACCCACGGCGAGCTTGGAGATGCCGGTGGCGGGCGCCGGCGCGTCCTGCGGTTCGGTGGCATCGGCCACGCCCAGAAGGTGGTTGGGCATGGGCAGCGCCAGGCTCCAGGGCATGCGCGCCTGCACGTGGCCGGGCATGACGGTGTTGCGGCCGTCGGAGCCTGGGCGCGCGGTGTCGCCCAGGGTGTAGACGCCGCTGTCGTCGGCCGCGATGTGCAGCAGCGAGAGCTGCGTCACCGCCTCGACACCGGGCGCCGAGCGGATGCAGGCTTCGATGTCTTCGCTACGCACCGTCCAGTCGAAGCGGGCCTGGTAGCCCTCGTCGTGCCAGGGCGAGAGGTACTCGTTGATGCGCTGGTTGAGCCGCTGCAGCGCCTGGCCCCCGTGCGTGCCGCGCACCAGCTGGAGGTTGCAGCGCACCTGGATGCGCTCGTAGCTGGCGTTGCGCACGCGGATGCGCGCGAACGGCGAGGCCGCGCGCTGCAGGTGCTCGGCCATGCGCATCAGCTCGATGGCGTTGACGCGGGGGCCGAGCGTGCTCTCCAGCGGCTCGTTGCGGCGCGTGGCCGGCACCACCACCACCAGCACCTCGCCGGGCTGCGTCGCATCGAGCGGCTGGGCAAAGCACTTCACCTTGAAAACCGAGGGGAAGCGCGCCAGCACCAGGCGCTCGATGTCCCAGGGCGTGCAGGCGCGGTTCTTGTGCTGCAGCCGCTCGCCGGCGCGGGCGCGCATCAGGGCCTGCTCTTCGTGGGCGCGCAGGCCGAATGAGGTGCCGACCTGCACCACGCCGCTCAGGCCGGGCACGTTGACCATCACCTCCTTCACCGTGCCCGCCGCCATCGGCACGGGCGCCGCGGGGGCGCCGGCAGCCATCACGCGCACGGCCCGCACCGCCTGGGCATGGACGCCGTACAGCCCGGCGAAAGCCTCGAAGCCATGCCCCGCGCTGGCGCGCAGCCAGAAGAGGCCACCAGGCAGCACGCTGTTGTCGCTGCGGATCTCGGCCGGCACGTCGAGCGTGACGATGCCGGACGTGAGAAAGCCTGCCGTCGTGTCCGACAGCACCTGCGACGGCGCCAAGGGCCACCACCGGTTGGCCGCCAGGTAGTACCAGCGCACGGGCGGCACGGCCGCGACCAGCTGCAGCGCCGACTCGGCGCGCAGGTGGAACAGCAGGGACAACGCGCCTTGCAGCTGGCCGGCGGCCAAACCGATGCAGAGGTTGCCGTCCGGCCCGCAAGGCGGCAGCACACCGTGCGGCCGATCACCCGCGGCGGGATGGATCTCTTCCATGCCGAAGGGGTGCAGGTGGAACACACGCTCCACGTCCGCCCCCACCTCGCCCGGCGCGGCGCGCACCTCGCTGCGCAGGTGGATGCTGCTGCTGGCGCGGTAGTCGAATCGCAGGCGCTCCACCATCGGCGTGTACGGCGGGTTGGGCAGCGGCAAGGGCTTGCGGTACTTGTGGCGTGCGTTGGCCGAGACGGTGTGCGTGAGCAGCTGCGGGTAGGCCTGGTGGCCAAAAGCATTGGGCGGCCCGCTCAGCTGCAGCTTGAAGAAGCCACCGCGCGTGTGCAGGTCGAACTGCAGCGGCTCGCTGGAGGGACGGAAGTGCGTGCGCAACGCGGCCGGGTCGACGTCGATCACGCGCTGCGGGCTCACGCGCTCGGTGACTGGCTCGCTGCCGAAGAGGTGCAGCTGCGCGGCCGCACCGGC